>JAISOA010000160.1 GCA_031275945.1 Spirochaetaceae bacterium
GAAATGGACCGGGTAAACCGCATTTTTATCGAGCTTATGCTGGAGGGGGACGCCGCGGGCCGGGGTTTCCAATATCCCATTCCCACCTACAATATTACCGCGGACTTTGACTGGGAAAGCAACAATGCCCGGCTTCTCTTTGAAATGACCGGACGCTACGGTACTCCCTATTTCCAGAATTTTGTTAATTCGGACCTTAACCCCGGCGATGTCCGTTCCATGTGCTGCCGGCTTCAGTTAGACAAGCGGGAACTCCGCAAACGGGGAGGCGGGCTTTTTGGTTCCGACGAACTTACCGGTTCCATCGGGGTGGTAACGATCAATCTTCCCCGGATCGGGTACCTGGCAAAAAACAGGGAGGACTTTTTTTTCCGCCTGGAGAATTTAATGATCCTGGCCAAAGAAAGCTTAAAGATCAAGCGGAAAGTGGTGACCAGGCTTCTGGAGACAGGACTGTTCCCCTATACCAGGCGTTACCTGCGAACCCTGGATAATCATTTTAATACCATAGGACTGGTGGGAATGAACGAATGCATCCTTAATTTTTTTGGACGGAACGTCACCATTGCGGATCCGGCAGGAAAGGACTTTGCCCTTGTGGTGCTGAACTTTATGCGGCAAAAGCTTTCGGACTTCCAGGAAGAAACGGGAGAACTGTTTAATCTGGAAGCGACCCCGGCGGAATCCACCAGTTACCGCCTGGCAAAACACGACAAGCAGCGCTTTCCCGAAATTATTGCGTCGGGAACCACGGAACCCTACTATACCAATTCAACCCAGCTTCCGGTGATGGAAACCGACGATATCTTTGATGCCCTGGATCTTCAAGAGGCGCTTCAAACCGCCTATACCGGCGGAACGGTGTTTCATGCCTTTGTGGGAGAAGCCATAGAAGACTGGCGAACCTGCCGGGATCTGGTTAAGGCCGTAACATGCAATTACCGGATACCCTACTTTACTGTTTCGCCCACCTTTTCCGTATGCCCTGTCCACGGGTACCTAAAGGGCGAGCAGTTTTTTTGTCCCCATTGTAAAAAAGAAGAGGAAGAACGGCTTCGCCGAAAGATCGCCGCCCTGGAACAGGAACGGGAGGCGCTGCTGGCGGTGTAGCACCGGCGGCAAAACTACCAATGAAACAATTTTTTTTAACAACCATATCTATACAAAGGAGCATTAGATGAGGAACCTTGAGGTTATTGAAAACGAGCTTGCCGCGGCGAGGGAGGCCCTTTCCAGCGTAAAGGGAACGCCGGCGGAGGTGTACAGCCGCATTGTCGGGTACTACCGGTCTGTACGGAACTGGAACAGGGGAAAGCGGGAAGAATACGGAGAACGGGTGATGTTTAAATCCGACCCGTCTCTGCTGGTTGCCTGCAGGCCCCAGGGAGAAACGGCGGCGCAAGCCGGGGCCGCCGTTGAGACCGGACATGCCGGGGAAAACCGGGTGCTCCTCTTTGTCCGGCCTGCCTGCCCCAACTGCCCTTCCGCCAAGGCCGCGGCGGGGCAGCTGGGGATTCCCCTGGAACTGTACGACGCCGACACCGACGAAGGACTGGCAGAAGCCAGGCGGCGTAACGTCTTATCTACCCCCACGGCGATCCTGCTTTCGTCTACCGGAGAGGAACTGGGCCGTGCCCGGAACGCGGAGACCATCGCCCGGCTGCCCGTAACGGTTCGGCAGCCGGTTGCGGTATAGTTGGCCACCGGGGTAATCCTCCGCAAGACCAGTCTTATCGATTATCCTGGTCTTGTTTCGGCGGTCATATTCTTCCCCGGCTGCAATCTCCGTTGTCCCTGGTGTCATAACGGAGAACTGGTTACCGGCAAGACCCCAAGCGCCGGTTTTATCCCCCTGGAAGAAGCCCTGGGGCGTCTTGAAAAGCGCCGCAGGGTGCTGGGGGGAGTTGTTTTATCCGGCGGTGAACCTACCCTGGTTCCGGAACTGCCGGAACTAACGGGCCGGATCCGGGCCGCGGGCCTTAAGGTAAAGCTGGATACCAACGGCATGCTGCCGCAAGCGTTGGAGAAGCTCTTTGCATCGGAAAAAACAAAACCCGACTATATCGCCCTGGATCTAAAACTTGCCCCGGAACGGTACGGCGAGCTGCTCCCCCGCCCGGAGGACGGCAACTCCCCAGGGGCGGCGGATCCGGAGGGGAACAAAACGCCGGCCGGTGAACGGCTTAGGCGTAGCGCCGCGCTGATCCGCGGTTCGGGAATACGCCATGAATTCCGCAGCCTTAGGCTGCCGGCACCCTACTTTGGCCAGGGGGATTTGGCAGCGCTGGCTCCGCTGACCGGAACCAGTCCCTGGCACATACGGCCCTTCTTACCGGGGAACTGCCTGGATCCCCGGTGGAACACCTAAAGAACAGCGGGCTTCGGCGGCCCTTTCATGTTCCGTACCCCTTGTCTTCTTCCGCCCTACCGGGTTTCAATGGAGATGTGACAAAAGAAGAAAAAACCACGGCGGCCCTTTTTCTGGATCTAACGGACGATTACCTGGACGGCGGATACCGGAAACACAGGGAACCCTATGAATGTACCGGCGATCCCCCAACCGGGACCTCCGGAGCTTTTTTCTCCGAATCCGGGGAAAAAACTCCTGGGGCCCCGGAGAGTGCCGCCACGGCGGACACCGCCCCGGAAAACGCTGTTCCGGCGGAGGATGAGGACAGCCTTGAAAAGGTGGCGGAGGACATAGGCCATTGCACCCGCTGCGGACTCTGCAAAACTCGGACCAATACGGTGCCCGGCGAGGGGGTGCCCCGTCCCCTGGTGATGGTTATTGGGGAAGGCCCCGGGGCGGATGAAGACGCCACGGGAAGGCCCTTTGTAGGCCGGGCGGGCCAGCTTTTGGACCGTATGCTGGATTCCAGGGGAAAAATCGGCCTTTCCCGGACACGGAATTGTTATATCGCAAATGTGGTCAAGTGCCGGCCTCCGGGAAACCGTAATCCCCAGCCCGATGAAATTATTGCATGCGTTCCCTTTCTTGCACGACAGATCACAATTCTTAAACCCACGGTAATCCTGGCCCTGGGAAACACCGCCGCAAAAACCCTGCTGGACAACACCGAAGGAATCACCCGGCTTCGGGGTCTTTTTACGGTATTTTCCGGCCCCCTGTTCATGAGCGGGAAGACGGAAATACCTTTGCTTCCGACATTTCATCCGAGCGCCCTGCTTAGGGATCAAAGCCTTAAAACCCCGGTCTGGGAGGATCTAAAAACCCTCCGGGCAAAACTCTGCGAACTTAACCGCCGGTATGCCGCGGAGATGGCGAATATACCCCTATGAATACGAAGAAGGCGAAATCCCCGTGACCTGTCTGGAGGTTATTTTTAATGTTCCCCTACCCTCGGCCTACACATACCTGCCGGACGAAGAAGGAAAGGCCTGTACCGGCAAACGGGTTATCCTTCCCTTTGGCAGACGGGAAAACCTAGGCTATGTGGTGGGGGAACTCCAAAGCATCCCCCCGGGTTTGGAAAAAGAAAAACTAAAACGGGTCCGCAGGGTGGTGGACGAAGAACCGGTTTTTGATGCCGCCGACATCAGCCTTGCCCGGTGGATGGCCTCCTATTATTTTTGCGGCCCCGGAGAGGCCCTGGCGGCCATGATCCCCGCCGGAAGAAGGACGGGGAATTATTCCGTCTTTTCCGATGAAGAACCTGAAAATCTTACGCTGTCGGCGGAACAGCAGCGGGCCCTGGAGGGCCTTCTGAAAGAGGCCGCCGCGGCCCGTAAAAAGAAAGATCCCGAAAACGTACCCGGCGGGAACACGAAACATGCCGGCGGGTCCGGGGCCGTAATGTCCTATCTGTACGGCATCACCGGATCCGGAAAGACCGAAGTGTATCTGCATCTGGCGGATCGGATGATCCGGGACGGAAGATCCGTTATTTTTTTGGTGCCGGAAATCTCCCTTACCCACCAGACCGCGGAACTTATCGGCCGGCGTTTCGGCTCCGCGGCCACAACCCTCCATTCGGGCATGACCGGCAGCGAGCGGCTTACCGAATGGATGCGGATACGGCGGGGAGAGGTTTCAATTGTCGCAGGGCCTCGAAGCGCGATCTTTGCCCCGGTACGGAACCTGGGGCTTATTATCATCGATGAAGAACAGGATGGTTCCTATAAATCAGGAAGTACCCCCCGGTACCATGCCCGGCAGATCGCCATGCACCGCTGCGCCCGCGAGGGGGCCCTGCTGCTGCTGGGTTCCGCCACCCCTTCAGCGGAAGCCTGGAAACTTATGCAGGAAGGTTCCATTAAGCGCTTTAATTTAAGCGCCCGCCTGGCGGGGGGGAAACCGCCGGAGATTATCCCCGTGAGCCTTGAAAAAACCGAAGGGTGCCTAAGCCGGGAACTAAAAGAAGAGATCCGGCTTACCGCCCGGATGGGCAGGCAAACCATCCTCTTTCTTAACCGCCGGGGTTTTGCCTATTTTTATCATTGCCGCAACTGCGGCTTTGAATTGAACTGCAAACGCTGTTCCGTTTCCCTTACCTACCACAAGAGCCGCCACAGGGTGGTGTGCCATTACTGCGGATACGAGAACTCCCCTCCCCTTTCCTGCCCCCAGTGCGGCTCCCTGGAAGCGGGCTTTACCGGTTTCGGCACCGAATTTATCGAAGAAGAAGTTCAACAAACCTTTCCGGACCTGCGGGTCCGCAGGGCCGATGCGGACACCACCGGAAGAAAGGGAAGCCTTAAAGAAATGCTTGCTATTTTTAAGGCCGGGGGAATTGATATACTGCTGGGAACCCAAATGGTCGCCAAGGGGCTTAACTTCCCCGGAGTGCGGCTGGTGGGAGTAATCTTTGCCGATACGGGGCTGCATGTGCCGGATTTCCGAGCCGCGGAACGAACCTTTTCTCTCCTGGTCCAGGTTGCGGGCCGGGCGGGACGATACTTTCCCGACGGCAAGGTAATAGTCCAAACCCTTCGCCCTGCGGATCCGGCTATCAACCGGGCCTGCGCCCTGGATCTGGAGGGCTTTTACGAAAACGAACTTCGTCAGCGTTCCGCCCTGGGCTTTCCCCCCTATTCACGGCTTATCCGCTTTACCATCCGGTCCCGCAGGGAGGAGCGGGCCGGCAGGGCCGCTGAACGGCTGGCATCTTTAGCACGGCAGGCCCTTCCGCCGGGGGCGGAACTCTTAGGCCCCGCGGAATGCCCCATCGGTATCCAGAACGGCAATTACCGCCGGCAGATTCTTTTACGGGGAAACCTTATGGGTCCTCTGCACCGGGCCGCCGCCTTTGCCTTGGAACAGTACGGACGCAGCAGGGATTCCGGAGTGTATGTCGAAACGGATGTGGATCCGGTTAATCTGCTCTAGGGAAGCACTGAACAACGCCGTCCGGCTTTACGGCGTATCCCAAGGGGTTCCCCGAATCGGCGGAATCCGTACAGACCGGAACGCCCCGTAGCGAATGAGCCCTGCAGAGCAGAGCGCAAACCGGAGTTTCGACGGGTACAATTCCCTGCCGCAGTATAGCGGCGCATGAATCATTAGACTTGTTCGACAACCCGGTTGGTTGTCTCACTAGTCTTGCACTTTCTCGCCTTAGGGCTGCGAAATTGCGATTTTTAACGGAATTTGTTCGGAAAACTGAAGTTTCCGAACAATTCTATTTTTCTAATTGCCGGCCCGAAGGGCCGATTAAACCGGATTTTCGGATAACCTGCTAGACAATCACGGTGAATTTTTAGGATACTTTATAGATATGACTGAATCTTTGGAAGATTATCTTGAGATGGTAAGTTTCCTTTCCGACGACGGGGCGGTTCGTGTAACGGATATTGCCTCCCGGCTGGGGGTTTCCAAACCCTCCGTACTGAATGCGCTTAAAACCCTGGAAGAACAGGGATTGCTGGAACACGGACGCTACCAGGGGGTATCCTTAACCCACCGGGGCAGGCAAAAGGCCTCTGAAATACGAAGGCGCCACCATTTTCTTACGGATTTTCTTGTCAGGGTGGTAGGGGTAAGTTCCCAAACCGCTGAACGGGACGCCTGCAAAATGGAGCATGTACTTTCGCCGGAAACCCTAAAAAAAATGCAGGAGATGAGCGTCCAAAAACAGTAAGCCCCCCGGAGGGAAGCGCCCTGCCGCCGGGCCGGTTTTAACCGGATTGTGCCCGGAAAACCGGGGCGTACTCCACCTTCCACAAAAACAGCCCCTGGGGCGGCAGAGTCGGCCCGGCAAGCTCCCGCCTTCCCGAGATGGCAAGGCGGCCAAAATCCGCCGGGGCCGTTTTTTTCTCCTCATAAAAAAGCAGGGTCCCCGCCAGGGAACGGACCATCTTCCATAAAAATGCGTTGGCTCGGATTTCAAAGACAAGTTTTTCCCCCTCCATAAAAAACGACGCGTTAAAAATGTACCGGCGCCGGGACTTACTGGCATCTCCCGGCGAGGCAAAAACCGTACAATCAAATTCCCCCCGAAGAAGACGGCAATACCCATTCAGCAGTGCAAGATCCGGCGCCCTTCTTAGCTGGAGGGCAAAGCGGCTTTCAAAGGGAAGGGCCCGCCGCCCACAAATAAAGAAATACCGGTAGGTTCTGGATCGGGCGTCAAACCGCGCGTGAAAGGACGTAGGCGCCGCGGCGGCAGAAACTACCCGCAGATCCCGGGGCAGAAGACCGTTCAGGGCGGGCACAAAGCGCTGTGCATCCATGTGTTGTATGCCGGTGTAAAAGTTTGCAGCCTGCCCTGCGGCATGGACCCCCGAATCGGTCCGCCCCGAACCGGTAAGATGTACCGGCCCCCGGTGAATTTTTTTCAGGGCCCTTTCAAGTAGCCCCTGAACGGTCCGGGCTCCGCCGGCCCCGGGGCCGGATTGCCGTTGCCATCCGCAAAAATCCGTTCCGTCATAGGCTATCACAAGCCGTATGTTCCGCATTCCCGGCCTATCCCAAGACGCGGCTGCAGGGACTGCCGGATCATTCATCGGTTTCGTTAAGTTCTTTATTGATATTGTCGTAAAGTTCCCGGGCATGTTCTAAAAGGGGACCGGGTTTGCTTTTAGAAGACTTACCCAGGCCGAACATCTTGGCAATAGTCCGCTTGGCGTTTTGCAGTGATTCCGCCCGGGCCAGGGAGTTTTCCCGGGGACCGTACTTAAGTTTAAGCAACGCGGAAAGGTACAGGGCCCCCTCGTAGGAATAGTTTTTGTCCGTATCGGGACCAAAATTCTTTATCCCGGAAAGGGTTTCTTTTCCGGACTGTTCTTTTTGTATCGCCTCGTTGTACAAAAATTGGGATTTCTTTTTAAAAAGCACCGCCAGCCAATCATAATGAAATCCGGGATACTTTTCATTCAGCCTATCAAGCATCCAGCCGGTCCTAAGGGCGGCAATACCCTGTTTAATGGTGGGGGAAAATTCCTTGGTATAATAATCATAACACCAAAGAACCAGGTAGAGGGAAGCGGCGCCGGCCACAAGGTCCCGGGGCTGGGTAAAATCCGCGGATGGAAAGATAAGCTTTACCGCGGCAAAACGTTTGTTCCTGTCTTTCTGAACCTTGTCCTTCGTTTGGCCGGGGATATTAAGAAAATCCTTATCCATGGAAGCAAACCAGCAGTTAGGGCAGACCGTGGCTTGATATGCCAGCGGATAGATCACCCCGTATTTGGCTGAGGGTTCGTAAAGCCGGTGCAATTCATCGGTTATGGCTCCGGCAATTAACCTGCCGCTGCCGGTAAGCAGCTCTTCCCGGTGAAAATTGGTATCGCAAACAGGGCACACATACTCTTCTTTCGACGTAAAGGAAATTTTTATATCCCCATCCATATCTATGCCTCCAACACCACCTGGGCTATGGCCAGGTCGCCTTCGTGGGTAAGGGATACATGAACTCGCTCGGCTCCGGCGGCCTGCACCGCCCTAAGGGCGGTTCTCTCCAGTTGCAATTCCGGTCTCTGGTCCTGGGGGTTCAGCACCATAATGTCCCGCAGGGCAATTCCCGTAAAGCCCGTACCCAGGGCCTTGCAAAACGCCTCTTTGGCGGCAAAGCGGGCCGCCAGGGAACGGACCATTCCCTTTCCCCGGTCCCTTACGGTTTTGATCTCCCGGGAATCAAAAAACCGTTCCAGTATGGCGGGATCGGCGGCCCACTTTTCAAGCCGGGAAACCATAACCGCATCTATGCCGATTCCCACAATCACTCTTCTTCCTCCTCATCCCGAAAAGTAAGAACCGCTTCCACGGTCTCCGGCTCCATACGATCAAGGCTTAGGTTTGAAGGAACGGAAACGCTTAAGGGTAGCGTATAGGTTCCCGGCCCCTTAAGGGCGGAACAATCAACAGTGACGATAATGCTTTGACTGTCCAAAGAATTCAATTCTTCCTGATCCCCCCCCTGGATCCGTACCGAAACGGCCGGAGGATGTAAAACCACTTCCAGATCTTCGCCAAGGCCCTGCGGACTTACGGGCAGATCGTCAAAACTCCGGATAATGATAAGTTCCCGGATAAAGCCCCTAAATTCAGCGGCACCCTCTCCCCTGATGATCAGAAGGGGGTTGGGATTCATAATTCGCAGGGAAAGCGAAAAATCCGCATTGCGATTCTGCAGATCAACGGCCTCGGTAAAAAGCTCGGATATCCCCGTTAAAACTCTTGCGGGCCCGTCCACCACCACCTGATTGGGAGTTACGGTATACGAAACCAACTCGTAACCCGGCTGCGGATACCCTTCAAAATCCGGGGACAGGGGAATGTACTTGCTTACCCGTGTATCCAGTTCCAGGGACACCTCCATGGGTTCCAGCCGTATTTCCAAGGCCTCGGTTTCCGCAGAGCTGTTCTTTTTTTGTATCTGCACCGGGGCCTTGTAGGTCCCCGGTTCGCTATACCGGGAAAGATCCAGAAAAACATCAAAGTCCTCTTCTGTTATAAGATACACGCTGTTGGCGTCTCCCCGGACGATTACCCTAATGTTCCGGGGATACAGGGAACCGGGGGTTAAGTTACTGTTGATATGTAACTGCAGGGGAAGAGAAAAAAATCGTTCCTGCATATCCCCCATGCGGTGAAAAACAAAAAGAAATATGGCCGCCACCACAGAAAGCACCTTCATGGGCCACTTGTTGGCAATCCGGGTTAAAATTTTTTTATAATCCCATGCCATAGCGTATGCACCCCTATTCATCCAAAACCGCAGTTCCAGCCGGCAGCAGAACGGCCTTGTCTGTTTTTTCTTCTCCGCCGTCCCGGACCTTTTTATCCAAAAGTTCCTTTAGCTTCCGCTGGATTTCTAAAGGGGAAAGATCGTAAAACAGCTTTGACTCGTAGGCCAGGGATATGGCTCCGGTTTCCTCGGACACCACCAGGATCACCGCATCGCTTTGTTCCGACATTCCCAGGGCGGCACGATGGCGGGTGCCAAAGTTTTTTTGTATATCCTGCTGTTCCGAAAGGGGAAGCAGACACCCGGCGGCGGCAATACGGCCCCCGTAGATTACCAGGGCGCCGTCGTGCAAGGGACCGTCAAAGGCAAAAATCGTAACAATCAGGCTGGAAGAAAGCTCGGCGTTCAGCCGGGTTCCGGTATCAATAATATTCCGGATATTTACCTTCCGGGGAAATACCACCAGGGCCCCCCGGCGCTGCTGGGAAAGGATCTCCGCGGCAGTAACCGCAGCTTCAAGTTGTCCGAGCCGGGGTTTATTGTCCAGCTTAAACAGTTCTCCCTGTCCTAAGCGGATGATGATTTTTCGCAGTTCCGGCTGAAAAACAATGGCAATAACCACAAAAAGCCCGGGAGCTAGGATGTCAAGAAGCCACTGCAGGGTGGTAAGCTTAAAAAGATAGGCGATGCCGTAGATTAGGGCAAGAAAACCTGCCCCCTTAATCAGTTGTACCGCCTGGGTTTTAACCAGAAGATCATAGGCCTTATACAACAGAAAGGCTAAAAGCGCTATATCCAGTACGGGGCGGAATTGGCTGTATAGCTCTCCTATCCTTTGATACCAGGTCATGCTTTTTCTCCCGCTGCCTGCCGCAGTCCTGCCATAATTTTTACCAGATCCAAGGCCGGAGCGGTGTCGTGGACCCTAATGATATCCGCGCCCCCCAGGATTGCCAGGGCCCCCACGACCAGGGTACCCGGCAGGGCATCTTCCGTTGAACGGCCCGTAAGGTCCCGGATAAACCGCTTGCGCGAAAACCCTATAAGAAGAGGATAATCTTCAAAGCCTATTTCCGCAAGACAAGCAAGGACACGCAGGTTATCGCCGGTTGATTTTCCAAAACCTATGCCGGGATCAAGGATGATCTTATCTTGGCCTATGCCCGCATCCAGGGCCCGCCGTACCGCTGAACGAAAAAATACCCGTAGATCCTCCGGGCCACAGGAACCGGGACTTCCGGCCCCGCGGGCCTCCTTTGCCCCGTGCATAAGCACCACCCCGGCGCCGTACCGGGCGCAAAGTCCCGGCAATTCCGAATCGTCTTCCAGGGCGGATATGTCATTGAGTATCTGGGCCCCTTCGTCCAAGGCCGCCCGGGCCACCAAAGCTTTACGGGTATCCACCGAAACCGGCAGGGCCGACCGGCGGCGGAACAAACGCAGGGCCGGTATAAGCCGCCGCAGTTCTTCATCCCCGTCTATGTACACCGATCCGGGCCGGGTTGATTCGGCGCCGAAGTCGATAATATCCGCCCCCGCCTCTGCCGCAGCCAGGGCCCGTTCCGCCGCCTCTTCAGGGGAAAGGGCCCTGCTGGGGGGGTAAAACGAATCGGGGGTACAATTAACGATAGACATGATCCGGGGGCGGGAAAAATCTACACGCGCCCCGCCGGGAAAAACCAGGGGCGTCTTTTTTGTTGAGGTTTGAAATAGTCTCATACCTATCTGACAAACAAGTACAACCGGAATCCCCCGGCATCTTTAAATCACCGGAGAACAAAGAAGCTGCCCGAACAAGTTTTCTCACGCTTTTCGGACAGCCCCGAATAGTCTGTATGGGTTCACAACCGGGCCGTACAATGTGGCCAAAGGTTCCGAAAACCCCGCCCGGGGCTTCCGGAATTTCCCTTTATGCTTCCGGCCCGGCCATTATTTGTTTTTGTGTCTATTTCTTCTAAGTTTTTTCTTACGTTTGTGGGTGGCAATCTTTCTAAGTTTGCGTTTTCTTCCACAGGGCACTTCATATCTCCTTGTAAGCTACAGAATTGACGAAAGTATGAATCAGCCCCCGCAAAAGGTCAAGGGTCTTCCGCCCGGTCGCTACGGAAACCCATACCACCTGGGGGATGGATGAAAAAAAAGTTTCCTGCCGTTTAACATAATGCCGGCTGTTCCGTTCTACCAGATTTTTTACCCCCGGAATATCCCCGCTGATCTCGTATCCGCTTTGGGTTTCTATAAAAAACTCCCTATACCCTATGGCCCGAAGTCCCGGATCCCGGGGAGTGTAGCCCCGCTGGAAAAGACCCCGCACCTCTCCGTAAAGGCCCCGGCGGAACATATCGTCGCAGCGCGCCGCAACCAGGCGGTACAGTTCGTTCCGGGGCCGGCGTATGCCGACAATTAAAAAGCGGTAACCGGACCGCGGAGCAGCAGGGGGACTAAAGGAACTAAGGGGAAGACCCGAGGAACGGCATACCTCCAGCGCCCGGAGGAGCCGGTAGGTATCATTGATGTGGATCCGCCGGGCCGATTCCGGATCCCGGCGGCCTAGCTCTTCAAAAAGGGGTCCCGGTCCCTTTTGGGCAAGTTCCTCTTTAAGGGCCCCTCGAAGAGCCCCGTTGGAGGGGGGGGCGGGGCTTAAGCCGAAGATAAAGCTTCGCAGGTAAAATCCCGTACCGCCGGAAATAACCGGAAGCCTTGAACGGCTGCGTATTTCCCCGCAGGCCCTGTGGGCCAGGCGTACAAAATCCCCCGCATTAAACTGCTCGCTGGGATCCCGAATGTCAATCAGGTGGTGGGGAATACGGTTCCGCAGGGCCGGATCGGGTTTGGCGGTTCCTATATCCATCCCCCGGTATACCTGCATTGAATCGGCGGAAATAATTTCCACGGGCGCCGGGGAAAGGGCGGGATCAAAAAGCTCTTCCAGCAGGGCAGTTTTTCCCGATGCGGTGGGGCCAAGGAGAATAAAAACCGGCGCCGGATTACCGGGATCCCTAACTTGAAGGTCCTTCCTCAATACGGAATTCAATTTCTTTGGTAAAAACCTGCTGGGCCGCCAGGGATACTACCTTACCCTCGTGTTCTTTAACCTCCGGATCCTGCAGCATAGAAAGCTGGTAAGCCCTGCGGGAAGCGGCGGAGGTTATCGCGTACATATTACCTTCATATTCGATAAGGTTTTCCAGGGGAAAAATCATACCTTAGAATATACCGGGATTGTTATAAAATGTCAAATTATCAACAAGCATCCGGGAAATCGGGGCTATGGAACTATTGCCGGCACAGTCAAATCTGTAGAAACTAAAACCCGGGCGTATGGGCAAGACACATGGCCACCCCCAGGGCGTCGGCGGCATGATCGGGCCGGGGAATCACCGGCAGACCCAGAATAATCCGGACCATCTCCTGGACCTGTTCTTTCTCCGCCCGCCGGACCCCTACCACCGCCTGCTTAATCGCCTGGGGGGTAAATTCAGCCAGGGGAAGATTCCGTTCCGCCATAGCCAGGGAAAGAACCCCCCGGGCTTCGGCCACGGTGATGGCGCTGGTAACATTTTGGCCAAAATACAGGGTTTCCATGGCCGCTTCTGTGGGGTTATAGGTATCCAGAACCGTATTGATCTGCCGGTAAATAAAAAAAAGCCGCTCCGCCCGCGGTTGAGCGGTTCCTGTTTCTATGCACCCATGGGCCAGGTAGTGCAAGCGGCTTTTTTCATAGTCCACAATGCCCCAGCCGGTAAAAGCAAGGCCCGGATCAATTCCTATAATACGCCGCTTTCCGGGACCCGGAGGATTCTGTCCGGGCACAGGCCCCGTCACTCGGAAGAGAATCCTTCGGGAACCGCCATGTTGTGGTACACATTCTGGACATCATCGTTTTCTTCTAATTTGTCGATCATCCGCATGGCCTTGGCCGTAGCATCGTTATCCAGGGTTATTTCCGATTCCGCCACCATGCTTACCTCGGCGCTAAGGGTTTCAAAGCCCTTGGAACCAAGGGCTTCCATCACCGCCTCAAAATCTTCCGGTGCGGTACTCACTTCAATAATACCCTCTTCGGAACTGACGTCCTCGGCGCCCCCTTCCAAAACCGCCTCCATTACCTGGTCTTCGGTGTATTTTTCCCCGTCCAATGTAATGATACCCTGCCGTTTAAAGAGCCGGGTAACGGAACCGGCCTTGGCAAGCTCCCCGCCCCCTCTGGTAAGGATATTCCGGACATCCGCCGCGGCCCGGTTTTTATTATCCGTAAGGACCTCGATAAGAAGCCCCACGCCGCCACCCGCATAGGCCTCATAGGTTAATTCCTCGTAGCTAACCCCTTCCAGTTCTCCGGTTCCCTTTTTTATGGCCCGGTCAATGTTATCCTTGGGCATGTTAGCCCCCCGGGCCTTTAAAATAGCCGTACGAAGCCGGGGGTTTGATTCGGGGCTTCCTCCGCCCATCCGGGCCGCGATGGAAATTTCTTTAATCAGTTTTGTGAATATCTGCCCCCGTTTGGCATCGGCGGCGCCCTTTGCATGTTTAATCGTCGCCCATTTACTATGGCCGGACATACCTTCTCCTTCCTCTTCGACTGCCGGGGATGTTATAATGGATTTGTTTGGAAACTGAGGTTTCCGAACAAATCCGCTAAAAACAGCAAAATGCAGAACACTTTACAAGACTTGTTCAATAACCAACCGGGTTATTGAACAAGTCTAATGAAATATTCAATTCAAAAACAGCTTACACCGGCTATATGAAGCACGGGAAAACGGGAACCGGTCTTACCGGTACAAGACCGCCCCCTCCCTCTGTGTTAGCGAGCTTCCCATTTACCCTTCGCAACGGCTCTTTCAACCGAATCCCGGATAAGCCTGTCATACCATTCATAGTTAAAGGGCTGCTTGGTTCTTACCACGGGTTTTATCAAAGATTGAAGCTGCTCATGGCAGGCTTCGCAAAGGTCCCTATCGGCCATATGAAAATACGACCGTTGATTAATGGCGGTAGTGATATCCCTGTGACATATATCACATTTTAGACTTTTCATAACAACTCCTCATTTGAAGAATAAACAAGCTTATTATCCATAAGTATACCTCCATGAAAAAAAAAAGTAAAGTACCCCTATGCAGAAAAACGTAAAGAAAAAAATCTGTATTATTGCCGAACTCGGCACCTCCCATGGGGGGGACCGGGCAAAGGCCCTGGAACTGGTTGACGCGGCCGCCGAATCCGGAGCGGACTGCGTAAAATGTCAAATTGTGTATGCGGACGAGATTTTACATCCCCATACGGGAAATGTTACCCTGCCCGGGGGGGAAATTCCCCTGTACGGGGTCTTTAAAAGCCTGGAACGGGGGATAGATTTTTATGAAGACATAAAAGCCCGGGCGGAAGAACGGGGGCTTCTCTTTCTGGCTACCCCTTTTGGCCGGAAAAGCGCCGGGATTCTCCATACGTTAGGGCCCCGGGCGGTAAAAATAGCTTCCCCGGAGCTGAATTTTACCGCATTACTGGAAGAAACGGCTTCCTGGGGCGTACCCATGTACCTTTCCACCGGCGTTTCTACGCTGGGAACCATCGAAGAGGCATTGTATCGTATCCGGGAGATTTTTCCGGCCCCTCCCCAGGATCCGGAATTTTGCCCCATAACCCTGCTCCACTGCGTTACTGCCTATCCCGCCCCGCCGGAGGAATACAATCTGCGGGTACTATCCAGCATGGAAGGGATCTTCGGCGTCCCCGTGGGGGTCAGCGACCATACCGTCGGCCCGATCCTGGTTCCGGTCTTGGCAGCGGCCCTGGGAGCGCCGGTGATCGAAAAGCATTTTTGCCTTTCCAGGAAGGATCCGGGACTGGATGATCTGCTGGCCCTGGAACCGGGGGATTTTCGGCGAATGACCGGGGAAATACGCCGGGCCGCCGGAATGGATCCGGGGGCGCTTATTGAAGAATTAAGGGGGCAATTCGGTCCCTTGGTAGACCGGACCATGGGAACCGGCGTAAAAGCTCTGGCGCCCTCGGAACGGGCAAATTACGGCCGGACCAACCGTTCAATCCACGCCCTGCGGGACATAGCCCCGGGGGAACGGATCGGTGCCGGTATGATCGGGGTCTTACGGACCGAAAAACTCCTAAGGCCGGGGCTCCCCCCCTGCTGGGAAAGACAAATTCTGGGCAGGAAGGCCCTGCAGTTTATTCCCGCCGGGGAAGGCATACGATTTGAGGATATTTAAGCGTCTAACATATTGAAAAAAAGCGAAAAATCCACCAAAATAAATAAGCGAAGCGTCAAAAATACGAACCTTACCGGCAACAAGGTGCGTGGACGGAAAAACAGGCAGGTTTAGTATGGCAAATGTGCCGACCGGGACGGCCCAGTATTTGGCCCGGTACAGTGAACAAAGTATAGCGTGTAGTCAGTACGCCCTTACCAGGCTGGGGGTAGACCGAAGCCATTGTTCCCTAAAAATCGAAGATTATGTTATACTCTGTATTCCCTTTCAGTTCGGTTTTAAACGCTCCCTCTTTTTGGCTTCCCTTTCCAAGCAGGAACTGGTGTTTTTCCAGAAATATGTTCATGCCATTGCAAATCTTTCCATTAGCTTTATCCCCGCAGGCCGGACGGAACCCCTTAATTTTTTTATCCGCTGTACCCTTTCCCAGATAGGGCAGATGAAGGACCGGGAAAATGTGGGACTTTTTGTCGTGGATTTTAAAAATACTCCGGACGAACTGGTCCGGATGCTGGGGGGCTTTCTGGAACTTCAGGAACGGCTCCGGTTCCAGTACACCGATTACAGCAAAACGGTGATCCACGTTACCCCGGATACGGCAAAGATCATGGGGTATAATATGTACGCCACCATCGCCGACGGCAGCCCCGAGGGAAAGCGAATCCAGGTGGTTAATTTAAACAGCAAGATGGCAGAACATCTGGAGGCGGCAGGGGCTCCGGTCCGTGCGCAGGGAACCGCCGTAAGCTACCAGCTCTTTTTTAAAAAATACCGGGTCTCCGTTTCGGGAACCATACAAACAGCGGTACAGCTTCCCCAGGGTATAGTCAGGACCGTGTCGGAACTTGGGTTTAGCCCGGAACTGGTGGAGATAATCGATGATTATTGGCTGAATGTCCGTAGCGCTCCCCACACAGCGGGTACATAATGCCGTTGATTGAACCCAGGGTTCTTAAGGGGTTTCGGGATTTTCTGCCCCCCCAGGAACTGGAACGCCGGAATATGATAGCAAAAATCGAAGGAACATTCCGGTCCTTCGGTTTTGTCCCCATTGACACTCCGGCGCTGGAATATGCCCAGGTACTCCTGGGCAAGGGCGGCGGTGAAACGGAAAAGCAGGTATACCGTTTTACCGATCAGGGGGGGCGGGATGTGGCGCTTCGTTTTGATCTTACCGTTCCCTTTGCCCGGTTTACCGCGGAACACCGGTCCGAGCTATTCCTGCCCTTTAAACGTTACCATATCGCAAAGGTTTGGCGGGGAGAAAATACCCAGCGGGGCCGGTACCGGGAATTTACCCAGTGCGATTTTGACATTGTAGGAAGCGACGGGGCCGCCGCGGATTTTGAAATCCTCTTTATGATGCAAAAAACCCTGGGGATCCTTTGCGGAACCGGGGAAAAGGACCTTACCATACGTCTTAACCACCGGGGGCTTTTTAACCGCCTTCTTGATTCCCTGGGGGCGGGAAATAAATCGGTGGAGATCCTGCGGCAAATAGACAAACTGGGAAAAACCGGTAAGGATGAAGTACGGAAACTGCTGGAAGACATTACCGGGCGGGAACAGGCGGGAAAAATCCTGGACTTTATTTCCCTGGGAGACGAGGGGGATTTTGACCGGGTTCTGGAAAAACTTAAGGCCGCGGCCGGCGAGGGTGAAGACACCCGGCGGCTGGAGACGCTGTGGAAGTATATAAAGGATACGGGAACCGAAGAAAGCTTTATGCTGGATCCGTCCATAACCCGGGGTTTGGATTATTACACCGGAATCGTATACGAGAGCTTTTTGAACAAACTTCCCGGAATCGGTTCGGTCTGTTCCGGGGGCCGCTACGATAACCTTGCGGGGCTTTATTCAAAAGAAAAACTCTGCGGCGTGGGAGCCTCCATTGGCCTGGACCGGCTCCAGGCGGCTCTGGATGAACTTTGGGGTACGGGGCGGCGGCCCACCTATGCGGACGCGGCCCTAGCCTGCATAGAAGGCTGGGGGCCCGGTAAAACCCAAGCCCTGGCGGAACAGTTCCGGAACCGGGGAATTAGCTGCGAGGTTTTTCTGGAGATCCGGAAACCGGTTCAACAGTTCATGGCGGCGGAGAAAAAGGGCATACCCTGGGTAATTATCCCCGGGGACGGGGTCCTTACCCTTCGCAACATAGAGGGCCGAAAAAATAACGAAGCGCCTGATGTGGAAGCCGCGGCAGCTCTTATCATGGGCGCAAAACAGGATAGGACTACCCCCGCCACCCCATACACCAAAGCATAACAGCGTGATCTAAAACCTAGCGGGAAACCGCCTGCCTCGAAGATTTAGCCTGCCGGTGAACACAGGTGTGGTAAACCGCTTATTTGACAAGCTCAAAACCTATGGGGTATAATGACTAGTTCTTATAGGAGAAATGTATGATTCAAAGAAAACACGGTCTTATGGCGGTTCTAGCCTTACTGTCTTATATTCTACCCGTCCTTGGGCAGGCCCAAATCCATTCCGTGGCGGATCTGGATAAGGAAAATGCCCTGGCGGCTTCACAGATAAAACAATTCCGGGGAATAGGAGAAAAAACCATTGTGATCGCCCAGTTTTCCAGTAACAGCCAGGTAGTACCGCTGGGAAACTACTGGAAACAAAACCTTATCAACCAGTTATCCGGTTCAGGGGGTTTACGGATCCTGCAGGGCCCCGTCCAGGGGGACTATGAAATCAACGGCGAAATTGTTGTGCTGGGGGAAACGGTACGGATCTCTACCCGCTTGATAGACAAGACCAGTTCCGTAATCCTGGCATCCTGGGTTGCCGATCTGGGGAGAACCGCCTACCTGGAAGAACTGATACAGACCGGCGGTTCATTCGCCGCCAGGGACATGTACGAAGAGGATTCCCATGATAATCCGGTGACGTTGACGCTAAACCAGCCGATTACCCGGACTCTGCACGAAGAGGATCAGGACTGGTTTGTCATAACCCCCGGGGAAAATACGGCAGTTTCACTGGAAACCCGTGGTTCTATCGATACGGTGATGGAACTCTACGAGGGTACCAGCCGCCTGACACAGGACGACGACGGAGGAACCGGGGAAAACGCCAAAATTACCGCTTTTTTAGAGGGGGGAAAAACCTATGGTATTTGCGTAAAAGCCTATTCATCGGATATTACGGGAACTTATGAGCTTATTCCCAGCCTCTTTGAGGCGCCCGACAAAGCCTTGGAGCCAAACAACACCTTTGATACCGCCGTTTCTATTCAGATGGGCAACTCCCTGGATGCGTTTCTTTCCTCGGGGGATGAGGACTGGTATTCTTTTACCCTTGACAACCGGGGAACGGTGTCCATTGATACCAGCGGCGGCCTTGACACCCTGCTGGCCCTCTTCGATGCCCATACTACCGTACTGAGCCGGGACGATGATTCGGGGTCCGGCGGCAATGCCAGAATTATCAAGCTCCTGGAACCGGGCAAGTACTACATAATGGTCCGGGAATACGACCGCAACTCAGGGGCCTATACGTTAAATACCCAGACACGCACGGCGAGGGTAAACGTGGCGGACAGCTACGAAAGGGACAATGCCGCCGCAGAGGCAACGGAAATCAGGTTCGGAGAACCCCAACGGCATAATTTTACGAACTCCGCCGATACGGATTGGGTTTTTTTTACGGTAACTACCACGGGAACCTACCTAATTCAGGCCCACGGGGAAAGAGACGCGTCCCTCGATACGTACATTACCCTGTATGACGGTGATAAAACCGAAATTGACTGGAACGATGACGGCGGCGAGGGCTACTCATCCTGGCTGCAGCGGCGCCTTAATCCGGGGACCTATTATATCCAAGTTCAGTGCCTGGACGACAACGACCCGGAAGATCTGTACCTGCTTTCCGTAACCGCCCTTACCGACGCGGACAGGCACTAGGAGCATGTGGCGCTTCGCGCATAAGATCGTATACCAATTCACGAATGTGGGTTGGTATACCTTGCAAACTCCAAAGGAGCCCCGGTAATCGGGATTTTTTGTACGAAAGCGCCTGAACAAAAAAATCAACCCGTAACAGGCTCCTAGGTACGCGAAGGGCGGCTCCAGTCTTCCACCGCCGCCGTAAAGGCCGCCGCGGAAGAACGGATAAGCTCTTCTTCCACACAGTAGGCAAAACGGATCCAGCCGGGGGCCTGAAAACTGCTTCCGGCGACGCCTAAAATCAGGCGCCGCTTTAGGCAATCCGAAAAGGCCCGGTCATCGGCGGTTTGTCCAGGGGGAACCTTTGCAAAAATATAAAAGGCCCCTTCCGGTTCGGCGTATTCTATACCGGCGCCATCCAGTACGTCCTTAAAAGCCGCCCGCCGCCGGGCATATACTTCCACCGCCACCCGCTCTTCGGTAAGGCGGGCCACAATGCGCTGCATCAAGGCCGGAGCGTTAACAAAACCCAGGATCCGGGTAGCATAGATAAGAGCCCCCAGGGTGTCGTCCGGGTCGGCAATGGCAGGGCTAAGGGCTATGTATCCGATTCTCTCCCCGGGCAGGGACAGGCTTTTTGAATAGGATGTAACCGCTATCGATTCCTCGTACGCGGAAAGAACCGGAGGAACGCTAATCCCCTCGTATACAATTTCCCGGTAGGGCTCGTCCGCGACCAGGTAGGGGCGGCGGCCGGTTTTTTCGCCGTGCCGGCGGAGCAGATCCGAGAGGGCCTGAACATCCTTTTCGGGATAGATCCGTCCGGTGGGATTATGGGGAGAGTTGATCAATACCGCCGCGGTTTCTTTTGAAAGGGCCCTTTGAATTGCCTCGATGTCCAGACTAAAACCGGGACCGCTGGAAACCTCCACAAGCTTTCCGCCATGGTTGGTCACATAGGACCGGTATTCCATAAAGTACGGCTTTGACACCACCACCTCGTCCCCTGGGTTAAGGATGCTTTTGAACACCACGTTAAGCCCCCCGGCGGCGCCCACCGACATAATGATATGGGACGGGGGTATCGTACAGCGGTGCTCCCGGGATGCCTTTTTTGCCAGCGCTTCCCGGACCTCGGGGAACCCCGCATTGGGCATGTAGCCATGGGAACCCCTGGGGTCTTCCCGAACCAAGCGGGCACATACCCGGTGAAAAGCTTCAGGGGGTTCCAGGTCCGGATTCCCGATGGAAAAATCAAAAACCTTGCCGGGACCATGCTTTTTCTTTAATTCAGTTCCTTCCTCAAACATTTTGCGGATTAAGGAAGAAGAGGCCAGGGCTTCACGCACCCCCTGCGCTATAGGCATAGACGCTCCTTTGGAATAGGTCACGGATAACAAAAAAACACGGCGGCATAAAGGCGTTTCCCTATTCCGCGGCCTTCTTGCACATCCGGAATCCTGTGCAGATAGCTTACACCAGGGTCCGGGCTATCCGCACAATGTCCGCAAAAACCCCTCCGGCGGTAACCTGGGCGCCCGCGCCGGGCCCTTTAATGACCATGGGGAGCCTTGAATACCGGTCGCTGGTTATCACCACCATATTGTCCGAATCCATCAGGGTCCTAAAGGGGCTCTGGGGATCCTCGGCCCGGAGGGAAAGGGCCACCTTGCCCTCCTCAATAACCGCCACATACCGCAGGGCCTTTCCCGCCGCGGCGGCTTCGGAACGGCGCTGCTCAAAGGCGGCGTCGCAGTTTTCCAGTTCCGTAAAAAAGGATTCCACATCCGGGGCTTTAAAACAGGCCGGAGGAAGCAGGGGTTCCACCTGTACGGAATCAAATTCCAGGTTCATGCCGCATTCCCGGGCCAGGATTAGCGCCTTCCGGGCGGCGTCCATGGCGTTAAGATCGTCCCGGGGATCCGGCTCCGTATAGCCCGCCGCCTTGGCCTCCCGAACCAGGGCGGAAAAGGTCTTAGCGCCGTCGTAGTTGTTAAAGATATACGAAAGGGTTCCGGAAAGCACCGCCTCGATACGACGGACCTTGTCGCCGGAAAGAAACAGATCCCGCAGGGTGGAGATTACCGGAAGGCCCGCGCAGACCGTGGTTTCGTAGAGATAGGGTATGCCCCGTTCCCGGGAATAATCGGTTAGGGTTTTATAGTACCCATAGCTTCCCGCATTGGCCCGTTTATTGGGGGTTACAATGGGAATGGCCGAAGTAAGGATGTCCCGGTAGGATGCCGAAACCCCCTCGCTGGCGGTGCAGTCGCAGAAGGCGGTGTTGGGAAGATTAAGGGTCTTCATGGAGGCAATAAACTGTTCAAGCTTAAAGACCTCCAGGGAAAGGCCCTGCACGGCGGCGGCTTCCTGCACCCCGCCCTCCATGGTAAACAGTTCCTTGATCTTTTTAGGGTCCAGGCCGGAATTGTTAAAAACCATGTACCGGGAATTTCCCGCCCCCACCAGACGTATCCGGATCTTATGTTCGTCCGCCAAAATCTCCCGGTGTTCCCCCAGCTGATCCAGCAGGGTTCCTCCGATAAGACCCGAACCCAGTAAAAAGAGGTTTACCGACCGTACCCCGGAAAGAAAAAAGGCCTCGTGAATGGCGTTCAGGGCCTTGGCCTCGTCCTGCCGGTCTATGACCAGGGAAATGTTAATCTCGGACGATCCCTGAGCGATGGCCACCACGTTAACCCCGTTCCTGCCCAGGGCGTGAAAGACCTTGCCGGAAATTCCCGAAACCCGCTTCATCCGGGATCCCACCACGGCCACTATGGCCAGATTTTCTTCCGCAGCGGGCATGTCTATGGAGCCTTCGGCTATTTCTCCGCGGAACTCGTCCTTAACCGCGGCCACCGCAGCGTCTCCATCCCTGGGATCCACCGCGGCGCAAATTGAGTATTCGCTTGAAGACTGAGAGATAAGGATCACGCTGATCCCCCGTTTTGCCAGGGCCCCAAAAAGTCTGGCGGAAAAACCCGCCACCCCCGTCATGGCCGCCCCCTGGATCCGCACCAGGCTTACCCGGGAAAGGGAACTAATCCCCCGGATGGGATAGGGACCCACCGGGGCTTCGGCGCTAATCACCGTTCCTTCGCAGGGAAGCTTAAAGGTATTACGGATCACCATGGGAATGTTTTTTTCCATCGCGGGGCGGATCGTGGGAGGATGGAGTACCTTGGCGCCAAAATGGGAAAGTTCCATGGCTTCTTCATAAGAAATGGAGCCGATACGAAAGGCGTCTTTTACCAGCCGGGGATCGGCGGTAAGTATGCCGTCCACGTCGGTCCAGATTTCCAGCCGTTCAGCGTCCAGGGCAGCGGCGAATATGGCAGCGGAAAGATCCGAACCTCCCCGGCCCAGGGTGGTGGTTCCTCCGGGACCCGAGGCGATAAAACCCGGAACCACGTAGAAAGAAGGGCCGGGGGTTTCCAGGATTCTCCGCCGGATCCGGCGGTAACTTTCCTCCGGGTTAAACCGGGCCGCGCCGTGGGCGTTGTCGGTAACAATAAGTTCCCGGGAATCGATGAAGGCCCCGTCAAGGCCCGAACTTTTTAAGATTGAAGCCGTCAAGGGGGCCGAGAGCAGTTCCCCGTAGCTCATGATCCCGTCAAGACTGCGGGATGAAAGTTCTTCCAGGATAGCAATGCCGTCCAACATCCGGGAAAGTTCGGTAAAGGAATTTTCGATCTTTTTATCCGCGGCGTTTTTTTCCGCCCCGGTAAGAAAATACGCGCTTAAGGCCAGGTGGCGTTTTTTTAGATCCTCCAGGGAGGGTTCCATTTTACCGGAGGAACCCTCCGGCTTATCCGGCGGCGAACAAGCCTGCCCGGAGCCCCGAACGGCCCGGCGGGCCGCGGCGATAAGGGCGTCGGTAACCCCGGAGAGGGCGGAAACCACCATAACTTTTACATCCCCCCGGCGGGGATCTTTAAGAACCGATATAATTTGGGAGAGGGCTTCCGGTGAACCCACCGATGTTCCGCCGAATTTAAGTACAACCATGGTTTATATTACCTTTCCAGCCTTGTCAATTTCAATAAGAACAGGCCGGTTCCGTACTTTGACATTACCGGACCGGTCCAGGTATGATCCCCCTATGGCTTCTCGGTACTACTTTGACTGGGCGGCAACCGCGCCGCCGGAAACGCCGGAGGGAAAACCAAACGTCCCCTTCGGGAACCCCTCTTCCCGCCACGGAGAGGGAAAAGGGGCCCGGGAAGCCCTGGAAGAGGCCCGGTCCCGCTGTGCCGCGGTCCTTAGGGTAAGGCCGGATCAGATCTACTTTAGCTCCGGAGCCTCGGAATCAAACGCCGTGGTTTTGTTTTCGCTGCTGATGAAGGACCGCCGTCCTTCCGGCGGGGCGGAACTGCTCTGTTCCGCCGGGGAGCATCCGTCGATTTTGGAAAACCTTGGTCCCCTGGAACGGCTGGGGCTTAAGAGCGCGGTGCTGACTTTAAATTCCCTGGGCGCCCTGGATGCCGGCGTCTTAGGCGCGGCGCTGGAAAAAAATCCCGCCCTGCGGATGGCGGCAATCACCGGGGTCAACAACGAAACTGGGGCGGTGAACGATCTGGCCGCCCTAACGGAGTTGTTGCAAAAAAAACCGGGACTCCATGTCCACAGCGATCTGGTCCAGGCCGCAGGAAAGATCCCCCTGGACATTCCGGCCTGGGGAATCGATTCCGCTTCCTTTAGCGGCCATAAGCTGGGAGGGCCCAGAGGCATAGGCCTGCTGTACCTCCGCAGGCCCCTGGTCCCCTTGATCCGGGGAGGGGACCAGGAGGGGGGGATACGGCCGGGGACGGAAAATGTCGCCGGAGCACTGGCTCTGGCGGCGTGCCTTGAGGCCCGGGCGGAACCGGCGGCCTTGAACACTTCCTGGGCCTTGGCCCGGGAACGCATGGAAGCCCTGATTTCCCTGCTTGCATCAAAGCTACCGGATCGGTTTGCCCCCGTACCGGCAAACCGGGATGATAACGCATTTTCCCCCTGGATACTCCAGGCCCGGTTTAAGGGCATCCCCGGGGAAGTGCTGGTCCGGGTTCTGGACCAGCGGGGTTTTGCCATTTCCACCGGATCGGCTTGTTCGCAGGCCAAATTAAAACGGCCCGTACTGGAGTCCATGGGACTTGACGAAGAAGCCCGCCTGGAGGGGATACGGATATCCCAGGGCTGGTCCACCACAATGGAAGAAATTAAAGCCCTGGCGGAAATTCTGGCGGAGATCTGCGAAGAGCTTTAACTATGGAGCATGCAAAAATGGCGGATATGCCGGAATCGTTTACATTTCTGTTAAAACCGGGGGAACTTACCCTTAAGGGCGGAAACCGAGGAGACTTTGAACAGGTACTAAAGCGTAACCTGTCCACCCTGCTCCAATCGGCGGCCTGCCGTGTACGGATACGCGACGGCCGTTTTTTCCTCCACTGTCCCCGGGAAATATCCGGGCAGGCGGAGGACGCCCTGGACCGGCTTTTTGGTATCGCCGGATGGGCAAAGACCAGGACCAGCGACAAAGAGCTGAGGAACATCTTGAAAGCCTGTGTGGAGGAAGCCAAAACCCTGGCGGAAGGGGGAATCCGAAGCTTCAAGGTGGAAGCCCGGAGATCCGACAAAAGCTTTCCCCTTAATTCCTACGGTATCTGCTGCGCCGCCGGGGATGCGGTACGGGAAGAGCTTCCCGCCCTGACGGTAAATGTCCGTTCACCGGAGGCGGTGATCTCCGTGGAAATCCGGGAAAAGGCATACATATACAGTCTGGAGAAAAAAGGCCGGGGTGGTCTTCCGGTGGGAACCGCCGGCCGGGGACTGCTCCTTCTTTCCGGGGGCATTGATTCCCCCGTGGCGGGCTATCTTATGGCCGGCCGGGGCATGGGCATAGACGCGGTGTATTTTCATACCCCCCCCTATACTTCACAGGAAGCCCTGGACAAGGTTGTGACGCTGGCGGAGATCCTGGGCCGGTACACCATGGGGGTTAAGCTTCGCATTACCGGTTTTACGGAGGTACAGAAACGGATCAAAGAGCGGGGGCCCCTTCCCTGGACAACGGTACTGCTTCGCATGGCCATGATGGAAGGAGCCGAAAAAATAGCCCGGAAACAAGGGGACAAGTGTCTTATCACCGGGGAAAGTCTTTCCCAGGTGGCAAGTCAAACCGTGGAAAACATAGCCTGTACCCAGAGCAGGGCGGGGCTTCCGGTACTAAGGCCCCTTATCGGCATGGACAAGGAAGGGATCATCAAAATCGCCCAGGCCATAGGAACCTACGAAAGCTCCATACTCCCCTATCCGGACTGCTGCATATTGTTCAGTCCTCCCCACCCGGTTCTGCGGGGAAACCCGATGGAAGCCCGGTCCCTGTACGCCGCACTGGACGCAAGCCCCCTGATTGACCAGGCCCTAGGGCGTTCTGAATTAAAAAAATGCGGGATCTAAGGGCTCTGGTTCTTACCAAAAATTTCCGCAAGAACGTTCCGTCCCGGCGATCATTTCTTTCCGCCCGCGTGCCCGCATTAGCATATAAGGCGTAGAGGCGGTTCCCTAGGAGCCTTTTGCACCTGTGGATTTTTTGCCCAGGCGCTTTTGGCGCCCTTCATGCAAAAAATCCCGATTACCGGGGCTCCTTTGGGAGTTTGTAAGGCATAAAAATTCACACCCATATTTTTATATGGTTTTTGAGCGGCGCACAACAAGCCCCTAGCGCAGCGGAGCAAAGTAGCCAATCCGGTCCCGGCCCGAGCGCTCCATAAGGTATACTTCCGCTTCTACGGGCAGGTAATCTTCCCCAAAGTTAGTCTCCAGGGTGGAACGGTAACTAAGCGCATAGGAACCGGAACCCTTTTGGCCGATGGATCGGATACGGGGCCCTATACCTGAGGGCTGATAGAGATTAACAATGTCGCCCCCGGTTTCTTCGCAGAGGTAACGGAATTCATCTCCCGGAGGAGAGGAGCCTATCATGACCATGTAAAAGGCAATGCCGTTGTTGGCCAGATAGGCGGCCAGTTCCGAAAGGCTGTACTGCTCCAGGCCCAGCTCGCCCATACTGCCGGTACCGACAAATACCACGGCCCGCTTTTTTTCTCCCCCCAAAAGATCCGTGGCCGCCAGCCTAAGGCCCCCGTCAAAACGCCACCGGGGGGTATAATTTCCCGCCCGGGCGGCGGCTTCCAGGGCGGAGACCCCTGTTCCCAGCCGTTCCTTGACGGGGGTTTCACCGGCGGAAACCACCGATACAAGCCGGGAACCGGCGGCCTGTATGTCCCGAAGGGCCGCGGCCAGATAATCCCGCATAAGGGCCGAGGTGTCGGATCGTTCCATAAGCACCGAAATATCAAAGCGGTTTGAAAGGTAGGCGGCCCCCAGAAAATTCTGATCCGCCACAGGCCGGTTTCGTTCGGTTAGAAAGAAATTACGAGCCTCCAGACCCAGGATGGGACGGCGCCGCTGATCCTGAACGGACAGTTCCACCGTTACCCGGGGAAAATTATCGGCCACCACCCGGTCTATTTGGACAAAAAACCCGGCGGCCATATCGGCGGCGGAGCTTAGTACCGTCACTTCGTCGCCCTGGAAATTAGCCGCCAGGATATTGCCGTTCAGATCCATCCCGGCGCCAATGATCCTAGCCCGGCTGCCCCCCACCAGTCCCAGTTCCTCCACTATGGCCGAATCGGGATCGATAAGGAGGACTCGGACGGTATCGGCCACTAAAAGGCGGTCTTGAAAAATACGGATGCTCTCAGGACCGGTAAGGCCCGCTTCCACCAGAACCCCTATGTATGTTCCGTTTTTGTCAAAAGTATATATCTGTTTTGAAACCCCGTCGGCTATAAAAACCCGTTCATCCATACAGGCTATGCCGGTGGGGGAAAGAAAACCATTAAAATCCCAGTCCCGTCTTCCAAAGGAAAGGATATAATTTCCCTCGGGATCAAATTTTACGATTCGCCGGTTTCCGTAATCAACCACATAGAGGTAGCCGTCCTGATCCACCGCCAGGTTCTGGGGGCCCACAAACATTCCCTCGGCAATGCCCTTGCTGCCCAGGTAGGAGATCCATCTGCCCCCGGCGTCCAGCACGCTGATCCTGCCGCCCCGGTATTCGGAAACATACAGCCGTCCGTCCGGGGCCTGCGCCACATCGTAGGGCCGGTCAAATCCATTCAGGGGACCCCGGACCCGCTGTTTGATAAGGCCGTTAACGTCCAGGCGAACCAATTCATTACTGCCGTAGGCCACCACCCAGGCGCCGCCGTCTTCCAAGGGCAGGACGGAACTAGGTTGACGGAAGTACATGCCGGTGCCGGTTCTACCCGGATAGCGGCCCGCTTCTACATAATGGGGGTTCTCTTCCATCAGGGGGAAAAGGCTCCGGCGGTTCTGGACCGTTTCAATACGGCTGCGAAGGAGTATTTCATCGGAAGAAGAAGGGGTGGTTTCCGCCGCAAAACTCCACTGCCTGACGGCGGTATCTTCAAAACCTGAACGGTAATAGGCCCGGCCCAGCCAGTCCAGGATCAGGCTTTCACCGGGACGGAACGAATTGGCCCGTTCAAAGGAATTAATTGCCTCGTTAAAGGCATAACGGTAATAGGCTTGAACCCCGATGCGAAATTCGTTCCGGGCATTAATTGTATCGGTAAGGGGCACGGCGGAATTTCCCGGCTGCAGATAGTTGGGTCCCCGTTCATCCTGCTGGGATCCCAGGGTTCCCCCGGAAAAAACTAAAAGTCCCGTAACGGCAAGAACGCGAGTAAAGCCCGGCATACCAATCCTACCCTTCCCCGACCACGATCTTCATATGCTTTTTAATTTCCCTCTCATGCGGAGCCAGTTCAAAGGCCCTTCGCAGCCAGATCCGGGCTTCTGATATTTCACCATTCTTAAAATACGCCCATCCCAGAGAATCAAGGTAAGCCGGATTTTGGGGCCGTTTATCCACCGCCCTCCGGCACAGTTTGATCCCCCTGGTACTATCGGTATCGGAATCCGCCAGGATATAGCCCAGGCCGTTCAGGGCGGTGGCGTTGTTTTCGTCCATATCCAGGGCTTTTTCGTAGAAATCCACCGCCTTTTGGAATTGTTTCTGTGCCCAGGCTGCATAAGCCATGGTGGTGTATATCTGTATTGATTCATACCCCCCGTTCATCAAACGGCCCAGTTCAAATTCCGCCAGTTTGGACCGGCCGGTAATTACGTAGATGTAAGCCAGAGTCAAGCGGCATTGGTATACCCGAAGGGGGTCAAGGGCGGCGGTAACCACCTGTTCCAAGTATAAAAGAGCGTCGTCGTGGCGATTCAGCCTGGTATAGCATAATCCCAGGTAATAGGCCAGTTCCATGTTGTCCACCACATCAAATTGGGAGGCGTCGATTTTAAGGAATTCTTCCAGGGCCCTATCGTAGCGCCTAATATGAAACAGCCTAGCACCTTCTTCCAGGGATTCATGAACCGCCATGGCCTATCCCTTGGTAATAAGGCGGGCCCCGGCGGCGGGGCAAAAATCGTATACCAGGGGGTGAAATCCAAAAATCCTCTCGTAATCTTCAAGCCGCTTGCGGTATTCTTCCAGGGCGCTTTCCTTAAGAATAGTATAGGTACAACCGCCAAAACCCAGACCGGTCATACGGGAGGCAAGCACCCCCTCTATTTCCTGGGACCGTTTTACCAGCCAGTCGATTTCGGGGCAGGAAACCTCGTACAGATCCCGCAGGCTTTCATGGGAATGGTAGACGATCCGGGAAAATTCTGCCGTTTCCCCCTTTTTAAGGGCATCCTGGGCCTCTTTAACCCGGAGGTTTTCTTCTACAATATGAAGGGAACGGCGGCGTACTTCTTCACTTAAATCCCCCACGGATTCCAATAGATCCGAGGGCGCAAAATCCCGAAAACTTTCCCCGGTTTTTCGTTTACGTAAAAAATCAAAGCCCTGTTTAATATCCGCCCGGCGTTGTTTTAGTTCCTCATCGACTCCCATGCGGGGAACCCGGGAATCCATAAGAAGCATTGTATACCGGGTAAAGGGAGATTTTATCGTAAAGGTTTCCAGGGATTTTTCGTCCACCAGCAGAAAATGGTTCTTCTTGGCCTGGAAGGCAATAAGGTAATCTACAAAGCTCCCGTCCCTGTCCAGAAAATCCGTTTCTCCCTTGGCCAGCTTAAGCAACAGTTCCTTATCCGTCAGAGGCGCCTTAAAGAAACTTCGCAGGGCCACCGCGGCGGCAACTTCAATGGCGGTGGAGGAGGCCAAACCCACCTGCTGGGGAATGTCCCCCCCGATGGTAAAATTAAGGCCCTTAACAAAAAAGCCCAGCTCGGCAAACACATGGATCGCAAGCTTGATGTAGTTTGCCCAGCGGTCTTCCCGCTTGTATTTTAGGTTTACCAGGGTAGTTCGCTTCCGTTCCCCCAGATCCGCGGCAAAAAAACGGATGGAATTATCCCGTCGAAGACTTACGGCAACCTGAATGGTCCTGTTAATGGCGGAAGAAAGGTAAAGTCCCGTCCCCGGTTCCCCATGTTCACCCAAATAGTGGATTCTTCCCGGAGCTTCGGCCACCGTTACCTGATCGAATTCGCCGGTTATTTCGTATTCGGAACAATGTATGGAACTAATATCCGCTGTTTTGTTTAAAACTTGCTCAGTCTGCATAGCCTGGGCTTAAGCATACAGGAAACTAACATTTTATTCAATTAAATTCGTTTTAAAAATGAGAATAAAATCCTTATTTTAGGGCTTACCCGGCGGAAAATAGGCCCTGGGTCGTCATATCCGGCTCCGGCGACACCGCATCGCGCCGGTATGGCGCCGTTATTGCGTATGCCCTCTGTTTTTGTTACACTCCACATCATTATGTTAGATAAAACACCGGATCTTCAGAAATCCGGGGAAGCCGGAAACCGGGATCTTTCCGGCTCCGGCGGGGTTCCCGGAAAAAAACGGCAGACCATTGTACGAAGCGCCATGACCGCCCTGTTTGCCGCTCTTATTGCCGGTGGAACCTTTATTTCCATACCCCTTCCCTTTTCTCCGGTTCCCATCGTGCTGCAGAACCTTTTCATTGTCCTTGCGGGGCTGGTTCTGGGGCCGGTACAGGGAGGGGCGGCGGCGGCCTTGTACCTGGGGGCCGGCGCTCTGGGAGCCCCGGTATTCGCCGGCGCCGTGGGG
>JAISOA010000013.1 GCA_031275945.1 Spirochaetaceae bacterium
GACATTATCTTTATTGCGGCATTTACCGGGCCTCTCACCTGGCGGCATGGATGCCAAAAACGCGCTCACCAGTTCGCGCACGACCTCGGGTGTCCCGCAGGCGACTGAATAGTTACGAACTTTTCTTGTTTAGCAAAATTGAAAAGATAGGATTTTATCTCAAAGATTAAAAACAGAATGCGCGGCCTCTCCGGTTTCGGCGCTTACTCACTGCCGTACCTTCGCACCACCCTTGACCCAGAGGGGAAGGCTTAGAAAATCGTAGGTTTCCCGCATCCACCGGACCCCTGTTTCCCTGCGCTTGTCCAGCAGATGTTCCCAAGTCCCTTCCGGAAGATAGTATTCAACCTGATTGTCTTCGGAAAACACCGGAGCTACCAATAGATCCGGCCCTAGCATATACTGGCGATCAAGAAAGGCACATACCGGGTCGAAGGGAAATTCGAGAAACATAGCCCGCAACAAAGGGATTCCCTTTTCATAGGCTTCTTCAGCGATCCTCAAAAGATAGGAGCGGAGGGACTGTTTCACTCCGGTAAAAAATCGACACACCTCTACGGATTCTTCATCCACATTCCAGGGCACCCGATAGGAGTTACTGCCGTGGAGTCTGCTGTGGGAGGATAAAAGGCCAAACGCAAGCCAGCGCTTGAAAAGGGCCGGCGGCGGGTAGCCTTCAAAACCGCCGATGTCATGGCTCCAAAAACCGAAACCTGCAAGCCCCAGGGAAAGACCGCCCCGCAAGGTTTCGGCCATTGCCTCAAAGGTGGATTCGCAGTCCCCTCCCCAATGAACGGGGAAACGCTGGCTCCCCGCAGTAGCGGACCGGGCGAAAAGACAGCATTCTCCCTTCCCCTTTTTCCGCTCAAGAAAGGTAAAGACCATTTTATTATATAGATAAGTATAAAAGTTATGGTACAACCGGGGATCGCTTCCGTTATGATACACCGCCGTTTCAGGAATCCGCTCGCCAAAATCGGTTTTGAAGCAATCCACCCCCATACAAATGAGTTTTTCGAGGAAGCCCGTGTACCATTCCGCCGCTTCGGGGTTGGTAAAATCCACAATCCCCATCCCCGCCTGCCAAAGGTCGGTTTGCAGCACGGAACCATCGGGGTTTTTCAGGAAATAGCCCTGTTCCCGGCCTTCCGCAAAGAGCGGGGAACGCTGGGCAATGTACGGATTGATCCACACACAGACCTTGAGACCCTTGGCCTTGATCCGGGAAATGAGCCCCTGAGGATCGGGGAAGGTCTGTTCGTCCCAGGTAAAGTCGCACCAGTGAAAACCTTTCATCCAGAAACAGTCAAAGTGGAACACCTCCAGGGGTATCCCCCGCTCGGCCATGCCGTCGATAAAGCTCATAACCGTCTTTTCATCGTAAGAAGTGGTAAAGGATGTAGACAACCACAAACCAAAAGTCCATTCGGGGAGCCTGGCGGGCCGGCCGGTAAGCGCCGTATAGCGTCCAAGGATCTGTTTCGGCTCAGGTCCGTATATGATAAAGTATTCCAGCATTTCTCCTGGGACGCTGAACTGAACCCGGGATGTCTTTTCGCTCCCTATCTCAAAGGAAACCTTGCCGGTACTGTTGACAAAGATTCCGTAGCCTTTATTGGTCAGGTAAAAGGGGATGTTTTTGTACGCCTGTTCACTGGCGGTCCCTCCATCGGCGTTCCAAATAGTAATGGTCTGCCCGTTTTTGATGAAAGGGCCAAACCGTTCCCCAAGGCCATAGACATATTCCCCCACACCCAGACAGAGTTCTTCCTTAACAAAGGGACCTGCCTCCCGGTCTACCATGTAGGCGGTGGATTTTGATCCGCAGCAGGTTAATGCCTGCCCTCCACCCTTGAAAACAACAGACCAGGGACCTCCCGTGTCTATATGAACGGCAAGATCCCCGGCGGCAAAAACAGCGGGCCGGCCCGATTCCGGATCGCCGGTATCAATAAAAGGCTCAAAGGCAGGATACTCCTCAAGCTCAAAACATGGCCCCCGGTCTATCCCTCCTTCAAAATGGGAAATCCGCACCCGGATAATATTCTTCATGGGGCTTGAATATTTCACGGTCAAGAGCATCCGGTTCAAGGTATCCGCCCGGTTCAGGACCGGCCTGTCCGGCGCGTAGATGATAAGTTCTTTGCCCTTCTGTTCCGCCTCATACGTATGGCTTGCAAAATGCGGCTCCACTCCGTCTTTTATAAGCCAGTATCCGTTGGTAAATCGCATAAAATATCTCCCCTCTTAAACCCCTATATATTAAAACACCCTGTACCGTATATGCGGTCAGCCTTTAAACGTTCCGGCAATCATACCTTTCATCACGTGCTTGCGGAACGCAAAACGGATTGGTATTAATCAGGGCAAATTCCTCTACAAATTCTTGAGCTTCCATTCAGTAAATTCACCCATGCCAAGAGATGCAAAAAGGCCGATGTAGACGCCGGTAAATGTCATGGTGTGGGTGGCTTCCGTACAAAGACCGGCGGTAAGGCCCTGCCCGGCATCAATCCAAGGGCCGTCTCCCATCTTGTAAGCAAACCGGTAATATTCTGTGTCCGCACTGATACGCAGGGAAACAGGATCCTTTGAAAAAATTACCCTGCGGAAAGTCTCGTTTTCAAGATCGTGAACACGTTTATTAACAAAGATACCATAAGAACCGTCTTCCGCCCGTTTGATCCCGATGTCATAATGATAATCTTCGTTGTAATAGGCGCTCATCCCGGCCTTGCCCTTTTCCGGGACTTTGAGCGTTGTTATCGCTTCAATGCGGAATGCCTGCTGTTTCATGCCCAGGAACGTGGGATTTCCTGCGGGCGTTGAAAGATCCTGATTATCACCGGCAAGTAACAAACAGCCGTTTTTCTGAACATAGCGCTTCTCGTCAGGATTTCTGATATAGTTCCACCGCCTGTCAATTTCGGGCGATGAGAAGTCAAGGGAAATATCAAGGTCCGTATTTTCGGAAGGCGCGGGAAGGGGTCCTTCCATTTCCAGCTCAATGCCTCCGCCGTCAGCAATGACCGGCCAGCCGTCTTTCCAATGTACTGGCGCAAGGAAGGTTTCACGGCCAAGATTGTGGAGCATGGGCCAGCCGATTGGCCTTATCCCAAGGCAGACCGCCCACCATGCGCCATTTTGGTCCTGGAACATATCCGCGTGACCAACAGCCTGGATAGGATGTCCCCCCCGATCACGGTGAGACAATACCGGATTATATGGACAGCGCTCATAGGGACCGTATATGCCGCGGC
>JAISOA010000041.1 GCA_031275945.1 Spirochaetaceae bacterium
ATAGAGTTGTTTAAAAACTTCAGTTTTTAAACAACAACCGCTTGAAAACAGCAAAATGCAGAGCATTTTGCCTAGACTTGTTCAATAACCAACCGGGTTATTGAACAAGTCCAATGAAGCTCTGCGGAACGAAGATTTGCAGAATGAACCGGTGCTGCATGAACATCCGCCGGAATATCCTAACATACTTGACACGCTTACATTTATGGGGCATAAAAGACAATCGCCCTATAATAGAGTTGTTCGGAAACTTCAGTTTCTGAACAACAACCGCTTAAAAACCGCAAAATGCGGAGCATTTTGCCTAGACTTGGCGGTTAAAGCCCGTTGGACTTTAACCAGCGCTAAGCGCAGGTTGGCAGATAACCAACTCAGGTTATTGAACAAGTCCAATGTACACTTTGTCAAACCGGCACTATTTCTGCAGCGATCCTAAAAGGTATATATGAGAACCTATGGCGACGACTGTCCTATCGCGGTCCAGGCGGCGGGGCAGGGCGCCCTGGCCCTAATTAGAACCGGCGGCCGGGGGACCCTGGAACTTATGGCGGGAATTTTCTCCCGGCCCCGGGCGCTGCTGGAATGTCCCGGTAACACCGTGGTCCATGGCTGGATCATGGATAAACAGGAAAAGATCGACGAGGTTCTTATCTCCGTATACCGGGCCCCCCGGTCCTATACCGGTGAAGAGGGGGCGGATATTTCCTGCCATGGCGGAACCGCCGCGGCAAGGGCGATCCTTGAAGCCCTGCGCAAAGCGGGCTTTCAGGATTCTCTACCCGGAGAATTTACCTTCCGGGCGTTTATGAATGGTAAAATGGATCTTACCCGTTGTGAATCGGTAATGGAACTGGTGTCCGCTAAAACCGGCGAAGCCCTGGGCCGGGCGGTTCGCCGTCTTGCCGGAGCCCTTGAACGGGAAATCAAAGAGATACGGAACAAGCTTCTTGAGGTTCTTAGCGCCGTGGAATTGTACCTGGATTATCCCGAAGACGAACTGGACAGCGCCGAAACCGCCGGGGCGGCAGAACCGGGAGATTTCCCCCGCCGCGAAGCAGCGGAAGAAGTTCTGGGGCAGCTTCGTTCTCTGGCGGCCTCGTACCGCAGGGAGCATCTGTACCAGGAAGGAGCTTTGGCGGTGATTGCCGGAAAACCCAATGCGGGGAAGTCAAGCCTTTTTAACGCCCTGTTACATGAAGACCGTTCCATTGTAACCGAAATTCCCGGGACCACCCGGGATTGGATAGAGGCATCTATCTCCTTGGATGGAATTCCCCTGCGGCTTGCGGATACCGCGGGACTGCGGGAACCGAAAGAGGACGACCCGGCGGAAGCCCGAGGAATAGAAAAGAGCAAGGAACTCATAGGGGGGGCGGATCTGGTACTTTATGTGATAGATGGTTCCGCCGGAATTGACTCCGAGGATAAAGCGTTTATCGCCTCCTGCCGGAAAAATCAAAGTCCCGGAGAAGGGCTTCTTTTGCTCCTTTGGAACAAGGCGGATGTAGCGGAACCGCCTAAAAGTATCCGGAAAGAGTATCCGGATCTTACGGTCCTTAGCGCCGCCGGCGGAACGGGACTGGAAGAACTTTGCCATCGCATGAAGTCCCTGCTTATGGATACCCCCGCTTTGGAAAAGGAACACTATGTTTCCGCCGGTTTGGGCGCCCGGCGGCAAAAGGAATTAACCGAAAAAGCCATCCGGGTTCTGGAAGAAGCTCTGCATCCGGCCCGCCGGGAAGAACCCCTGGACCTTATTGCCCCCCTCCTGCGGGAAGCCGTGGATGCCCTGGGGGAGATAACCGGGGAAGTGTCCACCGGGGATATACTGGAAATAATGTTCAGCCGCTTCTGCTTAGGCAAATAAGCGGAAGCGGCTGAAGCTCAAGGGCATAAAGCAATAACCGACCGTTACCGCTTTATAATAGAGTTGTTTAAAAACTTCAGTTTTTAAACAACAACCGTTTGAAAACAGCAAAATGCAGAGCATTTTGCCTAGACTTGTTCAATAACCAACCGGGTTATTGAACAAGTCCAATGAAAGGAGACCGCATACCCGGGGCATTGTGGCCCCGCGTTCCAGTCTAAAAAAACGGGAAACTGGATCCGGAAGCAGGTTCCACGGGTTTCTTTTCCACCGGCTTCCTTGTCGTGGTGGTTTTCTTTGCCGCCGGTTTCCGTGCCGCGGGCTTCTTTGCTGCGGCGGTTTTCTTTGCCGCCGGTTTTTTTGCCGCGGGCTTCTTTGCTGCGGGCTTCTTTGCTGCGGCGGTTTTCTTCGCCGCCGGTTTCCGTGCTGCGGGCTTCTTTGCTGCGGCGGTTTTCTTCGCCGCCGGTTTCCGTGCTGCGGGCTTCTTTGCTGCGGCGGTTTTCTTTGTCGCCGGTTTTCGTGCAGGTGTCTTAGATTCAGGCATATTTACTCCTTTAGCAGTAAGCTCCTTACACTGTAACGTGATCTAGAAAAAACTGCAAGCGAAATAAATAGGGTTATTTAAAAACTTCACTAGACTTGTCCGGCAACCCGGTTGCTTGTCTTAATAGTCTTGCAATTTCGCAGCCTTAGGGCTGCGAAATTGCGATTTTTAGCGGAATTTATTCGGAAAACTGAAGTTGCCGAACAACTCTAATTTTTAAACAACTCTACTATTTATTACGTTTTTTTTTTATTATTATCACTAATATGGATTACAACTGCATTGTGATCGGCGGAGGACATGCGGGCATTGAAGCATCCTTAGCGGCATCACGGTTGGGAATGAAGACTCTTATGATCACACAAAATCCTGATCGTATCGGATCCCTTTCCTGCAATCCCGCGGTGGGAGGACTCTCTAAGGGCAACCTGGTGCGGGAAGTGGATGCCCTGGGGGGCGAAATGGCCCTGCTTATCGATCAAACCATGATTCAATACCGGGTATTAAATCGTTCCCGGGGCTCCGCGGTCCAAGCTCCCAGGGCCCAGGCAGATAAACTGGCCTATCAAAACGCCGCCCGGCGTAGCATCGAAACCTGCAGGGGCCTTGAAATAATGATGGATACGGTAACGGAACTTATCATTGAAGAAAAATCCGGTGCTGCAAAGCGGGTGGCAGGGGTCCGCACAGCCAGGGGACACGAAATCGGCGCAACGGCGGTTGTTCTAGCCGCAGGAACTTTTATGGAGGGGAAAATTTTTATCGGTGAATACGATGCGCCCCAGGGCAGATTGGGAGAAGAGGCGGCTCTGGGGCTGGGGAATTTTTTACGCCGCCGGGGTTTTGTCGTAGGCCGTTTAAAAACTGGTACTCCCGCTCGTGTAGACGGCAGCACCGTGGATTATCGTAAAATGGAACGGCAGGACGGCGAAACCGCGGCGCCCTTTTCTTTTGGGTGGGACAGCGAAAATACTCCGTTTCCTTCACGGCCTAACATTCCCTGCTGGATCACCTATACAAACCCTAAAACCCACGGGATTATCAGCGCCAATATACACCGGTCCCCGCTGTATGGGGGAAAAATACAGGGTGCCGGTCCTCGGTACTGTCCGTCGATCGAAGATAAGGTAATGCGTTTCCCCAACCGGGACCGGCACCATGTTTTTGTGGAACCCGAAGGACTGTATACCAACGAGATGTACCTTAACGGCCTGTCGAGTTCTCTTCCCGAGGATGTGCAGGAGCTATTTATCCGCAGTATTCCGGGTTTGGAAGAAGCCCGCATTGTTAGACCTGCCTATGCGGTAGAGTACGATTATCTGGATCCCCTGGATCTATTCCCTTCCTTGGAAAGCAAACATCTGGAAGGTTTTTTTTCCGCCGGACAAACCAACGGTAGTTCCGGGTACGAGGAAGCGGCGGCCCAGGGTATTATGGCGGGGATCAATGCGGCGCTTAAAACCCAGGGAAAGGAAGCATTGGTTTTGGGACGGGAAGAAGCGTATATTGGCGTACTTATTGACGATCTAACCACCCTGGGAACCGCCGAACCCTACCGCATGTTTACCAGCCGGGCCGAACACCGCCTACTGTTGCGCCATGATACGGCGGACCGGCGGCTTACCCCCAAGGGCAGGGCCCTGGGGCTTGTGAGGGATGAACGATGGGAAGGGTTTACCAAAAAACTTGCGGCCCTGGATACAATCCGGGAACTTCTGGAAAGAAGGGAGTTTCCCAAGACCGAAGACGATCAAACCGGTCAAGGGCTGGAGGCATTTCCCCCCGAATGGGTAATGGGAGTATCCCTGGATAACAAGTATGCGGGCTACATCGAAAAAGAAAAACGGATTATAGGACGGAACGCTAAAATGGAACGGGTTAAACTGGACCCCGGCGCCGATTACGGTCGTATGCAGGGACTTTCAGCGGAGGCCCGGGAAAAGCTTGCCAAGGTACGGCCCCGCACCGTAGCTCAGGCAGCGCGGATCCCCGGGGTGCGTCAGGGAGACGTGGCCCTTCTTATGGTACTGGCGCGAAGGGCCGCTAAAACCCGGAACACGTCTTAACCCGGCGGCCAGGCCAATGAGCGGCCCCCCAGAACATGGACATGCAGATGATCCACCGTCTGCCCGCCGTCTTCTTTGCAGTTAATTACAAACCGGCAGCCCCTTTCGCCGCATCCTTCCAGAACCGCCAATTCCCGGGCCTTAAAAAGCAGTTTCCCCAACAGTCCGGCCTCCGCTTCCATGATGGTGGGAATATGGGTCTTGGGGATCACCAAAAAATGAACCGGCGCCTGGGGATTAACATCCTGAAAGGCCAGCAGTTCATCATCTTCGTAAATCTTCTTGCCGGGAATTTTTCCGGCAACTATGCTACAAAAAATGCAGTCACCCATCGATTCTACTCCTCCGTTTGTTGTTATGACTACCGTCTATAGGAACCTTTAAAAATTGCAAAATGCGGAGCATTTTGCCTAGACTTGGCGGTTAAAGCCCGTTGGACTTTAACCAGCGCTAACCGCAGCTTAGCAGATAACCAACCGGGTTATTGAAATAAGCCCAATGTCTGCCGTTCTATGGTTTTCCGGAATCGTGTTAAAACCCTTCAAAAAAATGGGTCCGGACAGTATCAAAGGCGTCGTTTTGGGTCTTAGTAGCCGCCCCTTCGGTAGAATTTCTAAGGTCCCCAAGAAGTTTATGTACCTGAATTTCAAGACTATCCCTGGGGATGCTAACCAAAATAAAACCCCAGTACAGAGGAGGGTCGCCGCCGTTTTCCGCGTCCACAGGGGTTCCAAATATCCATGAATCGTTTTCTTTCCGGGCGCCCCAAAACACGGTACGGTATATAGCCCGCAGGATCCTGGTATAGTTGGCGCCGTAAAAATGAGCGGGACTTACGGTTAGATCCCTTTCCAACCGGGTCCGGATCCGTTCTGCCGCCAGCCGGGAAAAATCTTGGTCCGGGGAGAAATTCCGCACCCACTGGGTAATTACCGCTAAATCCGGACTGCGGATCGCCGCCACAAACAAATAGGAATTCCGGTAGGGCTCCAGGGATTCCGCGGCCCCTATACCGCCTTCAAGATAGGCCCGAAGCCAGGGGGCCAGGGCCGCGCCGTTTTCCCGGTTTTTATAGCCCCTGATCTGCAGGGCCGGGGCGGTTCTTTGGGGGGGAAGCACAGGGCCCTGTTCCTGTACCACTTCGGACAAGGTCCGGCGCGAGATGGAGGATGAACAGGAAAAAAGAACCAGAATGACCGCTAAGCCAAGACAAAACTTCACATCATAAGTATATCATAGGGCGGACATAATTGTAAGAATTAGCCGGAACCGGTATACTATTCCCATGCGGGCCACCCGGGCGTTCATTCATCTGGATCATTTAAAGGAAAATATCGCCCTGGTTAGGGAAAAAACAGGAAAGGCGGTCTGCATGCCCCTTAAGGCCGACGCCTATGGACACGGGGCTCTGGAGCTTGCAAAGACAGCCCTGGCCGCGGGGGTAAAATACCTGGCGGTGGCCACCGTGGGGGAAGGAGCCGCTCTTAGACAGGGGGGCATAGAGGCGCCGGTGCTGCTCCTTTCCATACCGCTGCCGGAAGAGATTACAGAACTGGCCGCGTCGGATATGGAAGTCCTGGCGGGGGATGAAGAATATATAGAAGCTTTAGAACAGGAAGCCGCCAGAACAGGAAAACGGATCCGGATCCACCTGAAGATTGATACCGGTATGGGCCGTATAGGGTGTACCCCCGCCATGGCGCCAGTCCTGGCTTCCCGTATCGCAGAAAGCAAAAACCTTATGCTGGCAGGAACCGCCACCCACCTGGCGGTCTCCGATTCCCTAGCCGCCAAAGACCGGGCTTTTACAAACCGTCAGCTAGAGGCCTTTTCCGCCGCAGTGGAGGGCATAAAAGCGGCGGGGGTGGACCCCGGTCTGGTACACGCGGCCAATACCGGGGCTGTAACCTTTTATAGCGGCGCTTGGTTTGACATGGTAAGGCCCGGAATCCTACTCTATGGCTATGCGCCGCGGGACGAAACCGGCTGCGCCGCCCTCGCGGTAAAACCGCTGATGGAACTGGTCAGCAGCCTGGTCTTTATTAAACCCATAGCCAAGGGCACAACGGTCTCCTACGGCAGAACCTGGAAGGCAAAGACCGGCACCATCATCGGTACCCTCCCCATAGGGTATGCCGACGGCCTTCCCAGGGGGCTGGGCAATACGTGGCGGATCCTGGCCGGCGGGGTCCTGCGGCTCCTGGTAGGCAGAATCTGTATGGATCAATGCATGGTGGATCTGGGCCAAGACAGCGGTCTTCGCCGTTGGGACAGAGTTACGATCTTTGGCGGAGGGGCCCCCCATGCGGGAATAATGGCGTCTCTGCTGGGGACCATCCCCTATGAAATTACATGCAATATTAATAAACGGGTTCCCCGGATTTATATTGACAAGAATTGACCCAAAGGAGTTTGTAATGACAGATACACAATATCCGGTTTATGCAGACAAAGAAGATGACGGCGAGGCGGAAAACGAAAAAAATTCCCCTCCGGATCCCCTAATTGCCAGGATGCTTAAAACCAGAACTATTTTGCTTTCCGGGGAGGTGAAAAAGGAACTGTCGGAAAGAACCATCCGGCAGCTTCTGCTTTTGGACGATGAAAACAAAGATCCCATCCGTATTTTTATCGATTCCCCCGGCGGAGATGCCGATGCGGGGTTTGCGATTTTTGACATGATCCGCTTTGTCAGGGCCCCGGTATGGACCATCGGGATGGGCCTGGTGGCCAGTGCGGCGGCGATTATCCAGCTTGCGGCTCCCCGGGAACGGCGGGTGGGGCTTCCCAACAGCCATTACCTGATACACCAGCCCCTTTCGGGAATACGGGGGGTGGCCACGGATATCGAAATTCACGCCCGGGAACTGGACAAACTTCGGGAAAAGATCAACCGCCTTATTGCCGGCGAAACCGGCACATCCATCGAACAGGTGGCAAAGGATACGGACAGGGATTTTTGGATGAATGCGGAAGAGGCGGCCCGGTACGGTCTTATCTCCAAAACAATTCAACGGTACGAGGAACTTGTATGAAACATATAAAACTTTTAACCACTCTGCTCCTGACCGCCGCCACAACCATTGCCGCCGAAACTCCGGGCATGCCGGCAGAGATCGCCCCGCTCCGTATGATCTCCGTCCGGGGGGGGGTGTTCTTAATGGGAAGCAGCGAGAGTTCCTTTCGGGTTACCGAACGGGTCCACGAAGTTACGGTCCGTTCGTTTTTATTGTCAGAGACCGAGGTTACCCAGGAATTGTATACGGCGATAATGAAAGAAAATCCCTCCTATTTCAAGGGTCCTAATCTTCCGGTAGATTCGGTAAGCTGGCTGGATACGATCCTTTTTTGTAATGCTCTTAGTGTACGTTCCGGCCTGCCCCCGGCCTATACCATCGAGGGGGAAACCGTTATCTGGGACCGGGGTTCCAAGGGGTACCGGTTGCCTACCGAAGCGGAATGGGAATACGCCGCCCGGGGAGGGGTTAATGGCGCGGTGGGAAGCACGGCCCTGGAAAAAGCGTCCTTTGCGGGGGATCCCCAGGGGGATTCACCGGGGAATCCGCGGGAATATTGCTGGTTTGCGCCAAACGGGGCTTCCTCAACCCACCCGGTAAAGAGCAAACTCCCCAACCAGCTGGGGCTGTACGATATGAGCGGAAATGTTTGGGAATGGTGCTGGGATTTATTCGGCGATTATCCGGCGGAACCGGTAGACAATTACGCGGGAAGCAGCTCCGGAAAAAGCAGGATATACCGGGGAGGGTCCTATCTTAATCAGATCAATCAGCTTAGAACTACCTTCAGGATCTGGGAGGTCCCGGCTTTACGGGCCAGAACTATGGGTTTCCGGATAGCCCGGGACATCTAAGGGCTTGTACGCAGCCGGGGATCGAATCCCCATTCCGGGGATTACCGGTCCGGCCCGGAATACAGGTTTTTCTTTTTCCATTCGGCCAGCAGGGTTTCCGGCTCCACATCCAAAAGCCGGGTTAAAAGTTCCGCCCCTCCCGCCAGGGCGATCTCCAGGGCCGGAGCTTCGGCGCCGTAAAAATCCCCCAAGACCCCGCGGGCCACATCACCCCCGCTGCCCGGCGGCCCCCATACGCCGGGCTGCCGGCCCGGGGGACGGCCTATGCCAATGCGGAGCCGCCAAAAGCCGGCGGATCCCAGATGGGTCTTCATGGAACGAAGGCCGTTATGTCCCCCCAGCCCCCCCGCGTATTTTAACGAAACCGTCCCCAAGGGCAGTTCCAGTTCATCATGGACCGCGATGATCCCGGAAGGATCTATATTATAAAACGCCGCCGCTTTACAAACCGCTTCTCCCGAAAGGTTCATGTAGGTTTCCGGCATAATAAAATGGACCCGGCCCGGACCTGTTCCGGAAGCGCCGGTTCCGGCGGCCCTGTCTTTGGAACCGTACAGGGCCTTGAATTTCTTTTTCCACCCCAGGGCATTAAAAAACGGAAGCCGTTCCGCCAAAAGCCGTCCCGCGTTGTGGCGGTGGTTTTTATACGTGGCGCCGGGGTTCCCCAAAAAGACCATAAGGCTAAGCATTATATCTTAAGGCTGTCTATGTAATGCTGGAGGGTGTATTTAATAAAGCGGTGTATAACCAGCTTATGATCCGGGTTCATCCTGGTAACATCAAATAAAAATATTAGTACATTATCGTTCCGCTTTCCCATAAGCACCGCGTCGGTAAGTACAAGCCCCCCCCGAAGTTTTAGCTGCATCTCCCTGATCAGCGTATTGGGGGGCAGCTCCTCGAATTTTTCAAACCGGGCGGCGATACCGGCGGCGCTAATATCCAGGATGGTTCCAAAATAAAAGCCCGAGGATCCTTTAATATTTACGGTGGCGTTGGCATCCGCCGCACAAAGGGCCCGGATGTACTTACGCTTGCCCCGGGCTTCGTTGGCCTCCAGGGCGCCAAGCATAATTTTGGTACTTTCCTTAATCCCCAGTTTAAGTTGTATGTACCCGCAGGGAACCGAAATATCCATCAGGTACTTCTGCATCAGGGCCTTATCCGTATTGTACGATAGAATCCCCAGCTTGCAATTTTTGGTCTGGGGGTCTTCTTGGATTCCCCGGACATATTCTTCCCATTCCTTTTCCGGAAGCTTTTCGTCGATATTAATAAACATAATGGAATCGGGGAATTGAGCCAGCAGTTTTAGCGCCCGCTTGTGATCGTGGAGTATATAGGATTCAAAACCTGCCATAATAAGGATATCAAGCAGTTCATCTTGAATAACGCTTTGAGGATAAAGGATAAATATCTTTTTCCCCAGGGTATCCTGATCCATGCCATATTCTAGCATAAAAATCCCCAGTTACAATAGAATGAAACCTATGGAATACGGAAAAGCTTTTACGCGGCTCTGCGGAATTGTAAAACGCCTGCGGGGGGAGGGGGGATGCCCCTGGGACCGGGAACAGAGCCCCCAAAGCCTCCGGGGGGATCTGGCCGAAGAAACCTATGAATGTATCGAGGCTATCAACGAAGGGGATCCGGCCCACATTCGGGAAGAATTGGGGGATCTGTTTCTCTTGGTTACCATGATATCTTATATGCACCAGCAGGAGGGACTTTTTACCATTTCTGATGTGCTGGGGGGCATATCGGAGAAATTGATCCGCCGGCACCCCCATGTATTTGGCGGTGCAAAGGCGGAAAACAGCGCGACGGTGCTGGAAAACTGGGCCCGGATTAAGGTTGAGCAAGAGGGCCGCAAACCCAGGGATTCGGCATTGGATGAAGTCTCCCGTTCCCTGCCCCCCCTGGAAAGGGCCTTTAAGCTGCAGCAACGGGCTGCAAAAAAGGGCTTTGACTGGCCCCAGGCCGGGGGAGTTTTGAACAAACTGCGGGAAGAAGTTGAGGAAGTGGCCGCCGCCGCAAAGACAGTAACGGTAGCGGTCGCAGCCGCGGAGACCGCCGCCACGACGGCCGCTGCCGTTGCGGAAGAAAAAGACGCCCTGGAAGAAGAACTGGGGGATCTGCTTTTTTCTGTGATAAACCTGTGCCGTTTTTTTGCCGTCGACCCGGCCCTGGCCCTGGGGCGAACCAACGGGAAATTTATCCGCCGTTTTGAATATGTAGAAAAATGCATGAAAGAAAACGCCCTGGAAATGAAGACAGAAAACCTGGAGGCCATGGACAGGTTCTGGGACGAGGCAAAGCGGCTTCCCCAGCGGTCCGCGCCGGCTTGACAATATACCGGCGCCATGCCATAGTTTTACCTAAGAAAAACCATAGGGGAAATAAAATGCTACATAAAAACCGCGTGTTTTTGGTGATATGTGTACTTTTTCCGGCTTTGCTTTACTCTCAATATCTGGAGTCCGGGGATGTAGACATATTTATCAATAATTTTGAAGCCATAGGAGAAATCATCGGCGAACATACAGACGACGAAACTACCGAATGGCAAACATACGAAGAAATAGGACTAGAATTTGGGGAATCCTTAGTTAATTTATTTGAGTCGGCCGGCCAATTCAGCGATTTTAAAATGCAGTATAGAAGATTAATAGACTGTACTATTCCCGGGGACCTTGAAAATTTATTCCGTACCATAGGCTGGCAAAATAACGGCCATCAGAAATTTTGGACCTTGTTGTTAGGCGGTGCCTTTTGGCTTGCGAAAAACGACGACAGCTTGTTCGCAACGGGTATGAAAGACAAATCGCAAACCATAGATATGGTGTTAAAGCTATTTTCCCAGCAGGACCTGCATATTATTACCGAGTCACAGGAGCTGCAGAAATTCTTACTGGTTCTTTTTTAGGAACAGGCTGAGCCTGACTCTTTAGTTCGCCGCATAGTTGTCTTTACAGAGACCCGGACTCAGCGGCCCCCTTCGTCCGCAAGCCAAAGAGAGTCCCGGTGTTTCCCGCGATCTGTTCTGCCAAAGTATGAATATCCGTATGCCGGAGTTCTGCCGCCAGTTTGTAAACTTCTTCCACCATCCCCGGATGGGCCGGTTTGCCCCGGCAGGGAACCGGCGCCAGGAAGGGGCAGTCGGTTTCCAAAAGCAGCCGGTCCCGGGGAACCATGGCGCAGGATTCCCGGATATGGCTCGCATTTTTGTACGTAAGATTCCCGGCAAACGAAATGTAGTATCCCAGATCCAGAAAAGCCCCGGCCTCCGCGGGGCCGTAGGAGAAGCAGTGAATAAGCCCCCGGACCGCCGGATACGCGGCAAGAATGCCGGCGGTTTCCCGGGGGGCATCCCGGGAATGGATAATCACCGGCAGGCTAAGCCTTTGGGCCAAGTCGAGCTGCATCTCCATTAGTTCCCGTTCCCCCGTCGGATCCTCTTGTTCTTGTTCCCCGGTCCGGTGATGGTCCAGCCCGAATTCCCCCAGGGCGCATACCATGCCCGGGGGCGCGGCGTTTATCTCCCCCTCCAGGATAGGAACCAGCCTGTACCGGTCCCGAATCACCTGTTCATGGGGCCACAGGCCGCTGGCAAAGCGAACCGCCGGATACCGGGAAAAAGCGCCGATTCTTGCAGCCAGATCCCCGCTTTCAAGGCTTACGTCGATAATCGTCCCAAAGCCGGATTTGAAAAGCCCCCCCAGCAGGGCATGGGAATCCAAGCCCCGGGTGTCCAGCAGGGAAAGGTGGGCATGGGTATCGGTGTACAAAAGGGCCATACTTGTTGACCATACCAGCTTCGGTTGGTACTATACAAGGGCATACAGGGCCAGGGCGGACGAAAATCAGGTATTACAGCCCGAAGATCCTCCGCTTGCGAATCAGGGCCTTACCGTGTTTTGCCGGGGTGGTGGAATGGTAGACACCGGGGACTTAAAATCCCCTCCCCGCAAGGGGGTACGGGTTCAACTCCCGTCTCCGGTAAAAAAAGCCTATTGAACAAGTCTTGCAAAATGCTCCGCATTTTGCTGTTTTTAAGCGGTTGTTGTTTAAAAACTGAAGTTTTTAAACAACTCTATTAAAAAGGGGCATACGAAATTATGAACGTGCTTTTTATTGGTGGTACAGGGACCATAAGCGCCGCCATCAGCAGGCGGGTGGTGGAACTGGGTTGGGACCTGTGGCTTCTAAACCGGGGAACCCGTTCCCCCGAATCGTGGAATGCTCCCCCGGGGCCGGGGGCGGTGCATCAAATCGACTGCGATATTTCCAACGAGGAAGAGGCGAAAAAAAAGCTTGGATCTTTGGATTTTGATGTGGCTGCGGATTTTATCGCCTATACCCCGGAGCAGGTCCGGCGGGACCACCGGCTCCTGGCCGGCAAAACCGGGCAATATTTTTTTATCAGCTCCGCTTCAGCCTATCAAAAACCCCTGTCGTCCTGCTATGTCACCGAGGGAACCCCCCTGGCAAATCCCTACTGGGAATATTCCCGGCAAAAAATAGCCTGCGAGGATCTGTTGTGGAGCCTGTACCGGAACGAAGGGTTTCCCATGACCATTGTGCGGCCCAGCCATACCTACGACGAGCGGAGCGTCCCCCTGGGAGTTCACGGCAAACATGGCAGCTGGCAGGTCCTTAAGCGCATCATGGAAGGCAAAGAGGTAATTATCCACGGGGATGGAAGCAGCCTGTGGACCATGACCCATAATTCGGACTTTGCCGTAGCCTTTACGGGCCTTATGGGAAACATCCATGCCCTGGGCGAGGCGGTGCAGATTACCTCCAGCGAAACCCTCTGTTGGAACCAGATCTACCAAGTCATTGCCAATGCCCTGAACAAACCCCTTAAGGCGGTCCATGTGTCCAGCGAATTTTTGTCCCGGGCCGGCCCCGGCTATGACTTTTTAGGGGGTCTTACCGGGGATAAGGCGGTTTCGGTGATTTTTGATAATTCCAAGCTTAAGCGGCTGGTACCCGGTTTTTGTGCCAAAATCCGTTTTGACGAGGGAATCCGGAACACCATAGCGTATATCCTGGGGCACCCGGAACTGCAGGTTCCCGACCCGGATTTTGACAGATTTTGCGACAGGCTTATCGCGGTTCGGGAAAGGGCCCTGAAGGAACTAACCGGCTAATAGCCCGGGAAGCTCCGCGTAGGTTTCCGGAGTTCCTGCGGCGAACGGCTTGAAAATTCCGGTCGTATATGCTATATTTTTAAACCATCGTCATATACTTATGATATAAGGGGAAAATAATGTCGTACAAAATTAACGATACCTGCATCAACTGCGGCTCCTGCGACAGCGAGTGTCCTGTGGAAGCGATCTCCGAAAAGGACAATGCCCGTTGGATTGATCCGGAGAAGTGTCAAGACTGCGGCGCCTGTGCGGCGGTCTGTCCCACCGAAGCCATTATCGCAGGGTAACATTGGACTTGTTCAATAACCCGGTTGGTTGTCGAACAAGTCTTGCAATTTCTCGCCCTACGGCTGCGAAATTGCGATTTTTAGCGGAATTTGTTCGGAAAACCGAAGTTTCAGAACAACGCTATTCTATAAGGTTGTCATTTCGGGAGTGCGGGGATTACCTGTTTGCCGGGTAAGGGATCGGTTCTTTTCCGTACCCGGCAAACGTAAATCTATGGTATATAAAAAAAGAGCCCCCCTTGCCCTTCTTGCCGTCCTTTTCCTGGGGGCCTCCGGTCCTTGCCGGGACCTAGAGGCCCAGGGGGCGTATTCTTTCCCTTCTATTGATCGGCTTGATCCCCGGGATCCGGTCTTTAAGCAGTACCTTTCCGATGTGGAACTTGCCCGGCGGGTTCTTTTTGGACAGAATCAGGGCCGGGAGGATCCAAGCGAATTTTTACGGATCTATGCCTATACTCCCGAAGAAGGAGATGATATTTTTCGCCTGGCGGCCCGGTGCAATATCCCCTATGCAGCCCTGGCAACCCTTAACAGGATCGGCCATCCCGGCGCGTTAAAGAACCCCATGCTGTTGCCCTCGGTACCGGGGATTTTTATCCCCGAATCTCCCTCCAACGATTTGGAGCAGCTTTTGGCCCTGTCCAGAAGCCGAGGGGGGGGGGTGATCATCACGGTTCGGGGGGATTCGGGGCCCAGGCGGTTTCTTTTTTTTCCAGGGGCGGATTTTAGCCCCACCGAGCGCAGCTATTTTCTTAATCCGGGTTTCCGCTTCCCCCTGCGGAGCTACCGCATCACCAGCCCCTTCGGAATGCGGCCCAGTCCTTTTACAGGAAGACCCCAGTACCACCAGGGCCTGGACCTGGCGGCTCCTACGGGAACAGAGGTATACGCCGCCCGGGAGGGGATAGTGGCGGACCTAGGAACCGATCCGGTATACGGCAACTATATCATCATTGCCCACGAGGACAACTGGGTAAGTCTTTACGGCCATCTTTCTTCTTTTTCAACCACTCTGCACAGCAGGGTAGGCAAGGACACCATTATCGGCAAAGTAGGTTCCACCGGCCAATCCACGGGTCCCCATCTTCATTTTGAATTACGGAAAAATGGAACAGCCCTGGATCCCTCTAAACTACTGTTTCGCAACTAAAAAATTTTAAAGAAAAACCCCAGGATTCCGATACATAAAGTGTCGGATGTATAGTTCCCCTCCCAAATCACTATATGTCCGATATGCCTCAAGGGCGGGCCGGTGGGACTTCTGTTCGACCGGCCTTTTTTTGTTCCTGCCCCATGACAGGTTCTTGCCCATGGCTTGACAAAAAAAGCCCCGGACCCTATCATAATATCATGCGGGGTTTTGTTTTTATCCGCCTGGTGGCGGTTTTTGCGGTACTTATTGCGGGCCTTATCGGCGTCGGTTTGGGCCTATCAATTGCCGTAACGGGAAATATTGCCAACGAAGAAAATCAAAAACCCCTTAATCCGGCCCTTCCTACTAGAATCTTTGATGCTTCCGGGGAACTGATTACGGAATTTTCTGCCGATGAACGGCGCGAACTTATTACCCTGGCGGAACTGCCCCAGCATCTGATCCTTGCCCTGCTAACCCGGGAGGATCCCGATTTTTACAAACACCGGGGATTTAGCCTGCGGGCCATTGCCCGGGCATTTGTGGGGGTTATTACCGGACAATCCCTTGGCGGGGGCTCCACCATAACCCAGCAGATAGCAGGGACGCTCTACTGCGACCGGACGGAACAGACCCTTACACGGAAAATCAAGGAACTGTGGTGGGCCCTGCAGATGGAACGGCGCTACACGAAAAATGAAATTCTGGAAATCTATCTTAATTATATAATCATGGGGCCCGGCGCCTATGGGGTGGAGGCCGCCAGTAAATACTTTTTTGGCCACAGCGCCCGGGACCTTTCCCTGGCCGAAGCGGCGGTGCTGGTTGTACAGCTTTCCAGTCCCACTAAGAATAACCCGATCCACAACCCCACCGAAGCCATGACCCGCCAAAAAGCGGTGCTAGATAAAATGGTAGACTTAGGCTACGCCACCAGGGAAGAGGCGGATGCGTCTTTTCAAGAATACTGGGATTCCTTTGATTATACCCGGATAGGTATTTCTGCGTATTATTCCCGGGAAGATAAGGCACCCTGGTTTAGCGAATATGTCCGCCGGGAACTGGGCAATCTTATGTACGGCGAAATGGATTATTACCGGGACGGCTACTCGGTGGAAACCACCCTGGATCTTCGCTTCCAGCAGCTTGCGGAATCGGAAATGGCCCAGGGAATCGCCGAGGCCAATGCCAAGTACCAGAGCAGTTCCGGGTTTGGCACCGCCCGGGCGGAACGGGTCTATGTACCTTTGGCTAATATGCTAACCCTGGTCTTTAATATAGAAGACCTGTATGCCGCGATAGAACATCAGGATGAAACCAAGGCGGTTAACAAATACAACCGGCAGCTTAATCCTACGGTAGATATGCTTTCCCTGGTCTTTGACATTCCCGGAATCAAGCCCGCCACCGCAAAAGGGTACCAGCAGCTTAAATCCGTTACGGAAGAAAGCGTGGTAGAGGGGGCCCTGGTGGTACTGGAAAACGATACCGGTCATATCAAGGCCATTGTGGGGGGCTCCCAGTACAGCGAAACAAACCAGCTTATCAGGGCTACCCAAGCCAGGATAATGCCGGGAAGCGCCTTTAAACCCCTGTACTATTCCGCCGCCATTGATTCCCGTGAATTTACCATGTCCACTCTTATTTACGATTCACCGGTTTTGTTCTATGCCGCCAATGGGGAACCCTATGTGCCGAACAACTACCAGGGAACCTGGCGCGGCCCGGTACTACTGTACGAAGCCCTGGGACTTTCTCTGAATATACCGGCTCTTAAAGTACTGGACGGCATCGGATTCGATGCCGCCATTGACCGGGCGGCGCTTCTTTTGGGCATAACGGACATGGAAGAAAAGATCCGCACCTTCCCCAGGGTGTATCCCATGGGCCTGGGGATTATTGCCGTTTCTCCCCTTTCCATGGCCAGGGCTTTCGCTGTTTTTGCCAACCAAGGCCGGGCGCTTACCCCCTATGCCATAAAAACCGTAGAGAACCGGGAAGGAAAGATCCTCATCGACTATGCCCAGGATGTACAGCGGGACCTGGACGAGATGGGGAGTAGCATCCAGCTAATCACCCCCCAGAACGCATATATTATGACCCGGCTTTTAAGTAAAGTTATTGAAATGGGAACCCTGGCTTCGGGCACCGGCTACGGGGCAAAACTTAATGTCAAAGACGACAAGGGGATTGTGTACCGCATCCCAGCGGGGGGTAAAACCGGTACCAGTCAAAACTGGTCCGACGCATGGACCGTGGGCTTTACTCCCTATTATACCATTGCCATCTGGTTTGGCTTCGACAAGGGGGGGAATTCCCTGGGCATGAATGTATCCGGAGCGTCTTTGGCGGGCCCCATCTGGGGAAATTTAATGAAGGAATATAACCAGGGCCTGCCCCGGCGGGACTTTCCCCGGCCTTCGGGTATAGTGGATGCTACGGTGTGCCGGTCTTCGGGTTTGCTGCGGAATGCGGCATGTCCGCCGGGAATAAGCCTTAGTTTTCTCGCGGGAACGGCCCCAACGGAATACTGCGATCAGCACGGTGTTTCCTTTGACTCTTTACCGCCGGGACTTCAAAATCTGCGGGTGCCGGGCGGAACCTCTCCGTCTTCGTATAGGATGCCCAACATTCCCCCGGAACTGCAGGCTGTTCTTGACAGAAATTTAAGCTCCCCGGATACGGAACCGGAACTCCCCGAATGGGATCCCCTTTCAGACTAGAAGGTTTTCCGGTTATATCCCTTAAAAAACACGGATTTTGCCGGGAAAGTTTCCTGCAAGGGCTGCCTAAACAGTAGAGTTGTTTAAAAACAGCAGAATGCAGAACATTGAAACCCACAGAGTTTCTCGCAAAACTTGAAGCCAAGCTTTGCTTGGCAGGTAATCAACCGGATTATTGAACAAGTCTAGTGTAAAACACCTTATTTGGCCGGCTTTTGTAATGTGGTTCCGGAAGAACCTGCGGTTTTGGAAGCGCCACTCCGGTCTTACTTTTCTGTTTTTCTGTCAAAGTGGGAAAATTCCATAGAAAATGTAGCCCTGCCCTGGCTTACGCTTCGCAGGGCGGTCATAAAGCCAAACATCTTTGCCATAGGAGCGGCGGCCCTAACCTGATCCATCCCGCCCTTGGAGTCCATACTAAGCACTTGGCCGCCCCGGGCCGTCATAAGGCTTATCACATCCCCCACAAACTCCTTGGGGGCAAGAAGATCCACCGCCATAATGGGTTCCAGAAGAAACGGATCCGCTTCTTTAGCGGCTTCGTCAAAGCCCACGCTGGCGCAGGCTTCAAAGGCAAATTCTGTCCCGGTAAGCTCCGAATACTCAATGTCCGTAACCTGTACCCCCACATCAATACAGGGATACCCCAGAAGAATTCCCGATGCCAAGGCTCCCCGGACCCCCCGTTCTATGGCCTCCAGAACAAAACCGGGGACAGAAGAGCCGACGCTACAGCGATATGTATTTCCCGATCCCCGCGGAAGGCTGTCGAGCTTCAGTGTTAAAGCGGCGGCATTTTCCTTTCCGCCAATAAGCCGGGAGAATTTTTCCCTCCGTTCCACGGTCCTGCCTATGGACTCCCGGTAGGTAACTTGGGGCTTTCCCACCTTAGCCTGCAGCCCGTAGTCTTTTAGGATCTTGGTTACCAGCACATCCAGGTGAAGCTCTCCCATACCGGAAATGATAAGCTGTCCCGTTTCTTCGCTTTCCTTAGCGGTAAAGGTTGGATCTTCCCGGGAAAGGATTTCGAGAATGTCCTTAAGTTTATCCCCCTCCGAAATGGTCCTGGGCTCCAGGGATACGGAAATAACCGGTTCGGGAAATTGCATGGTGCCCAACAACACCGGCCAGCCTTCGCTGCCCACGGTATCCCCGGTTTGGGCAAGCTTCATCCCTATGACAACTCCAATATCCCCCGCGGCCAGTTCATCCATGGGCTCCGATTTGTTTGAATGCATCCGTAGTATACGGTTGGCTCGTTCCCGCTTGCGTTTACCTATATTATAGAGGGCCGTGCCGCTTTTAAGGGTCCCCGAATACATCCGCAGATAGCAAAGACTCCCCGCTTCCCGGTCGTTTTGTATTTTAAAAACCAGGCCCAGGGGGGCGGCCCCGGGATCGCAGGGCACCTGGACATCTTCGTCCTTTTTAAGGTGCCGTCCCGTCGCTGGTTTTATTTCCGCCGGGGAGGGTAGGTAATCCACCACCGCATCGATCAAGGGTTGAACCCCCATATTGCGGCGGGACGCCCCGGTCAGTACGGGAAGAAGCTTTCGATCAATCACCGCCCTGTGCAGCTCCGCCCGGATTAAGCCGGGGGGCAGCGCTTCTCCTGCCAGGTATTTTTCCGTTACCGTGTCGGAAACCGCAGAAAGGCCGTCGATAAGCTTGTCCCGCCATTCCCGAATCTCCTCTTCCCTGGCCGCGGTCAGGGGGCGGCGCTCTATGGTCTCGCCGTCGTTTCCGCCGTCCCAGCGCAGTTCTTCCATCTCGATTAAATCAACCACCCCTTCAAAGGCACCCTCCCGGCCTATGGGGATCTGAATGGCAAGGGCTGTAATGCCAAGTTTTTCTTTTATATCCTTTAGGACCTGAAAAAAATCCGCCCCCGCCCTGTCCATTTTATTAACATAGCCTATACAGGGTACCAGGTACCGTTCCCCCTGGCGCCATACCGTTTCTGTCTGGGGTTCCACGCCCTTTACCGCATCCAGGATCACCACCGCTCCGTCCAGCACCCGTAAGGACCGTTCCACCTCGGCGGTAAAATCCACATGTCCGGGGGTATCGATGATGTTTATCTGGTACGCCTCTTTATCACCGGCCCGGCGCTTCCAATAGGCTGTGGTGGCGGCGCTTTGGATGGTAATACCCCGCTCCTGTTCCTGCTCCATCCAGTCCATCACGGCTTCTCCGTCGTCCACCTCTCCAATACGGTGGCTTTTTCCCGTATAAAAAAGAATCCGTTCGGTGGTGGTGGTTTTACCCGCATCAATGTGGGCCATAATGCCGATATTGCGTATACAGGACAGGTTCATGGGACTATTGTAGCAGTTTGCCTTTTTGCATACAATGGCGTTATGAGTGACGAACTTTCTTATGTTATGGTTACCCCCTATACCATAGCCAAAAGCCGTACCGGCGGAGTAATTGCCCGGCTCCTTTCCCGGCTGGATTTAGAGCTTGTGGGCGCCCAGATGATCATCCCCGACGAAAAATTCGTGGGTGAATATGCGGCACTCCTGCGGGAAGAAAATTCCGGTAACGATACCCTTTTAGCGGATTATGTGCAGCAAAATTTTATCTCCGGCGGAAGGCCCCACCGCATCCTGCTCCTTCTTTTTAGTGGCCGGAATGCATGCCGGAAACTTTCGGATATCTGTGGCGCCCTTTACGAGGAAAACCAAAGCATTGAATCACTGACGGGCGAGACCATTCGGGACACCTATGCGGATCTGATCTTTGATCAGGCCGATCCTTCAAAGGTTAGCTATTTTGAACCCGCGGTTCTTAGCCCCAGAAACCAGACGGATGCAAATGCCGAGCTTGCCCTGATCGTCCGTTTTTTAGAAGGAAAAGAAAACATCGTTTCGAATATGATTTATCCGGATCTTTCAAAGATCGAACAAACCTTGGTAATTATTAAACCCGACAACTGGAATTATGCGTCATCGAAACCCGGAACGATCATCGATATGTTTTCCCGGACAGGGATGCGGGTCGTGGGAATTAAGATACACCAGTTTACCCTGGCAGAGGCCTTGGAATTTTACGGTCCTGTGGAAGAGGCCCTGAAAGAAAAACTTGCCCCGGTGTTTGGGAAAAAAGCCGTGGAACTGCTGGAACGGGAATTTTCGGTGCGCCTTGGCGAAGAGGTTAAAAAAAGCCTTAACGAAATTCTAGGAACAGAAGTGGCCCGCAGCCAGTTTAGGGACATCATCGAATTTATGTCGGGCCGCAGGCCGGGGACGGATCTGCAAAAGCCGGTAAAATGCATGATCCTTATTTACGAAGGCGAGGGAGCGGTGGGAAAAATCCGGGAAGTCCTGGGACCTACGGATCCCCTAAAGGCCCCGGGGGGCACCGTGCGGCGTGACTTTGGCAGCAATGTGATGGTTAACACCGCCCACGCTTCGGATTCCCCCGCCAGCGCCGACCGGGAAAAACGCATCGTTAAGATCGGTGAAAACAAGGTTCGGGAAATTATCCTGGAGTACCTTGCCGGGAACGGCGTATAGGGCCCAGGGTCCCATGGCCCTAAGACGCAAAACGGCTTCTTTACTGTCCTGTTTTAATTTTTCTTAACATGGGCATGGTCCCGGAAATAGTAAACCGCCTTGCCGTAAACATGTCCGCCAGGTTCAACAGGATCTCTTCCCCAGGCAGCTGTTCCCGTACCCAGGCAACAACCTTTTCATGAATCACCATGCAATCGCAGCGGTCAAGTTCAAGGGCCACGAAGATTTCCCTTGACATAAAACATAGGAGGGTATGGACTCCTCAAATAGTAGAATAATTGAACATATGTACAATTGTATAGAAAGTGGATGATTGTCAAACAAAATAGTAAAGGGAACCGCTAAAAACTTTGATTTTTGACGATTCCTTAAAATCAGTTGTTGACAATACTGCTTTTTGCTGTTTATTATCTACAGTAAAGAAAAAATTATAACAAAAGAAATATTTATGAGAAAAGACGCGCCGAAACAGATATTTTATAGTAATACCCCGATAAATTTAGACAACCAGATACATCTAAACCGGCCCCGGATAGACCGGCTGTTGGAACAGGCCGTACAAAACCAGGTGGTTATTGTCAGCGCCGGCGCCGGATATGGAAAAACCTACGCTGTGTATTCCTTTATGCGTAACTATCCTGCCCTAATCTGCTGGATACAGCTTTCCGAGCGGGACAATATAAGCGAGCACTTTTGGGAGAACTTTATTTCCGGGGTGTCCCTGGGTAACAAAAGCGCCGCCGAAAGGCTTAAAACCATGGATTTTCCGGAAACGGACAGGCAGTTTGAACGGTACTGGTCTATACCCAAAGAAGAAACCCGGACCGATGCAAAATACATCTTTATCTACGACGATTTTCACCTTCTTCAGAACAAGGGGGTCCTGCGGTTTCTGGAACAGTCTATTACCTCCCCCTTTCCTAATATTACCTCAATCCTTATATCCCGGACTGAACCGGCCCTGGATCTGACAAAACTCCAAGTCCAGGGGCTTGTAAGCAGGATTACCGAGGATGATCTGCGCTTTACCCGGGAAGAGATGGTAACGTATTTTCACATGCAAAATATCGAGCCTTCTCCCCAAACGGTAGCCGCCATATATGACGACGCCGAAGGCTGGGCCTTTGCCATCCACCTGGCGGGATTATCCTTAAAGAACGCCGCTCCGGGGATGCCGTATATACCCCAGGCAATGCGGGCGAATATTTTCAAATTAATCGCCACCGAAATAATGGCGCCTCTGCCGGTTTCGCTACAACGGTTTCTTATAAAACTGTCCCTGATAGAACATTTGGCGCCGGAACTGCTGGAAAAACTAGCCGGGGAACCTTCGCTTTTAGAAGAGATGAAACATCTGGGCTCGTTTATTCGCTTTGATATGTACCGCAACGAGTATCATATTCATCATCTCCTTCTTGACTACCTTAAGGACCGGCAGAATGAATTAACAGAATACGATAAAAAGGATCTGTGGCACAAGGCTGCCGGGTGGTGCGCCGCCAACAATCAAAAAATGGACGCCATCAGCTACTATGAAAAGGCCGGGGACTATGAACGGCTTATCGGCGTGATCACCTCCATGACCCCCCTGCTGCCGAACCGGATAGCCCGGATGCTACTGGACATTATGGAACGGGCGCCGGAGGAAATATACGACCAGATTGCCCACGCCCAGGTACAGCGCACCGGGCTCTACCTGCTCCTGGAAATGTTTGACAAGTCCCGGGAAGAACTGCTCAAGGTTATCAGTAGGCTGGAGACCCGGCCCCTCACCCCCACCGTAACCCGGACCCTGACGGGCTGTTACAATAACTTGGGCTTTATCGGACTAAACACCTGTCCCTATACCCGGGACTATGACTATGTCCATTATTTTGAAAAGGCCCTGTACTATTACAACCTGAACAAGTTTGAAACCGGTCCCCCCATCACGGTGATTGCCATAAGTTCCTATCTCTGCCGGGTAAACACCGAAGAAAGGGGGGAAATGGAACGGTACATAGCGGCCGTCAGCGCGTTTATTCCCTTCACGTCGGTTACCTTTGGGGGCTGCGGCCTGGGAATGGACGATCTGTGCCGGGGGGAGCTGGCTTTTTTCAAGGGCGATATGGCCGGCGCGGAACAGTTCTGCCTCCGGGCCCTTAAAGGCGCCCGGCAGGGGAAGCAGTACGATACCGAAAACCGGGCTCTCTTTTATCTTTTGCGGATTAACCTGGCCCGGGGGGCTTCCGCCGCGATTGAAGATATTCTTAAACAACTGAAAGCTCAGATCGATGAACCGTATTACCTTACCAGCTCTGTCAACTACGATATTGTTACCGGCTGGTATTACGCCCATACCGGACAGAAAGATAAAGTGGCCCCCTGGCTGAAGGATGATTTTGAAGAAGGTGATTTTAATTCCATTATTTATGGCCTTGAAATTATGGTGAAGGCAAAATGCCACTTTTCCGAAAGCCAGTATCCTGCGGCTCTGGCGGTTCTGGAAAGCTGGGAAGTTAGAGACAGCCCCTGGACGTTTGTGCTGGGAAAGATCGAAGGAAGGGTCTTAAAGGCGGTGTGCTGTTACCAGCTTCGGGATAAGCAGGGTGCCTTTTCCGCCCTGGAGCAGGCGTATCATCTTGCCCAGCCCAATGCCCTTTATCTGCCCTTTACGGAATTGGGCAAAGATATGCGAACCCTGGCGGATGCGGCCTTAAAAGACCCGGGCCTGGATATTCCCCGGGATTGGCTGGAAAAGGTACGTCTTAATGCCGCAGCCTACGCGCGAAAACTCTTCGCCGTGATCGGACAAGGTTCCCCCGCCGCGGCCCGGGAGAGCCTTAACCGGCAGGGGGTTAAACTATCCCGCCGGGAAATGGAAGTACTTACTAATTTAGCCCAGGGTATGACCCAGGAAGAAATTGCCGGTATTTCCTCCTTGTCGATAAACACGGTTAAAAGTGTTATCCGTAGCATCTACAATAAACTGGGGGCGATCAACAAGGCCGATGCGGTGCGGATTGCCGCATCCCTGGAGATTTTAGGAACCGGCGGCAAAAACACCTAGAAAGCTCCTGGAAAACACCAAAAAACTTCATGGCGCCATGGTTTGCGGTCACGGCGCCTAAAGGGAAGCTCCGGAACCCCAACCGGGATTTCCGGAAGCTCCCTTTGGTCCGCAGTATCGGGTTTATCAATAAAGTTATTCAGGAACTTCGGTTTTCCGAACAAATTCCGCTAAAAATCGCAATTTCGCAGCCGTAGGGCGAGAAATTGCAAGACTAGTGAGGCAATCAACCGGGTTGTCGAACAAGTCTAATGTGTCTCCGGAGCTTCGGTAAGGATCTCGATCTTTACGCCGTTGTTTTGATCCGGTTCCAGCTTGGGGGGTATCGTAACCCGGAGGATGCCGTTTTTAAAGACCGCTTTTACGTCCTCCTGGGCGTATTTGTCCAGAGGCACATAGTACTTCTGTATGTCAATGTCCTTAAACTTTAGGCGGCGTTTAAGATAATGGACATGTTCCGGCGATTCCTGTTCCGCCCTTTCATGTTCGATCCGGGCGGAAAAGAGCATGTAATCCCCCTGAAACGACAGATCGATGTTTTTTTCGTCAAATCCCGCCAGGGCAAATTCAAAGATAAGGCTTTTGTCCCCGGCAAGGAACACATTCATGGGGGGGTAAGAAAACCCTGGGTAGTAATCGGTATGTTCGTTAAAGTACCTGCCGGGCCGTCCCTCCCTGCCGGTACAGCCGCCGCCGGAAAATTCATTAAAACTCTTATGAAATTCGCTACGGAATTCATCGGCGGCATTAAAAAGTTCGTCAAAAATTGTTCCCAAATCCAAGTAGGTTCGTGGCTTCATAGTTCTCCCCTTATATGGCGAAGTGTCCGGCTCCCATAGGGGCAGCCGCAGAGTCATAGGCATGGAGCACCCAAGCCCCGGCGTAGTTCCGAACCGGCTTGCAGGCGCCCAAACCGCAGATATATGCACTCTTTATGTAAAGATACTTACGGAGAGGGATAAAAAACAAGTCTAAACAAGAGACGCCTTATGTGGACGGTACAGGAACCCGGATACGCTCTATACAGAGGGCCCGGCCCCGGGGATCGGTTTCCACAAACACCCCCTGGAGTTCCGGCTTTTCCCAGGCTTCCCGGGTCCAGTCGGGTATACCCGTAAGGTATTCGCCGATCCGGCCGGTAATATCCGTCCCCCCCACCGATTCGGCGCTGCCGGTTCTTCCGGCATCGCAAATTACCGCCGAGCCCCCGGGAAGTATGTGGGCATCGGCGGTTTGAACCCGGTTATGGGAGCCGATGACCGCGCTGCAAAGCCCGTCGGCGGCAATACAGAGGGTCCGTTTTTCGCCGCTGGCCCAGGAATGAAAATCTACGATTACGTGGGGGGTTTCGGAACGGAGTCTTTGCAGCAGTTCCTCAAGCCCTTCAAAGGGGTTGTTTTCCCGGATCCGGTTAAAATTGGATCCCAGAAGGACAAGCACCGCCGCCCGTCCGGCGCCGGCTTTAAAGATCCGCCAGCCCATACCGGGAACTCCCGAAGCGGGACTTCCCAGATTATGGGGCCGCAGCACATAAGGAAGGGAGGCCCAGTTTTCCACTAAATCTTTTTTATAAAAGCAACATTCCCCGGTACTTATGGCGTCCGCTCCAAGCTTGTGTATGTACGCGGCATGGTTGCGGCCCAGGCCCCCTCCGCCGGTGGCTCCGTCCGCGCAAACCAGGGTAAAATCAACGGCCCATTCTTTTTTTAACGCCGGGAGCGCCCGTTTAAGGACATAAATACCGGCTTTTCCCACAAGCTCGGCCACATATAAAAACCTCACTACCAGCCGGGCGGGCTGCCGGAACGGTTAAGTTCTAAAAGGGTCCGCTCAAATTCGGCGGCGGCCTGGTAGTCCTTTTGTTCCCGGCACAGATCCCGCAGGTTAATAAGCGCGTCGGTATACATAGGGGCCAGGGAAACGGCCTCTTCAAAACAATGGCGGGCTTCTTCATAGTGCATGTTGGTAAAGTACAGAACTCCCAGGTTGTTCCATATCCGGGGTGAATTTTCATTCCGTGTCAAAGCACAGTAATAACATTCTTCGGCCGCATCGAGGCGCTTCAATTCATAGTGAATAAGTCCCATAGAAAGCCACGCGTCGCTTAAATCGTCGTCGATGTTCAGGGCCCTTTGAAAACTGTTCAAGGCCTCCTCATAATCCCCCGTATGCTGCTGGGCTATGCCCAGATTTAACCACAGCAGGGGATTTTCCGGCTCCATGATCAGGGCTTTGCGAAACAGCGGAATTGCCTCGTTGGGCCTGTGGGCTTCGGTTAGGGCGATTCCCGAATCATTTAAAGAAGCGGCGGTTTCCATTACCTTATAGTATACCTCAAAACCGGAACATTGACCAGTAAAAAAACGTTTTTACCCGGCCGGCCCCTAAAGGGAAGGGCCCGGCCCGGCGGCCTAAGCCCCTGGTTTTTTAGGGTCCCGAAATCTTGCGCCGGTACACTAGGATAAGTTCCTAAAAAATGCTATAGTAAGGCGGGGTTTGTTTAGTGAAGGATCTGCTCGAATTTAAGGAAACCGTCTCTGAATACGAATTAGTCTCTTTTCTGTACGATAAAATCATAACCCGGGAATTTAGTACCTTTTCCGCCCTTAAGAATTTCGTCCAACCCCTTATCAAAGACCCCCGGACTCACCCGGTAATCATGCGTTGCTTTGAGCTTATTAAACGGCTTAACTGGGGCTTTTTTTCCGACATGACCTTCCAATCCCATAAACGGCTCTGGCGGGAGCTGGTAATTCCCGATCAAAACTTTCCCGAAGCGGGGGATCTTAAAGATACCCTGCAAATATCGAATCTGTACGTGGCCATGCTGGACATCCACGGGTATACCAAATTTTGTATGGATTCCCGGAAAAACCTGTCCATGATGCATACCCTGGACTGGGCCATGAATACAGAGGCCCGCCGCATATCCACCTGCTGCCAGGCGGTAAGTCAGCGGGAACGGGGGGACGAAATGGTGGTGGTGGCCGCCAGCGCCACCGATGCGTTAACGGTTACCCTGGCGATTATGGACTACTTTGGAAAGACCAACTATGTGGACGATTCCAACATTCCCACCCGGCGCCAGGGAAATGCCGATGCCCTGCCGGTATTCAAGTGTTCCGCGGGTATTACCGGGGGTAATACCCAAAGCCCGCTGATCATCACCGAAAAGGGGAATTTGGCGGGGTTTCTTCTTAATTCCGGGGCCCGGCTCCAGACCCGGGCCAACGAGCTTTCCTCCAAAGAAAGCCGGATCATGGTGTCAAAACAGGTACAAATGAACTTTATGAAGGAAAACCAAACCAATAAGTGCAGCCTGATTAAAAACGATGCGGTGTACTTTTTTGATACCGGTCACATTGAATTTAAGGGGGTAATGATCCCCACCTGTGAAGTGGTTTTTAAGGAAGAAGAACGGTACAAAGAACAGTTCAGCGAAGAGATGATACGCCTTTTCGGGTCCACCAGGGAATCTTTGTGGGAACAGCGAATATATCTGGACCTGATGGATCTGCTTACCAAGGTTGCCATGGTCATGCCCCGTTTTTCTATAACGCCCCCCAAACCTGTTCACGGCATGACGGTAATCACCAACGATTCCTTTGCCCAGCTGTGCCGCCTGGCCCTTAAGGCCTATTCCCATGACGAAGACTATGGAACGGCGGTGGAATTTCTTAAAACGTTCTCTGCCATTCTGGAACAGGTAAACGGTTATGACCGGCTTATCCTGGATTACCTTAGGGGTATAACCGATAAGTACGACATGCTTTTAAAAAGCTACGAAGCTACCATCGATAAAGAAATAGAAACCAAGGCCATGCAGATTTTCCAGGGCCAGTATTTAAAGACCTACCAGGTGGCCAAGAACGGGGCGGCGATTTTTGAAAAACTAAAAGCCATAGGCCGTAAAAGCCCGGCGATTACCAAAAAGAAAGCCCTATGGTTTAACCTAATTAAGGCAAACAAAGATAACATGGAGTTTACCCTGTATTCCGGTAAAAAGTGAACCGGAGGGTGGCGCTCCGGCATACGTATCTACAAAACGGCCCCTGTTCAATTTTCGGAACAAGAGGGTCCACGGATTGACAGAGAACCCCCGTTTGGGGAATACTAAGACAGGGTTTCGCATGGATTTGGTTCCGGAAGGCCCTTGGTTACCTGTAAGGAGTTTGCTGTGAAGAAACAGTTTCTTATCTTTATACCGCTTTTGGCCTTGTTTTTTTCCTGCCGGTCCCAGCAGATAAGCGGCAGCGCCGGATTTTCTCCCAAGCTGCAGACACTGGTTAGGGATGCGGTCTTTGAAGTGGTGTTAAAAAAGCCGGAAGAAAAAAACGTCGTATACGACAAAAAACTGGATTGGCAGGTGATTCCTTACGCGATCCGCAACGACGCATACTATTCCATCGGTACGGCTTTTTCGATCTCCGCCACTGAAGCGATTACGGCCTTTCATGTAATCGATTTAAGCAACGAAAGTGATGTTTTTAAAGACTATTATATTCGGGATTCCGGCGGGAATGTCTACGAGGTTGACAACGTTATCAAGGCTTCCAACGAAAAAGATTTTTTGGTCTTTACCGTTAAAGATAAGACCTTTAGCTCCTGGTTTGAACTGGATCCGGTTTTTTCCGTAAGCTCCCAGGTGTACAGCATCGGCAATGCCCTGGGGGAAGGGATTGTGGTGCGGAACGGCTTGGTGCTGGGTACGGTTCCGGAAGAAGAAGAAGGCCGCTGGAACCTGTTAAAATCCTCTGCCGACGGCAACCCCGGCAACTCCGGGGGTCCTCTGGTAACCCCGGAGGGAAAAGCCGTGGGGGTGGTCATAGCCCTGCGGGACAATATTCTCTATTCACTGCCCGTATCGGAGGTCCTTTCCACCCCCTCTGCTACAACCCACTTTAGGAGCAGGGCCACCTACGGCCATTTGCTTTTGGCCAACCATGTAGACAAGGTCTTTGAAGCCGACGCCGCCTTGCCCGCTCCGTATAAAAAACTGCGAAATACGATCTTCGAAGCCTATAAGATCCATTACCCCACGGCCATGGAACAGGTTTTTGCCGAAGCGCCGGTTTATTTGGAGGGGCCTAATAACCGCTATATCCTTAACCAAACCGTCAGTTCGGATTTTCCCGAATTTGCCTTTGTAGATAAGAACGACGATCAATGGAAAATTTCGGACCTCGAGGTGCGGGATTTTGCCCTTGACGATGACGGGTTGATATTGGAGGCGCTGGTTTCCGGGTTTTACCTGATAAAGCTCCGCCGGCCTAAATCCGCCTCGCTGGAACAGCTTAATACGAACCCCAAGGCTGCCATGGACATGGTTCTTTCCGGAATTAGTATGGAACGAACCTTGGGGAATACGGGGAAATACCGGATCCTTTCCTTTGGGGAACCGGTGGAAGTCTCGGAATACCGGGATAGGCAGGGCAGAATATGGAACAAAGCCTGGTGGCTCCTGGATTTTGAAGATTCGATTATCCTTACGTACATACTTCCCATGCCAAACGGACCGGTTATTTTTATGACCCGCCAAAATTCAAGTGACCGGCATATTTACGAATGGGATATGGAAGCCACCTGTGACCGCATTGTCGCCGCCTATAGGGGGGACATGCAGGAATGGAACGAATTCCTCTCCCTAAAAAAATGGATCCCCTCTTCGTTAGAACAGTTTTCTCTTAACTGGGATGAAACTAAAAAAAGCGTAAGCCTTCGCTTTCCCCACTTGTCTTTTACGGCGGATAATTCCGTCTTTGACTGGACTTCCCAGTCTACCCTGTTCATGGCCCCTGCCTATTACCAGAAAGACGACGGGATAGAATACGGCTTCCGCTCCCTGATTGTTCAGCGGGACATCAAGGGGAACGACTATTTTATGATCTATCAGCATATTAAACCCGACGAGCGGCTGGGGGTTAAGAACATGGAATACTGGAATGATGTGGTGGCGGCAAAATACCCCTTTGACGGAATAAGCCGCCTTTCCGCCAAGGATAATACCGGTTCCACCGGGGGCCTTCTTTCCCAGGTTACCGAATCCCCGGATGTCCGCTATTCCCTGTACCTTAATGTGGAGAACCCCGGTGACGAAGACGCCCTGGCCCGGAGGTATAAAACCCTGGAAGGGGGAATTTCAATTTCCAGGTAGGAGGGGAAGCCCCATGCTGCAAGAAAGCGGGGCTTTGGTACCCTGTACTTGCATTTCTCTATGTTTATAGGTACACTGAGCATATGAAAAAAGGTTTTTTATTAGCCATAGTTCTGGTCCTGGGCGGATTTTATTCTTTGCGGAGTCAGGAGATTCTTACCGCGGGCCGCTATCTTGAGCAGGTTTCCGAACGGTACAGCAATATCAGGACCTATGTGGGCCGGCTGAGTATTCAAAGTGGCGGAACCCAAATGTACGGGATCGTGTATGCCATGATGCCGAATTTCCTTCGCATTGATTTTAGTTCCCCCGCCGAGCAGGTGATCCTCTATAACGGGGAAAGCCTTATGATCTACCTTCCCGGGGAAAGGGCCATATTAAATCAGGCCGTGGCAAATCAAGGGGGGGGGGCCAATATAGCCACAGCCCGGGGGCTTAATCTACTCCGGCGTAACTATGTGCCCGCATTTGTGGTAGGTCCCGCTCCGGTACCCCTTGATCCGGGATCCGGCG
>JAISOA010000087.1 GCA_031275945.1 Spirochaetaceae bacterium
AGCCCCCGGGCAAACCCCGAGGGCGGAATAACACGGCATATGCGGGTTACGCGCCCTCGCTGAACCAGAACGAATCTTGGTTCATAAGGTTGGCAGTATAGCCCCCAATCCGGGCAAGAGCGCTCTCGCCCCGTATGGGACGCTTTCAGATTACAACAAATTCCGGCGGAATGCAAGCGTTTTTTCAAACCGGAAAGACAAACCGGTGGGCCCACCTGGACTTGAACCAGGGACCTACGGATTATGAGTCCGCAGCTCTAACCAACTGAGCTATGGGCCCACCGGTTTGCCCTTCAACGTACCGACGGGACCGAAGGATTAAGTTGTGGATCCTTCTTTCCTGCTTTAGCCCGGAAGGGCTGATGATCCGTCGTCCTTGCCGGGGAATTCCAGGCAGTCCCCTAAGCTATGGGCCGTAAGGGGCGGTACATGTGGCACCGTATTAGTATAATATAGCGGGGGTATTTTTTCGTCAATATGTCCTGGGAAGCCATTTTGCGGTTTGAGGAAGATCCGGAGTTCTTGCGTTCCACCCGAATTTTACCGATAAGATACCAGGGGTTATGATGTACGGCATATCAAAACAAAAAATAAGGGTTGTCCCGGATGGTAGGGGCTGGGAAAAGATCCGCAAACTTCGCGCCATCTTTTTTGTGCTGATTCTGGGAATTCCCCGGCAAGGCTGGGGTGAAACCTTTGTCTATAAGCATGAAATAGGGAATAAATACCGGATCCTGTCGGTGGTTCACGAGGATGTATATATAAACCGGATATTCAGCCACCGGGCCCGGATCCTTAACCGGGTATCGGTAGAGATAACCGGCCTTGAAGGGGAATCGGCCAGGCACCACGCCACATTTACCACCTCCGAAGAGCTCCTTGAGGGAGGGGGCGTTTTTCACTGGGGAAATGAATATGTTTCGGTCTTTGACAGGGATAGACAGGGCCGCATGACCATAGAGCCGCAGTACTATATGCCGGTGGTCCGCAACGTACCGGTTTTTCCCGGCAGGGACATACAAGAGGGGGAAACCTGGACTGCCGAGGGATCCGAGATGCATGATTTTCGGGAAGCCTTTGGTATTGAACAGCCCTACCGTATACCCTTTGAAGCCACATACACTTTTTTGGGAAACAGGACCTGGGGAGGGCGCCGCTACCCGGTCTTTTCCGTATCCTACCGGATCTTTTACGAACCCCCGGCGGCGATGGGCCGGGTATGGCCCCGGCGGATCATGGGATCTTCGGATCAGATGGTGTATTGGGATCCTGAGATAGGTCAGGCGCTTGTATATGACGAAAATTTCCGGATGATTTTTGAACTTTCCAACGGAACCACCGTGGAATACCGGGGCCAGGCATGGGCCCAAATTCTTGAATCGGAAATCATGAAAAAAGAAGAGGCCGCCCAAACCATTGCCGATGAAATCAACCGGTTGGGGATAAATGACGCCTCGGTACGAATTGTTGACGAGGGAATTACCATTAGTCTGGAAAATATACAGTTCCAGCCTGATTCGGCGATACTTTTGGCAAGCGAAAAGGAAAAACTGGACAAAATAGGGGATATTCTTATGCGGTTTGCGGACCGGGATATACTGGTCGGGGGGCATACGGCCCTGGCTGGTACCGCGGCGGGACGGATGAAACTATCCCAGGACCGGGCCGCCGCGGTGGCGAGTTACCTTATTTCCAAGGGCGTCCGGGAATCTCCCCGTGTGGTGATCCGTGGTTACGGGGCGGAACGGCCCGTGGCGGATAATAGCACCGCCGAAGGTATGCGGAGAAACCGCCGGGTAGAGATAACCCTGCTGGAAAATTAGGCTCGACGTTCTCTAAAAATGGCCCTGGCCGGAATAAGAAGAGGGTTCCTGTCTTGACCGGATCAGAGGGGCCATAGTATCTTAGTAGTATCCATGAGTTATGCGGACCCGTCGAAACTTGCCGTATTGGCTTGCCCGGGAGGGGAGGCTTTTGCCAATGAGGTAATTGTCCACCTTAAACATTGTTATCGCCAAAAATTTGAGAAAGCCGTTACGAACCTGGTCGGCCACCACGGTATGACCAGGGATGCAGTACTCCGGCAGCTTACATTTGTCCACGACGCTGCAAATTTAAGTACCGCCGGGGCAGAAAAATTTCTTTCTCCCCGGTTTAAGGTGGATGCCCGGTTTACTCTTTTTGCCAATGGAGAAATTAAGGCGGAAATTCTTGAGTCGGTTAGGGGCAAATGCGTTTATATCGTCGAAGATGTGGAAAACCGCTATCCCCTGGTTTTTTACGGCGGCGTTAGTAAATCCTTTTCGGTAAATGATCATATTATGTCGATTCTGGTTACGGTGGATGCGGTAAAACAGGCGGGGGCAAAACGGATAACCCTGGTGCTTCCTAATTACCCCTATTCACGGCAACATAAACGAAAGGGACGGGAGGGCTTAACCGCAAGCCGTATCGGGATCATCCTGGAATCTTTGGGGGTGGATCGGCTGCTTACCCTAGATATTCATTCCCGGGAAATAAGCAACGCCTTTAGAACCATGGGTTTTGAAAGCCTCCATGCCAGCTATCAAATTATCAGAGAACTTTCAAAGATGCCCCAAATTCGGGAGGGAAATTTTGTGGTGGTTTCTCCCGATACGGGAGCGGTAGATCGGAATAAATTTTATGCCAATAGTTTTAAGAAACCCCTGGCGCTGCTGTATAAGGAACGGGACTATTCCCGGGTTACCAAGGATGCCGGCGAAAGTAACATCGCGGAACTGCGGCTGCTCGGCAATGTAAAGGATAAAACGGTTTTTATGGCGGATGATATTCTCGGTTCCGGGGCAACCCTGCTCAAGGCCATGGGGTTCCTCAAGGAACAGGGGGCCCAGGATGTCATAGCCGCCATAAGCCTGCCCCTCTTTTCTGGGGACGCGATGGATTATTTTGACGATGCCTTCCGGCAGGGGCTTTTTTACCGCATCATCGGGACCAATGCGGTATACCACGAGGAACTCATAAAAAAAGAATGGTACATCCCGGTGAGCGTGAGCAAACTCTTTGCCCGGACCATATCCAGGCTCCATCAGGAACTGTCCGTCAGTTCCCTGCTGGATAACCGGGAACTGATAGAAAAGCTTCTTTCTGTAGAGAAAGAAACCAAGGGGCCTTCTTTACCGGAGGATTGCTACACCTAATGCAGCTTCTGTTCTGTGCAGATCTGGGGACCAGTGCCCTTAAAGCGGCGCTGATAGATAGCTCCGGGGTCTTGCACGGTTATTGCCGTTCCCCCTATGAAACCAAAGAATCCCCCCTTGTATGGATTGGTGCCCTGGGAACCGCGTTACAGGCCCTGGGCCGTCAATGCCCCGGAGCAAGGGCCTCGGCATTTATTGTTTCGGGAAACGGCCCGACCCTGGTACCAGTTAGCCCAGAGGCGGAAAGTTTACGGCCCCTCTATTGGTACGATCCCGTGGATACCCTTGAAGGCCCTTCGTTTTTTCTTCCCCACGTCAGCGCCTTCCGGAAACAAGATCCCCGGGGATTTGCCCGGACCCGGCTTTTCTTTTCCCCCCAGGCATGGCTTTCCTGGCAGCTGGGAGCGCAGATGGTAACGGTCCTTCCCCACCGGGGCTACGGCGCTTTTTACTGGGATGTGGCCCAATGTGAATCCCTGGGAATTGATGTGAAACTCTTTCCTCCTTTTGTACCTATGGGGCAGATAATCGGAACAATCCGGAATGGCGCCGGTGATGAAACAGGGCTTTTTCGTGCGGGAAGCCCCGGCCATACGCTGCTTCCGCCGGGAATTCCCATTGTGGCGGGGGCCTCCGACTTTATCATGGCCCTGATTGGGACCGGTTCCCTGGAGCCGGGAATGGTCTGTAATAGGACCGGCAGTTCCGAGGGAATTAATGTCTGTGTGGCGAAAAAACCCCCGGAATTGCCCAAAAAACTGCGGAGATCGCCTGAGAAGGCCCCGGGGGATCTGCGGATACTTCCTCACGCCATTGAGGGGCTTTGGAACCTTGGGGCGGTAATAAAAAAGTCGGGAAAACTGCTGGACGATTTCCGCTCCGCAGGCCATGAAGAAAAATCCTACGCCCCCCTGGTGACGGAGATCCTTACGGCTCCGTCCCATCCCGGCAGGGCGGCGCTGGACGCCATAGGAAGATCCTTTCTGGAAGCTCTTGGGGAATTGGAAGAAGCGGGTTTTCCGGTAAAGGAGCTGATCATATCCGGAAGCCAAAGCAGGAGCCCCCTTTGGAACCAGTACAAGGCGGATCTTTCCGGGTGTGTATTTAAGGTACCGGAGATTCCCGATGCGGAACTGGGGGGGAACGCCGTCCTTGGCGCCCTGGCCCTGGAAAGTCCGCCGGAGTTCGCCGGGGCTCCGGACGGGGCGGCGATCCGGAAAAAAACCGCGGCACTGATCCGCATCAAGGAAACCTATTATCCGGCTTCCCCGGCGGGTTTAAACTCCCCGGGCCCTTAGGGGACCCGAACTAAACGCTTCACGGCGCATAAAAATGGTGTTACACTTTTGCTATGGCCATTCGGCGGCGGGAAAAATCCCTGAATAAAGAAACCGGATCAAAGTTGCAAAGCTTTGCCCTTTCTTTGCGGACCCTTATTACCCGAAGTTTGCTTGTTCCGGACAGGGCTCTGCGCTGGGTCATTATTGCCAATCCCGGTGCGGGGGGATTTACCATAAACAGGCGCTGGAACGAACACAAGCGGGCCCTTGACCGGTGCGGCGAAAGGGTCCGGCAGAACCGGCTTCGGCAGGACGTGTCGCCTTCCTGTTATGCCCTCTCCCGGGATCGGGGAGAGCCGGGGGGATGGGAACAAAGCGGCCTTATCCCCACCGGCGGTCCCGGTCATGCGGTATCCATTACCCGGGCCCTTGTGGCGGAAGCGGAAGGAAGCGAAGATTTTTACCTGATTATCACCGCCGGAGGGGACGGGACCAGCCTTGAGGTACTGCAAACCCTGTGCCAGGCGCCGGAGGACTTTCGCTCCCGCTGCGCGGTCCTCCGTCTTCCCATGGGTACCGGTAATGACGGGGCCGACGCGTGGGAACTGGAAAAGGCCCTGGAACTTTTGATGCTTCCCTCCCGGATAGAGATGGTCCGGGGCTTAAAGCTTTCAACGGCACGGGAAAAACATGGCCCGACGGTAGTCCCCTGCGGGCCTTTAATATCCTGTCCCTGGGACTGGACGCATTTGTAACCCACATGACCAATAAGATGAAGGGGAACCTTCCGGGGGATTCCTATAAACTGTGGGTGGATATTGCGTCGATCCTTTACGATAGATTGTACCGGGTAGAGACCGTGGAACTAAGGGGCTTTAAAGAGGGGAAGGAACAGATACGGATACAGGAAAAAATTCTTCTCTGTGCCATGGGGGTCAGCGGTCGGCGAAGCTATGGGTCCCACAAGATGATCCTGCCCGATGAAAGAAACGTCTGCGCCGTTAAGCAGATGCCCCTGTGGCGGAAGATCGCCCTTAAGGGCCTTTTTACCACCGGTGCCCATGTGGATAAAAACGAATCTATACTTTTTAATGCGGACCGGATTGAATTGAGGGGGGAATATCCGGTGTTGGCTCAGATGGACGGAGAGACGGTGCTGTTGGAGCCCGGTGATTTTCCCGCGGTGATTGAATTAACCGGGCCGGTCATTCCCGTTCTGCGACTCCGGTGACGCCGCCGGAAAGAGTCGGCTGCAGGTGGGGCATCCTCTCTTTTCGGTAAGATTTTTTATGGCGCGGCGCGTCCCGTTGACATTGAGACTGCCGGTGTTTATCATAACGCATGCTTGTCTTTTGGGGGGCGGCGATCTTCGGGTCGGTGTTTTTTGTACTTCGGATAATTCTTATAATTGTCGGTGGTTTTGGCGCCGATGTACCCGGAGATGATCTGCCGCCGGGCGCGGAACCGGCGGATTTGGATCATTCACCGGAATTAGAAGCCAGCGACGGCGCGTTTAAACTGCTTTCCCTTAATTCCATCACGGGCTTTATCGCCATGTTCGGCTGGGCGGGGCTTGCCGCGGGTTCCCAGTACGGCCTCCCTTTTCCCCTGGCCCTGCTTATTGCGGGATGCGCCGGTTTTTTTGTCCTGCTTATTACGGCGGCGCTGTTTTATTTTGCCATGAAACTAAAAAGCCCCGGGGCGGAATTTGACATTCGGGAAGCTGTGGGAAGCGCCGCGGAGGTTTATCTGCAGATCTCTCCCCCGAATACGGGAAGGGTTTCGTTTGCGATAAACGGAATAAAGCACGAATCTGATGCGGTCTCGGATACCGGGGAAACGATACATTCATTTGAAAGGGTAAAAATTACCAGGATCGTCGATTCTCATACGGTGGCCGTTACGCCATACCAGGGAGAAAAAACCCATGAGCTTTGATTTTATTTTAATCGCGGTTATTTTCTTAGCGGTTTTTATTTTTGTACTTATCGTATTTCTTGCCAGCCGTTATAAGCGCTGTGCCTCCAACCAGATTCTGGTTGTATACGGAAAGGTCGGCGGGGGCCGATCCGCCCGGTGCATGCACGGCGGTGGGGCCTTTGTCTGGCCCCTTATCCAGGATTACAAATACCTGGATTTGACGCCCATGACGATCAACATTCCCCTTAAAGGGGCCCTGTCCCTGCAGAATATCCGTATCAATGTTCCCAGCACATTCACCGTAGCCATCGCCACGGAAAGCGAAAGTATGAATTCTGCGGCGGTGCGCCTTTTGAGCCTTGACAGGGAAACCATAGAATCCATGGCCACCGAGATTATCCTTGGACAGCTCCGCTTAACGGTGGCCTCCCTTACTATCGAACAGATCAACCAGGACCGGGAACGGTTCCTGGATGCGATCCGCAAAAACATCGACATCGAACTGGACAAGATAGGGCTTTGCCTTATCAACGTAAACGTTACCGACATAACCGACGAGTCCGGATACATCGAAAGCATAGGCAAGAAGGCGGCCCTTACGGCCATCAATCAAGCCAAGATAGACGTGGCCGAACAGGACAAGCTGGGGGCCATCGGCGAGGCCGACGCCCGGAAGGAACAACAGATCCGGGTGGCGGAATTTGCCAAGGAACAGGAAGTTCAAATTGCCCAGTTTAACAAGGATCAGCAGGTTCAGGTGGCGGAACTGGACAAGGAAAAACAGGTTCAGATTGCCGAATATGCCAAGGAACAGCAGGTAAAAACAGCGGAGTACAACCGGGATCAGGAAATTCAGATCGCCCAGTTCAACAAGGATCAGCAGGTACGGATCGCCGAACTCAATAAGGAGCAAGAGGTTAAGGTGGCGGAGTTCGCCAGGGAACAGCGGATCCAGACCGCCGATTATAACGCCAAGGCGGTGGAAGGGGAGAATACCGCCAGGGCCGAGATCGCCGTATCTAACGCGACCCTTTTTGAACGGGAAGCCGAGGCGGCCCGGAGGGGTGAAGTGGCCCGACAGGAGGCCGCCGCGGAAATACAAAAGGCCAAGGCCCTGGCCGAACAACGCCGTCTTGAGGCGGAAGAAGTGGTACCCCGGGAAATTGAAAAGCGGAAACTTGAAATTGACGCCGCCGCCCGGGCGGAACAGCAGCGTCGTCTTGCCCAGGGCGAGGCCGATGCGATTCTTTTGGTAAAATCCGCAGAGGCGGAAGGCATCAAAAAAGTCCTCGATGCAAAGGCCGTCGGCTATCAAACCCTTATCAAGGCTGCAAACAGCGACGCCAAAAGCGCCGCGACCCTGCTTCTGGTTGAAAAACTTGAGGAGATCGTCAAAATGCAAGCCGAGGCGATCAAAAATATTAAGATCGATAAAATCACCGTATGGGACAGTCCCAACGGGGATAACAGTTCTACGGCAAATTTTGTACGGAACCTGGTAAAAACCCTGCCGCCCCTCCACGACATTGCCCAGCAGGCGGGCCTTGATCTGCCCGGTTTCCTGGGTACCCTGGAAACAAAAAAAGAGAATCCTTCCGGAAAAGAGGAACATACCTAGCCTTTGGGCTTTTTTAACGCTGCTTTGATATGTGGTATGTGTGCCGTTCCGTAGTAACCCGCCACGTAGTACGCGCCGCCACGTAGTACGCCGCTGCCACGTAGTACGCCGCTGCGATTTTCCTTTACCGGGCGCCGTGCCTATGCTATAGTTAGCTAATGAAAACAGAAAAGACCCTATACCGGATAGTTGCGATATATTTTGCCGCCCTGGCGGTTTCTTTTGCGGCGGGGAGTTGCTCCGCCGGGGGGATCGAAGCGAACGATGACCGTTCCTGGGGGGAACCGGCGGCCGCTACGGTATGGGAAGGCGCCGCATATAATTCCGGGCAGACTTTTCGGAAAGCGGAAGATGCGGCGGAACCCCGCGGCCCGGAGCTTCCGGAGGCCGGCGCGGTTCCGGGGGCTGGGCTTTCGCAGAAGCTGGTAACACATGCCGGTATCAGCATCCGGGTCCAGGATCCGGAAAAGGCCGGCGCGACAGTCGATTCCCTGGTGGAACAGTACGGCGCCTACGCTTCCTCCGCCACCGTCTGGGAGAACGGACGAAACTATAGTATCCGGGTTCCCGCCTCCTCCTATACGGCCTTTCTCTCTGCGCTGGGGGATTTGGGCCGCCTTCTTCACCGTGCGGAAAATACCGAAGATGTAAGCCTGCGGTATTACGATCTTGAAGGACGGCTTGCCACAAAACGGGAACTCCTGGCAACCTACCGGTCCTACCTGGGAAGGGCTAAGGATATTAAAGAGATCCTTTCCGTGGAAGAAAAGATCGCGGAACTGGAGGATGATATAGACGGCACGGGGAAAGAACTTCGTTCTCTGGCCGGTCTGGTAAATTACGCCACGGTGGATCTGGAAATTTTGGGCCCCGAAAATATTCCTTCCTACGCCGCCCCCACTCTGGGGGAACGGATTGGGGGATTGTTCGGCGTCTTCGGAAGTTTTCTCTCCATGGTTCTGGTGATCCTTCTGGGGGTAGTGGTCTACGGAATTCCCAGTTTTCTTATCCTGGCCCTGCTGTTTTGGCTTCTCTTCGGCAGGATCGGTCTGGTAAAAAAAGTCTGGGGCCTGATTGCGGGAAAACGATAGGCCGCGGGGCCCTAAGCGGGAATGGAGGTCCTAAGCCGAACGGGGAATCTGATCCGGTTTAGGTTAAAATCCGAACCACAGGGTCGTTACAACGGATTTTCCCGAAGGTGAATTTTTAATGGCGGTATCCAGGAGGATCTTGTTCTTTCTGCACTGATCCTGCAGCGCGTTAAGGTGATAAAAACACAGGCCCCTGTTTTCGTATACGTCGTTTTCCCGCCTGCTTGGAGGGGTTTTAAAAAATTCCTCCAGGTCTTTGCCGGCTTTGAAGCTGAAGCTCCGCTCGGTAAAGTTCTCCATTAATCTGCGCTCCGTTTCCGCATCGGCGCCGTCATTGTGGACCGAGATGCGGAACCGGAACCTCCGGTTTTCCCGGGGCATTTCACCGGGAAGGGACACCACTACGGTTGAACCCCTAAAACGTTTTTTTTTCATGATCGACTTTCTTGTATCCGGATCCTTAAGCAGCTCTGTTATGTTTCCGGTGTATTCCAACAGCCTGACAAGGGCAGACCGTTCCGCCGCGGCCACAAGTTCTATGGTAAGAAGCGCCGCCAGGTTAACAATGTCAAACCGGCGTATATATTCAATCACTTCCCTGGAAATGTTTTGAATAAGAAACCGCGCATCTTCCTTATCACTTCCTGCCAGTACGAAGAAAACCAGAGGATTAATGCGAAAAACCAATTCGCCGATAAAATTATGCAGATCCTTTAAGTCTTCCTGCGGCCTGGCAAAGGAGGAGGGAATGTTTTCTACGATTTTATCCCGGAGCATGGTTTTAAGTTCCCCAAGCCTGCCGGGGGCCCTGGAATTAAGTAATTCCTCAAAGGATCCTTCCGGAAGCTTCATGCCGGAGCCTATGGACTTCTTCGGGTTTACCCTGTTCCAGGTCCGGACCAGGGGGGACTCGTAGACGGAATTGAGGATCGACGCGTTAATGCGATGGCGGAACATGGAAAAAAACACCAACTTAATGGTGTCTTCAAGGTAGATCCGGCAGGTGCTTATATCCCGTATCTGAATCTCTATTTTTTTAAGGTAATTATTGAGGATGAGTTTTTTTAGCCATGAAAACCCTGTTTTTTCCAAATGGAATCCGAACTGCCGTTCCCCGTCGGCGGTTTCAAAACAATGCAGGGCTTTACCGTGGGCAATAAAAAAGGAGCTTCCCTTTTCGTTAAGGATTATCCGCGAAGGGATGCATAAAAACATATCCCTTTGACGGTTTTGTTTTTTTAGGTTTTCATAAACCGTTGTAACAGGCTCCTCTATTCCGATCATAGTCTTTCTCCATAACAAACCCGGGTCCTATCCCGAACCATGGGAAAACCAGCGGACTACTCCAACCTTGTTTTTTGCCTCGTTGTAAATTATACCGCCGTTCCAGAATTCCAGCGCCGCTATCAGGCTGTTGCCTCCGTCGGTTTCATCGCTCTGCGGTCCCCGGTACGCGGCCAGTTTAAGAAAAAGATCAAAATTCCCTTCATAAAGGGCCCTTTGACGTTTTCTGTAAAAATCGTTCCACTCTTCAAGGCCCTTAAATCCATCCCCTTCGTCCTCCACAATAAAACGTACCCGGTGTCTAAGGTCGTACCAAACTTTAAGTTTTTTTGAATCGTCGCATTTGTTTCCGTGCTTAATCCCGTTTTTAATTAGTTCCGACAACTGCTGTTCCAGAAGATTTTCTTCCAGGAATTGCCTGGGGCACCGTTCCAGTATGTGGGCGCTGTATTCCCGGATCTTTGAGAAATCACTTTTAAATTCGACGTACTTCATCCCCTGGGCGTCAAAGAGTTCGTTGTTTTCGTCCACAATCAGCTTTCGGGTAATTATGTTTTTCATGCACCCTCTTCTTTAATAATGTTAAGTATGTTTGACAACCGCATAACCTTGCGAACCGTGCCGGTAATTCCCCGGAAGGTTAAATCCACGGTTTTTTCTTTTGAGTGTTGAATGATCCTAATCACCGCCCATATTCCGGAACTGTCCAAATACTGTACCCCGGAAAAATCTACGCATACGGCCCTGTATCCGTGGTTTATCTTTTCCGTTATATCCATAAAAAGATGCTGGGCATTGTACAGGTCGCAGTCGCCCGATATTTTTGCCGTAAAAGAATAATTGTTGCGGTCTTCTAAAAACTGTATCTCCATAGGTATACTTCCTGCGATCATATTTCCCTAAAAAGATGCAATAAATGGTTATAAAACGGTTAAAAATCTGTTATTCTTCGGGATTTAACCAAATATTAATAGAACCCCGTTATATTTCGCTTGTGCAGAAGGAACTAACAGACAGGGAACTACAGGGCGAAGGTCAGGGACGATCGTATCCCAATTCCATACAAAAATTGGCCCGGTATTTTAAAACTATTCCGGCATCTGAAACCATCGCAAACCTGGCGGATACTTTTGACCGGGATCGCCGTATTTTTGCGGTATGTGTGGTGAATGATCTGTACCGGCCCCTGGGGATTATACGGCGGGACAAACTTTTTTTACTTTTGGGAAGACGCTTCGGCTGGGATCTGATGGGAAAGCGGGCGGTTCTGGAAATAACCGAAAAAGCTCCGGTACTTCCGGGGGATACGAATATTTTTACCGTTTCGCAGTTTTTAAGCGCCGTTTCAAAAGACTCCGGGCCCGACATGGGGAATAGATTTATGATTCTTACGGACCCCCGGGGGGCCTTTACCGGTATGCTGTCCTTTCAGGAACTGTCCAATTATTTTGTTGACATGACCAACGGGGATATTGCCATGGCAAGCCTTTTACAGGAACGGTTTCTTGCCAGCGCCGACGAGATCTCCGGCCAGGGAATCGGGGTAAACGCGTGGTCCCTGCCGGCCAAAGGAGTGGGGGGTGATTTTTATTTTATCAAAGACCTGGGGGAAAACCGCTTTTTTGCGGCCCTTTGCGATGTTTCCGGCAAGGGTATTGCCGCATCCCTGGTGGTATCCATGGCGTGGGGTTTTCTTCGGGCCTATACGATAAAAAACGGTCTTGAGGACCTGATCGTTAATCTAAATTCGTCCATGGTTAGTACCTT
>JAISOA010000171.1 GCA_031275945.1 Spirochaetaceae bacterium
CCACCCCATGGCAGACTCCGCCGGTTGTACCCTGACCAGTGCAGATCCCGGGATCCGTAAATTCTGGATGGATCATTCCAGGGCCTGCCGCCGTATTGCCAGCGCCTTTGGAGAGAACCAGGGTTCCCCGGCGACCCATGACATCTGGGTTCCCGACGGTTCAAAAGATTATCCCGCCGACAGACTGGGCCCCCGGGAACGGCTTAAGGACGCACTGGATGAAATTCTTTCGGTACCTTTTCCCGAAAATACGATTACCGATGCGGTGGAGTGCAAACTGTTTGGTATTGGAAGTGAAGCCTATGTAACGGGATCCTACGATTTTTATATGGGCTATGCGGCAAGAAAACAGATTAAACTTTGTCTTGATATGGGGCATTTCCACCCCACCGAGTATATCGCCGATAAGATCAGCGCCGTACTTCTCTTTGTACCGGGGATCCTGTTTCACTTTAGCCGGGGAATGCGCTGGGATTCGGATCATGTGCCTACATTTTCCGACGATCTGCGGGATGCCTGCCGCGAGATAAAGCGGGCTGCCGCCTTTGACCGTATCGACCTTGCCCTGGATTATTTTGACGCTTCAATCAACCGCATTGCGGCCTGGGTTATCGGTGCCCGCAGCCTCCGCAAGGCGCTGCTTGAAGCCCTATTGGAGCCCACGGAACTTATGGTGGAGGCGGAGAAACAAGGAAGAAACCACGAACGGCTTGCCCTTATGGAAGAATGTAAAACCCTGCCCTTTGCGGCAGTTTGGGACAAGTTGTGCCTGAGTGCAGAGGTTCCGGTAAGCACCCGCTGGCTTGACAGGGTAACCGAATATGAGCAGAGGGTCCTAAGCAAGCGGTAATTTCCGCCGGATCATTCCCGCCGGTAAGCCCCGCGAATCATTTTTGCATTCGCAGAATAAGCCTCCGCGGAATGTCCGGCTTGGCCGCCGGAAACTTCAGATTCCCAAGGAACCGGAAGTTTCCGGACAACTCTATTTCTAAAACGGACCGTAACGGCGTAGGGATCCGGTCTGTTAATGCAACATCACTTGTCCGCCGGTTACGGGGAGCGCCTGACCGGTCTCGTATTCCTGTTCTACCAGATAGTAGATGGCCCGCATAACATCCGAGCCTTCGCAGCCCCGCTTCATGGGAACCCGGCCCTCATAATAGGCCTTTACATCCGCCACGGTCCGGGCCCCCGGCACTTTGCCGGCCTTAAGGTACTGCACAAAGAGCCCTTTTTCCGGATCCGCCCAAAGGGGGCCGTTAAGGAAATTTCCCGGACAGACGGAATTAACTTTAATGTTGTATTCCACCAGTTCCAGGGCAAAGCTTGCAGTAAGGCCCAGGCTCCCGAATTTACTTCCCGCATAAGCGCTGTTTTTATTGGATCCCTCTAATCCCGACTTGGAGTTGATCTGAATAATGTCGGTCTTCCACTGCGGAGCGGCAAGGTGTTGCCGCCGTAAAAGCCGGCTTGCGTATTTGGCGGTGATAAAGTACCCCACATAGTTAACCTCCGTGGTAAGCTTAAAGGCATCCAGTTTTTGTTCCATAACGCTTCCGGCCTGGAGTATTCCCGCGTTGCTAACACATAGATCAAAGCCCCCGGAGTGTTCCGCGATAAATGTAAACAGATGCTCCATCGAATCTTCGCTGGTTACATCGGCCTCTACGGCAATGGCCGCGGTTCTGCCCATGGAATCGTTTATTTTTTTCGCCAGCGCCTCCGCCCCCGTAAGGTTTAGATCCGCTATAAAAACCAACGCCCCCGACGATGCCAGTCCCAGGCTTATCTGTTCACCAAAACCCTGGGCGCCACCGGTTACCACCGCCACCCGGTTTTTAACTACGCCGGAACGGTCTAGGGCGGAAAGATCCCGAAAAAGAGACGCCTCCCCGGGTTTTTGGGGGATCTGTTCTTCAAGAAAGGTATCGTCCCTGTTGCTCCGGCGCTTTTGTGCCCTGTCAAGATCCCGGTCGATCCAGAAAATTCCCAAGGTTTGACTGCCCCGCTTAAGAACAATAGAAGAGGGCTGTTTTTTTACCGTTTCGGCCTTCTCCGCCCCAGAAGGGGTAATTTCGAATTCCCATGCCGAATAGGCTTCGTGTAAAATTTTAGCGGCCCCCTCTTCGTTGAATAGTTCGTCGCCCTTGTCGTCTTTTTCAAAGGCCGATTCCAAATCAATAGCCAAGGCGTTTTTCGGTTCCGGTCCTTCGCCGGTAATAACGATCCGGGGCGCCAGAGCGGTATTAATACAAAGGCCCCGTACCAGAGGCGCCAGAATGCAAGTCATAAGAACCTTCCTTTGTGGAGTTTTTCGATTAGCCGGGGAACGGATTCTTCCGGATGGTATAGATCCAATGATTTTCCGGCTTTTGCATATAATATAATCCTTTCCCCTAAGGAAAGTGAAGAAAAAGGATTGGCGGAAGAAAAAATACCCCAGGTACTGTCCGCCGAGGCAAGCCGCTCGTGGGCAATAAGCGCCCAGGTGGTGTCCACCAAATGCCTGCAGGAGGGATCAAGGACCTCGGGACAATTAAAGGACTGGCGGCTTGAGTTAATGTCCACTCCGGAAATTTCCATCAAGTCTCCGTCGGCGCAGAATTTTTGTATCCGGGCAATTTGGGCGGAACTATTTCTGGGGGGCATATAGGTTACCGCTTTGTAACCCAGTCGCCGCAGTTCTTCAAATAACTCGGGAAGAAACGCGTCCTCAAATTGTTCCGCCCGTTTATCCCCCGTGGGGGATTCTTCCACGTCCCCCAGGTATGCATAGGCGGGAATAGCGCCGATGGAAAGGGCA
>JAISOA010000174.1 GCA_031275945.1 Spirochaetaceae bacterium
CCTCTCCGAAATACTTTTTAAAACCCCCCCCGCGCAGTACCCCCCCCCCCCCCCCCCGTACACGTGAATATAAACATCCAAACTTCAAAGTAGCGTTTTCCGCCCCTTCTTTTAACAGACGGAACGCAAACAGCGCCGCGTTAGCCTTTTCATCGCTTTCCCCCCGGTCGCCAAATTCACCCCCGGCGAAACAACACGGAGGCGGAACATGACGTAGCGGCAAAGAAGAATAACGTTATTTTATTCGATAGTTTCCTGCCGGTTCTCCCGTGGAATACCGGTCCGCCGGATTGGTGTTGATCCTTATTGGGGAAAATAGTATCTATGCGCTGTCGATACAAACGTCGGTGAGTCGGCTTTTTTTAAGGAGCATTACATGTGCAAAAAAATTTTCAGATCGGTTTTATCGTATTACTGACACTTTCACCTCTTGCTGTCTTTGCCCAAATACAAGTACCGGATGATTGGTCTGGATTTAATGGCATTTGGGAACCGCTGGTTCCTGGTAACCCATTGTTTACAATCAATGATGATCAAATGGATTTATCGTACCTAAAATGGTTTGTATTTTTGATGGGAAGTTTTTAAAATAAGAATTTTGGTAACATATTGACAAAATGTAAAAAATATGTTACCCCGGGAACAGATGAATATACTAGGAGCCTGTTGCACTTGTAGGTTTTTACGGTTTTTCCGTTGAAAAACCCGTAAAAACCACGATTATCGGGCGTCCTTTGGCAGTTTGCAGGGTAAAAAATCGCCTTGCAGGCGATTTTTGGAGATTTTATGCGCGAAGCGCAACAAACTGCTAGGGGGAATGTAATGAAAAAGGCAAAGGGCGTCGGTTTTTTGATGTTGGTATCCGGTCTGTTTGTGATGCTGGGTAATGCCAATGTTTTGTTTGCGCAAAGGGCGCCGTTGGATAATATAACCGGAAGGGCCGATCCGGATGCCGCGAACTGGGATATTGCCGCTCTTGATACGGCGGCGAATGTTGATTATTTAACCGCCATCGAAAAAGACGTTATTCTTGAAATGAATAAAGTCAGAACAAATCCCAAAAAATATGCGGAATTATATATACAGCCACGGTTAAGATATTATAGCGGCAGAAATTATTCCGTGCCCGGACAAATCACCATAATAACTCAGGAGGGGGCGGCAGCCGTAAATAGTTGTATTACGGCCCTAAACAGGGCAAATGCCGTGGGCGTATTGACTCCTGAAAGAGGACTTTCCCTTGCGGCGAAAGATCATGTGACAGATCAAGGCAGAACCGGACATACGGGACACAACGGCAGTGACAGAAGCACCCCTGAAACCCGCATGAAACGGCATGGCACATTCGGCGGTTCCTGGACCCTGGGTGAAAATATAGCCTATGGAGAAACAACCGGAAGGGATATCGTGTGCGGATTTCTCATTGACGATGGTGTTCCGGGCAGAGGGCATAGAACAAATATAATGAACAGGGCTTTTACACAAACGGGTGCAGCAATCGGGACACATACACAATACAGGACATCATGCACAATAACTTACGCAAATGGATATAGCAGCAATTAAAATGGCGCAAGGCAAACACGGCAACAAGCGGACCATGGTGGCGCCATGACGTAAAGTCATCTTTTCTTTCACAGGGGGAAGGCATGGGCGGGGATTTTAATCACGCGGGGCTTGGGGTGCTGGTAAAAAGGCTGCTGGGTTTACGGGAATTGAAAAGATTCCGGTTCGCCCTGTTTTTGTCCTGCCTTGTTTTGCTGGCCAGTACCCTGAGCGGCCTTGGCGCGGGCCTTTTGACGGGCCGGTTTACGGATTCGGCGCTGGGCGGCAATGTGGATTTTGCGTTCTTCCGGCTGATGGCGGGGGCGGTTGGAGCGGCGCTTGTTTTTGGCGCGATTAACCAATGGTACTGGGGACATATCCAGTGTAACATCGCCTTTGAACTGCGCAAAAAGACCGTGGAAAAGATCAACCGCCTGCGCTATTCCTGGATAGAAACCCAAAGCTCAGGCGATACCGTGGTCCGGCTTAACACCGATCTGGAACAGTTCATTGGTTTTTACGGGCAGTTCAGAAGTATTTTTGTTTCGTTTTTTACCGGTTTCCTGTCCCTGGGGCTGATTATCTATATTCATCCCCTTCTGGCTTTGGGATACCTGCTGTTTCCGGCCATCTGCCAGTGGTATATCTATGCAATGTCCAGGGCAAACGATCCCCTTTTCAGGAAACGGCAGGAGTTGTTCGGGCAGGCGGCCGCGGTTTCGCAGGAGTTTCTGAATCATCCGCTGGAAATTAAGGCCATGAATATGGAAAAATACTTTGCCGCCAGATACCGGGACGCGCTGCGCAAATTTACCGGCCATGTGGTTTTTCTTGACCGGAAGGCCTGCAAAACCGACGCCCTGCTTGAAACCCTGGGGCTGCTCCAGAACATCGCGCTCCTGATTTTGGGGGGTTATATGGTGTTTGGAGGGAAACTGAGTCTGGGGGAGCTTCTTACCGCCCAGCTTGCGGCGGGAAACATCAACAACGCCGTAAAGTCTCTTAATTTTTTTCAACTGCGGCTGAATATGCCCGCGGCGTGGAGGGTTTTTGAGATATGGGATACCGGGGAGACGCCGGAGGCGCGGCAAATTACCGGCGGCGGGCATGATGCTATCGTCTTTGACCATGTTACCTTCGCGTATCCCGGGCGGCCGGAAACAAAGGTGCTGCGGGATGTTAACTTTTCCATTCGCCGCGGCATGAAGGCGGCCATTGTGGGGCCGAACGGAAGCGGGAAATCGAGTGTTGTAAAACTTCTTGCGGGGCTCTATGTCCCGGACGAGGGGGCTGTTTCCGTGTTCAGTAAAAATATCGCCTTTATCGAGCAGGACACTTTTCTTTTTTCCGGTACTTTTGCCCGTAACATTGCCTGCGGGGAATTTTCCGCCGATGACGCGGTTATCGATTCGGCAAAGAAGGCGCTGATCCACGATTTTATCGTTTCCACGGGGGAAGGCTACGCGGGCGACTGCGCCGCCGGCGGGGGGCTTTTATCCGGCGGCCAGCGGCAGCGCGTTTCCATTGCCAGGGCTTTATACCGGAACGCCGATATAATCCTGCTGGACGAACCGACGAGCTCTCTTGAAAAGGAGGCGGGGGCGGAGCTGGTAAAGACTTTTATAAAGGTCTTTAGCGGCAGGACACTGATCATGATTACGCACAGCCTGGACCTGGTACAGGATTTTGATTGTATTTATCTTATGAAGAACGGGGAACTGGTTAAAAGCGGGACTCACCGGGAATTGCTGGGTGATGAACGGTACCGTACCCTTTTACAGGAGGGTCGCCATGAATAAAAACCGCTATCAGTTTATCCGGGATATTTTTTATTATACTGATCCGAAATACAACCTGTGTCTTTTGG
>JAISOA010000004.1 GCA_031275945.1 Spirochaetaceae bacterium
CCGGCATTGGGCAAAACCCTGGGGATGGCTGCGAACTATGGTAATGGAGTCCATATCGGCCCGCTGGTCCGCAATAAGGCAGTGGACGATGCGGAGTTTTACTTCACCGGCAATGACAATATCGGGATAGCGAAGAAAGAGGTCGTAATTTTCATGGATACTCCCCGCAAGGCTGTTTTCTACCGGTACTATCCCCGTTTCGGCCGAACCGTCCAGGACGGCGTCAAAGATTTCTTTAAATGACTGAACCTTAATCCGGGGGGCTTCTTCGCCAAAGACCCGCATAAGGGCCTGTTCCGCAAAGGCGCCGCTTTCCCCATTATAGGCCGTAAGCTGTTTCTGCCCGGGCTCCGAAATTTTCGGAGAAGACTCCCCGGACCCGGATGTACCCGGGGGCCCTGACGGACCCAGAACCCCGGTTCCCGCTTTGGGCCGGGGGGTCCGGAGCAGTTCCTTCCCTACCACCGGGGCCAGGGCTTCAATATCCCGCATCAGCTTTTCAAACTGTTCTGGGTACAGGGACTGGGGCCCGTCGGAGAGCGCGTCGTCGGGCCGGGGGTGGACCTCTACGGTAAGTCCGTCTGCTCCGGCGGCTATGGCCGCCAGGGCTGCGGAGGCCACCTTGGCCCGGATACCCACCGCATGGCTGGGATCCACAATCACCGGAAGATGGGAAAGGGCTTTTACCACGGGAATTGCGGAAATATCCAGGGTATTACGGGTATAGGTTTCAAAGGTACGGATACCCCGTTCGCAGAGGACCACGTCCTTAGTTCCCGCGGCTAAAAGATATTCCGCCGAAAGAAGCCATTCTTCTATGGTAGCCGAGGGGCCCCGTTTTAAAAGCACGGGCTTTCCCAGGGAACCTACTTTTTTTAACAGTTCAAAGTTCTGCATATTTCTGGCGCCGATCTGGAACATGTCGGTTAGGTCCTTCATATCCATGGCCAATTCGGGGGATACCACCTCGGTTACGATGGGCATGCCGCAGGCTTCTCCCGCTTCCTTCATATACTCAAGGCCCTTAAGTCCCAGGCCCTGGAACGCATAGGGGCTGGTTCTGGGCTTGTAGGCGCCGCCCCTAAGCAGCACCGCTCCGGATTCCCGTACGGTCTCTGCGGTTTCCCGGATCTGCTCCCGGCTTTCTACCGCGCAGGGCCCGGCAATTACGGTAATCCGGGAACCGCCTATCTTTACATTTCCCTCCGGTCCGCCGACGCTTACAATGGTATCCTCGGCTTTGGTTTCCCGGGACACCAATTCATAGGGTTTGCTCGTCGCGGCAACCCGTTCCACCCCCGGTAGTAAGCCCAGTTCCCGCAGATCCACCACCCCTTTACCGGTGGCGCCGATAAGTTCGTCTTCGCCGAATTGCTGATCCCGGACCGTAAAGCCCCTGTCCCGAAGATAGATGCGTACCAGTTCTTTATCGTGGGAAGTAACGTGTTTAGAAAGCACTACAATCATGGTTTGTATGCTAACAAAACAAAAAAAAATGGACAAGTTCTTGCCCGGCCTTTTATACAAACAAAGGCGCCCGGAATCGCCGTAGGAAAGTCGCCGGGATTTTGCAGGTCCGCGAAAAACCTTGACAAGCCCCTTTTACCGGGTATAATGGTACCATCAATGGAAAAAAATCTTTCCTGTATTCGTTCAAAAGGCGCCTTTATTATTGATATGGACGGAGTTATCTACCACGGTAACCAGCTTCTAAAAGGGGCCCTGGAATTTGTACATTGGATGGAAGTCAATAATAAGGCGTTCCTTTTTCTTACAAATTCCAGCGAACGCTCCCCCCTGGAGCTTTCCCAAAAGCTTGCCCGGCTGGGTATAGAAGTGGATCCGGAACATTTTTATACCAGCGCTCTGGCTACGGCAAGTTTCCTGGCGATTCAACATCCCGGCGGTTCGGTGTATGTTATCGGCGAGCCGGGGCTTATCCAGGCCCTCTACGATCAGGGGTTTACCATGAATAACGTGAACCCCGATTATGTGGTGGTGGGGGAGGGCCGGGGCTACAGCCTGGAGGCCCTGGAACGGGCGGTCCGGCTGGTAAAGGCGGGGGCCCGGCTTATTGGGACCAACCCGGATATGAGCGGCCCCATCGAGGGGGGAATTATCGTCCCTGCCTGCGGAGCCCTGGTGTCCCCCATTGAACTGGCCACGGGAAGAAAAGCGTATTTTGTGGGAAAGCCAAATCCTCTTATGATGCGCCATGGTCTTAGGCGGCTTAATGCCAGCCGGGAAGAGACCGTCATAATTGGAGATCGAATGGATACGGACATACAGGCCGGGGTAGAATCGGAAATCGAAACGGTTTTGGTTCTTTCGGGGGTTACCAAATTAGATGAGGTTCCCCACTATCCTTACCAGCCCCGGCATGTTTTGGAGGGCGTGTATGAAATTCCTGAATAAAACCCTCAACAGGAGTTGTACTGCGTTCTGTATGGCGGCCATGTTGATCCTGGGCGGATGCGGTTCCAGGGCCCCCGGCGAATCTTCTTCCACGGAAGAGCTTAGTATCAACGGCGGAAAGGTCGATCCGGGACTTAAATATGCGTCCCAGGAACTTATCGATGCGGGGTTTGCCCTGGATTTTAGGCCCCTGCTTCCCGAACCGGAATCGGAGGCGGAACGGCTTCCGCCGGATTCCCTTCCCAGCACGGCGGGGGGGCAGGTTGCCGGCGGCGGGCTGCGGAAACAGCTTGCGGATTATAAAACTCCGTACTTTGACCGTGAAAAAGAGGCGGCCCGGATTGCCGCCATACAGGAGGCCCAGATAAAGGCCCTTTCCTCCGTGGCCCCCGTATCGGCGGATCCTCTGACGGTGATAGACTGGGGACCCCGGGGCTTTTTCTCTTCCACCATCCAGCGTCCCTCTGTGTATGTGGTCTTTTCCGAACCCATGATTCCCCTGGCGGCCCTAGGCGCCCCCTCCGGCAGTTCTGCCATGGTCCGCATAGATCCGCCCCTTAAAGGAAACTTTCGCTGGTACGGAACCGGCTTTTTAAGCTTCGAAGCGGAGGAACCCTGCCAGGCCCAGCAGACCTACCGGATCACCGTAGATCCCGGGACCGTTTCCCTTTCGGGAAAAAAAATAAGCGGTGAAACATCCTTTAGTTTTTTTACCGAAGCCCTTGCGGTTACCCGCATGGAACCGGGGGAAGAATACAGAAATCGCGGCATGAGTTTTTCCCACAACGGAGTTCCCCCGGAGGCGGCAAAGACGGTAAACCTGTACTTTAATTATCCTGTGACGGTTCAGGATATCCGGCCCTACCTGGCCCTGCAGGTGCAACCCCGTTCCAAAGCCTCCGTGGACGGAACTTTTACCTTGGTTCAGGAAAACGAAAAGAAGATCGTTCTTCACATTAATGACGAGGTGGGGTTTGAAACCACCCTAAAGATCACCCTTAAACAGGGCGCCAAATCCGCCAACTCCACCCTGGGGACTCCGGAGGACGCGGTTTTTTCGTTCAACACCCCGGGACCCTTTCAGGTTCTTCGGATGGAAACCGTTCCCGCCGGGGGGGCGGACCGTAATATACTAAACCTCTACTTTAGTGAGCGCCTAAAAGTAGCAAGTATTCAGAACCGGATCCGCACCGAACCGGCCATGACCATAGGTACAGAGAACCTTAAAATATTTGACACTCACATTCAGATATACAAACTTCCGGTTAACTACGGGGACCGCTACCGGATCACCGTGGATGCGGGGGTAGAGGATATTTACGGGCGAAAACTGGAAAAACCTTATACGGCGGAAGTACGGGTGCCCGATGCGCCCCCGCCCCGGGGGAATGTGGCGTTTTCACACTCCGGGTATTATTACGGTGGGGAGCGAATGCTGGAATCCCAGTTTGATCCCCGCTACCTTTTTGAATATACCAATGTCACTGATAAATCCTGGTACCGTCTTTCCACGGTAAAAAACCCGTACCGCCCGGCCTTTGAAAATACCCGGCGTTTTACCTTAAACACCGAACCCAACCGCCGCTGGTTTGCCGATATGGACCTAAAACCCTTCCTTAACCAGAAGGGCCAGGGTTTTGTACACTTCGACGCCAACGTGGAATATCTTAGCTATTCGTATAATTCCAACGGTACCTATACCCCAAGAACGGAAATTTCCAAGAACGAGCTTGTCCTCCAGGTAACGGATCTGGGCCTTACGGTTCGGGCGGGGTTTAACAAAACCATCGTACTGGTTACAAGCCTTTCAACGGGAAAGCCCCTGGAAAATGCGGTGGTACGGCTCCTGTCCCGCAATGATATAGAATCCAGCGGTGATATACGAACGGTCCGGTTCTTTGCCGAGACCCGGACAAACCAGGAAGGACTGGCGCTGTTTAATTTTAACGCGGGGGTGTATAACGGCAGCATCAAGGATGGGGAGCTGTATGCCTACGCGGAAAAAGACGAGGATCAGGCAGTTTTTCGGGTCCGGGGTCATAATACCTGGGCCTTTAATGTATACACCGGCAGTTCACTGTCCGGCGAGGCGGTTAAGCCCGTTACCTTTATGTTTACCGACCGGGGGCTTTACAAACCCGGCGAGATCCTTAGTTTCCGGGGTATAGACCGGTCCCTGGCCGTGGGCAATTACCTGATTTACCGGGGAAAATACACCGTAACCTTGGAGGAGGATTCGTATGATGGGGGGGAAGCCATTGTGGTATTGGAAGGGGAAACCTCTGAATCCGGGGGCTTTTACGGAACCATTACCCTGCCGGACGATCTGAGTCCTCAACCCTACCGGCTGGTGTACCGCCGGGCCGGGGAGAAATCTAATGCAAGTGCCTTTATTCCGGTTACGGTGGCGTTCTTTGAACGGCTTAAATTTGAAGCGGCCATTACCGCCCCCGCCGGTCCCCTGTATGCGGGGGATACAATCGATATGGAACTTACGGCATCGTACCTTTCCGGGGGCGGCCTGGCCGGGGCAGCCTATGAGGAGGACTGGTACCGGTACATTACCAGGTATGCTCCCCCGGCCAGAGAAGCCAAGGGATACTACTTTGGTCCCCGGGATGTGTGGGATGGGGGAAAAAACTTGTCCTCCGATACCGGAGTCCTGGGTCCCGGAGGCAGCGCCGCCTTGAGCCGGCGGACCGTTCAAGATTCCGTTACCGGTGCGGCCTATTCGTACACCGTGGAAGCCAGGGTAACGGATCTGTCCAACCAGGTAATCTCTGCATCTCAAACTGCAGTGGTCCACCCCGCCCGGTTCTACCTTGGAGTGGCCCCCTTGTGGAAGGGGGGATTCCCAAGAACGGGGCAAAACTTGTCCTTTGATTTTCTGACCCTGCGCCCCTCCGGGGAACGATCTGTTCCGGCGGACTGGCCTGCAGCGGGGCAGAATAACCTGACGGTGGAGATCCTCCGGGATGAATGGCACTTGGTCCAACAGGAGGGGGTCGCAGGTTATGTATACGATCAGTACCTTAAAAAGACAATCACCGAAAAAAACCAAACCCTTCGCCTGCAGGATGCCGGATCCTTTACCTTTACTCCCTCTAAACCGGGGTACCATACGGTACGGCTCTCTGCCCAGGACGCGGAAGGCAGAAAGGCCCTAACGGAATACAGTTTTTATGTTACCGGCGGCGGAGCTGGGTACTGGAACATGAATGCCAGCAGCGAGATCCGTCTTACGCCGGATCAGGCGGTGTATAATCCCGGAGATAAGGCTCAGGTCCTGTTGCAGAGCGCCCTGCCCGGGGGCTATTACCTTATTACGGTGGAACGGGAAGGGATCTTCAGCGAAGAGGTAAAGTACCTGGACGAGGGAACCACGGTTTTGGAGATCCCCATTGCCCGGAACTATGTGCCGGTGGTATATGTTTCGGTGGCCTCGTATTCGGTCCGAAAAGGGCCGCCGGCCCACGAATACGGCAGCCCCGACCTGGACAAACCCTGGGGCTACTACGGCGTTACCGCCCTTAACGTGGATCCCCGGGTAAAGGCCTTTACCATCCGGATAGAAGATGCGGGGAACCGGGTCTTTAAACCCGGCGAAACCGTTACCCTTACCCTTAAGGCGGAACGAAACGGCCGGCCCTTGCGGGATGCGGAACTTACCCTTATGGCGGTAGACCGGGGGGTGTTGGATCTAATCAATTACCATGTTCCCGATCCGGTTACGTATTTTTATAACAAAGGTAATTTCCCGTTGTCGGTTACCGGGGGAGATTCCCGGTTCCGGCTTATAGATCCCGTAACCTACAGCATTAAAAACCTGGCGGGGGGGGATTCGGAGAATAAAAGCGAGGACCGGAGTGATTTTAATCCCACCGCCCTTTTTGAACCCATGCTTAAAACCGGTCCGGACGGCAGGGTAAAAGCCACCTTTAAGCTTCCCGACACCCTTACCACCTATCGTATTACCGTGGTGGGAGTTCAGGGAGATCTCTTTGCTCTTAAGGAAAGCGAAATTGCCGCCAGAAACCGGATCAATGTCCGGGAAGTGCTGCCCCGGCGTTTGCGGGAGCGGGATACGGCGGAAGCGGGCGTCCTCATAACTAATCTGGATACCGTTCCCCACCGGGTACAGGTTTCCCTGGCCCTTAGTCCCGCCACAGGAACCACCAACAACGGGCTTATCAAAACCGGCGGCGGCGCCATCATAGACGGCGTAACGGAGCGGAGTATCGATTTGCGGGCCGGTGAAAACGGGGTCGTATATTTTGATCTTGCCGCGGTAAAAGAGGGGTATGTGAATCTGAATTTTACCGTCCGTTCCGATATATTAAACGAAAGACTAATCAACGAAATCTACATAGAAAAACCCTATGTGATGGAAACGTTTACCACCCTGGGAACCGTGGGAGCCGGCGCCCCCTCCGCCCGGGAGGGTCTGGTGATCCCCGGCTGGGCCGATAATGGCGTAGGGAACCTTACCGTAAGCCTTGACGCCACCCGGCTGGGACTTCTTGATTCTGCCATAAGCTATTTGTTTCACTATCCCTACGGATGCCTGGAACAGCGGAGCGCCGCGATACTGCCTCTGGTAATCTTTGGCGATTACATCGACGCGTTTAATCTGCGGACCACGGTACGTAATCCAAAACAGGTGGTGGAGGACGAGCTAAAATCCTGGGCCCGGGTACAAAATTCCGACGGCGGTTTTTGCTATTGGCCCAATTCATTTACCGGCTCGAATTTTTACGTTTCACTCCGGATCGCCCATGTGCTTGCCCTGGCGCAGAAAAAACAGTACTCCATTCCCAAGACTTTGAACGTGGAGAATCTTCTTTCGTTCCTTAACAGGCAGATCCGCACTGCCTATGGCCAAAACCCCGGAAGCGAAAACAACAATTACCATTCTTACCTCCAAGCCTATGCTTTCTACATCTTTTCTTTCTTTGGTAAAGCCGGAGAACCCTCGCGGCTTGCGGAAATTGCCGCCCGGCAGGACGCCGATGCGGGGACCCTGGCCTTTGTGGGCATGACTTACCATAATTTAAACCGGAAAGACGATGCCGCCGCGATAGGAGAGAAGATCCGCAACCTGATCCGGTCCACCACCAGGGGAGTGGACTTAAGCGACCCCAGGGAAACCAATTCCCGGTTCTACTACTGGTACTACGGGAATAAGCTGGAACAGCTTGCCCTGGTGCTGGAATTCTTTGTTCAGCAGTACCCGGGGGACCAGATTAACGGCCGACTCCTCAATTCTCTGCTGGCTCAAAAGCGGGCCGGGGGCTATTGGGACAGTACCGCGGTAACCATACGGATCCTCAGCGCGGTGGATGCGCTGATTAGGGCGGATAACCTGGAACAGGTCGATGTGGAAGGGAGGATATCCCTTTCCGGTACGGAACTGTTCAGGGACCGGTACAAGGGGCTTGGGGCCAAACCGTCGGGCAAAAGCTTTAACTTTAAGGCCGAACCTCTTTTATCCCTCGGACGCGACGCCACCCTGCCCCTTACCATTACCCGGAGCGGCAAGGGGGCCTTGTACTATACCGCGGCCCTGCGGTACGCTATTCCTTCGGAACTGCAGTCCTTCCGGGATGAGGGACTGGGGCTCTTTGTCAGCTACTACGATGCCGGTACGGGCAAGGAAGCAGGGGGTAATCTTCAAAGCGGAAAGACCTATCAGGCCAGGATACGCCTTTCTTCGGGCAGGGACAGAACCTACGTGGCCCTGCGGGTGCCGATCCCCTCGGGAGCGGAAATCCTTGATGCAACCTTTGTAACAACAAGCTCCCGGTACAATAAAGCCCTAGGTGAAACCATAATCGAACCTGACTACGACTATTACGGGGACTACTGGGAAGATCCCCGGGAGCCCAGCAATATGATGATCATGGACAACGAAGTGCGGTATTTCTGGGATAGTTTTGCCAAGGGAGAAGTGACGGTACAGTTCCTGTTTAGGGCTTCCCGAAGGGGGGTGTATCCCACTCCGCCGGTTCAGGCGGAATGTATGTATGAAGAGGAAATATTTGGCCGGACCGCGGGCCTTTTGTACACGATTGAATAAATTCCTTTTCCCCGGCCCGATTCGCAAGACGGTTCGCATGGCTGGGGAAAGGCCCCTGTATTTTTGGCCCCCGGTTTTTTCCCTGGCCTTTTTTCTTTTTTTGTACGGATTTTGCCGGTTTTCTCCCTATGGGGCCCTAAATGCCTTTTTGGAACGGCCCTGGAGTACCCGGTACTACGATCGCCGGGGAAACCTGGTTCAGATCCTGCCGCTGGAAGAGGGGTTGCGCCGGGAATATGCCGGCCCCGATGCCATAGACCCCGGGATCGCGGCGGTATTTCTGAGCGCTGAAGACGAGCGCTTTTACTACCATCCGGGGATCGATCCCCTTTCGGTACTGCGGGCCTTTTCCCAAAATATTAAAGAGCGCCGGCGGGTAAGCGGAGCCTCTACCATCACCATGCAACTGGCACGGATCATCACCGCTCGGCCCCAAGAGCCCCGGGACCTTTTTACCAAGATGGGTGAAACCCTTAATGCGTTTCGCCTTGAAGCCCGGTTTTCAAAAAAAGAGATACTTAATCTGTACCTTAACTCCCTGCCCTTCGGGTTTCAAACCGAAGGGCTTGCTTCGGCGGCCCGGAATTTTTTTGCTTTGGAAATTTCCCTTCTTTCTCCGGCGGAGCTTTTCTGCCTGGCGGTTATTCCCCGCCGGCCCGCGGCGTATAATCCCTTTACCGATCGGGAAGCCTGCATTGACGCGGCCCAAAGGCTGGCGGCGCGGTTTGCCCGGAGCCCCGGGGCCCGGGATTTCCCCTCCTATGCCGCCCTGGAAGCAGGGGACTGGGAGGCCCTTAGCCCCCGCCGTTTCCAATATCCCCAGTACATGCCCCATCTGGTCCGGCATGTAAACGGCATGCTTGCGGAGCTCCGGGCCGGAAACAAAAACGCTCCGCATTCGGATTATGTTCTTTCCGCGGATCTGGAACTTCAACGCTTTGCCGAGGACCTTATCGGGGGCCATATCCGCCGCCATTCCTTGTCCCGGCTTAACAACGGGGCCGCGCTGGTACTTGATAATAAAACCGGGGAGGTTTTAGCCTGGGTCGGCAGCGCCGATTACTATAACCAAAGAACCTTGGGCCAAATTGACGGTGTGCTGGCGGAAAATCAGATGGGAAGCAGCATGAAACCCTTTCTCTATGCCCTGGCCCTGGAACGGGGCTTTAAGCCCTCGGACGTGCTGGCGGATATTCCTTCTAAATACGGAAGCCAGGAAGTGTATATCCCTCAAAATTTCAACAACCGTTTTAACGGCCCCGTTCTGTTCCGGACCGCCCTGGCTTCCAGCCTGAACATTCCGGCGGTGGATCTGTTGTACCGCCTGGGGGTAGAGGAGTACCTGCGGTTTCTTTCCACCCTGGGTTTTAACTTTAGTGCCGGGGTCGCGGAACATGCAGGTCTGGGCCTGGCGCTGGGGAATGCCCCGGTAAAGCTTGCGGAAATGGCCGCGGGGTTTAGTGTTTTTCCCCGGGACGGGATATTTCTTCCCCTGCGCTTTGAACGGGGGGAGGAACAGGAATATGCCGGTGACCGGGTAATGAACAGCGACACCGCCCGGCTTGTGTGTTCGATCCTCTCGGATCGCGGGGCACGGGTTTTGGCTTTTGGCAGGGGGACGAATTTTGAAACCCCCTTTCCCGCGATGTTTAAAACCGGTACGGCCAACCAATACCAGAATATAATTGCCCTGGGGGCCACCCCCCGCTTTACCGTGGCGGTTTGGATGGGAAATTTTACCGGCGAGACCGTGGTGGGCCGAACCGGCAGTTCCCTTCCGGCCGCGGTAGTACGGCAACTGCTTGTCCGGTTGCAGGGAAACCGGGGGGAATCCTTTCTTGAACCCCAGGGCTGGGTTAAAACCCCGGTGTGTGCCCTTTCGGGAATGGCCCCCACCGCCGCCTGCCCCTCGGTAATAGAAGAGTATCTGCCCCTGGACTGGGCCGGAGAAAGCTGCGGCTGGCATGCGATCCGGGGTTCTTCGGTGGAGGTAACATATCCCCCGGAGTACCAAGGCTGGTTTTTTTCCCAACCCAGGGAAGGAACCATAAATTATTCGGCGTCTCCCCTGGAAATTATCAGCCCCCGGGATAACTATACGTTTTTCCCCTCCTCCGGGACGGGAATCCAGAGTATACCGGTAGAGGTTATCGGCGGCCTTAACGGCATAATTACCGTGGATTACGATGGCGAAACCTTTACCGTATCCCGGCCCTTTGTGTTTTTTCTTCCCTATACTCCGGGACGCCACAGTCTTAGGGTGCGTAACGGCGATGAGACCGCAGCGGTGCATTTTATTGCCGAATAGACTATGATTAGCCTATGGGCATGAACGACACTCCCCTGGCCGGCAGGGTGCATATCGGCTTCTTTGGAAAAAGAAACGCCGGTAAGTCGAGCCTGGTAAATGCCGTCACGGGCCAGGATCTGGCGGTGGTTTCCCCCGTTAAGGGCACCACCACGGACAGCGTTTCCAAAGCCATGGAACTTCTTCCCCTGGGGCCGGTTCTTATTATCGACACCCCCGGATTTGACGATACGGGAACCCTGGGGGAACTTCGGGTACGAAGGGCAAAGCAAACCCTCAATAAAACCGATGTGGCGGTGCTGGTGGTGGACGCCCAGGAGGGCGCCCTAGCCAAGGCGGACAGGGAACTTATTTCTATATTTCAGGCAAAAGAGGTCCCCTACATTATAGCCTGGAACAAAAGCGATGTAATCCGGAATAAGACCCCGCCCCTCCGGGCTGCTGCGGCGCCCCTGGAAGATTCCGCACCCCATTTTCCCGGCTCTGCGTTTCCGCAGGAACTGTTTGTGTCGGCAAAGACCGGCGAAAATATTCCCCAACTAAAAGAGCGTATCGCCGCCCTGGCAAAGACCGGGGAGCCGAAATTGCAAATTGTGGGGGATCTTATTCACCCCGGGGACTTTGTGGTGCTGGTAATCCCCATCGACAAAGCGGCCCCAAAGGGACGGCTGATCCTTCCCCAGCAGCAGACCATCCGGGATCTGCTGGAGGCGGACGGAACCGCCGTTGTGGTTAAAGAATTTGAACTGCGGGAAACCCTGGAACAGCTGGGGAAAAAGCCCGCCTTGGTAATCACCGACAGCCAGGTCGTTGCCAAGGTTTCCGCCGACACTCCCCCGGACATACCTCTTACCTCTTTTTCCATACTCTTTGCCCGGCTTAAGGGCTTTCTTCTGCCCGCGGTCCGGGGAGTCCGGGTTCTCGACACGGTTGGGGACGAGGATCCGATCCTGGTCTGTGAGGGCTGTACCCATCACCGGCAGTGTGATGACATAGGAACGGTAAAGCTTCCCCGGTGGATTCGCCAGTATACGGGGAAAACCCCCCGCTTTGTTTTTACCTCCGGCGGGGATTTTCCCGAGGATCTTTCCGCCTACAAGCTGATCCTCCACTGCGGGGCCTGCATGCTTAACGAACGGGAAATGAAGTATCGCCGGGATTGCGCGGCGGATCAGGGCATACCCTTTACTAACTATGGAATTACCATTGCCCATATTCAGGGCATACTCCGCCGGAGCCTTCAGGTGTTTCCCCACATACTTGCGGAGCTTGAAGAGCCCTAAACCGGGCCCCGTGTGCAGGGTGCGGCCCGGAAAAGCCCTGCGGCGTATCTGTGCTCCCCCTCCCCGGGCTGTAATTTAGGGTGAAAGACGGGGGAATTTCGTTCAAAAAAAGCCGGTTTTTGACTCCCAATAGATTGAAACCCGGGATAAAAAAATCTTTTTTTCTTTATTTGGGTGTATTTTGTCCGAAAGAACGCCCCTAGGATGTACTATCAGCAGAAACGCCATTTTACAATGCGGTTTGAAATTGTAATGGCCATTAAAAAATTAAGGGGGCGCTTATGACTGTCTCGATTCGCGCAAAAATTATATGTATCATTTCGGCCATAATCGCGGCAATGACTGCGGCCAGCGTGATTATCGGAATAAGTTTAACCAGATACAACCTTAGGGCCACCATCGAGAACGACATGGCCGTATCGGGAGCCATTGCCGAAGGGCTTATTTCCGAAAAAGCCGGCCGCTTACGGACGGATATACAGCTTATCGCAGAAAAATGCCGGGGCCTGGACGGCGAGGAAATGTCAAAGATTTTACGGGAAGAAGTTATTGCCCGGGATTATATCGGCGTATGGATTATCGGTCCGGAGGGCGACATACTGGCCCGGGGGGTTAAAAACCAGGATTACAAGATCCTAAAAAACGAAAACCTCAACCGGGTTCAGATTGGTGACATAACCTTAAGCACTACCCAGTATAACGAGAATGGAGATTTTCTTATCCGTTTTTGGCTGCCCCTGGACGACGACAGGGTTATTATCGCGGCCCTGCCGGGAATGGTGATCAGCGACGTGCTTTCCGGTTTTAAGATCTGGGATTCGGGAAACATTTTTGTCCTGGACCATGAAGGAACGCTTATTGCCGGCATGCAGCCCCATCTGGTTTACGGACGGGCCAATTACATCAAGACCGCAGAAACCATCGAAAAATACCGCCCCATGGCGGAAGTTTTTTCCCACATGATCCGGGGAGAAACAGGGGTGGGGGAATATAACTTCGATGGAGTATCGTTGATCTGTGCATACCGGCCCATTGGCGGAGTTGACGGCTGGTCCCTGGGGATAGCATCTCCCATTGACGAAAGTCCCCTTTCCCATGTGACCCGCAGTTTTTTAATCTCCGGGGCAATATTCCTTGGTCTGGGGCTTTTGGCGGCCTTCCTTGTGGCGGGCACCATTGCCCGGCCTTTTGAAAAAATAAAGGAATTGATCCTGGTGGCCGAATCGGCCTCGGAGGCAAAAAGCCATTTTCTTGCAAACATGAGCCATGAGATGCGCACCCCCTTAAATGCGATTATTGGTTTTGCGGAACTGGAACTGGGAAAGGACAAAGAAGAAGATACCCCGCCGGCATATTCCGCGGAAACCAAAGAAAGCCTGGAAAAAATTTACAGTTCCGGCGTAACCCTTCTGGGGCTTATTAACGATATTCTGGATATTTCCAAAATCGAATCGGGAAAATTTGAACTGGTTCCGGTGGATTATGATATGCCCAGCCTTATTAACGATACGGTGGTGCTTAATATTGTTCGCATCGGCAGTAAGCCAATCGTCTTTAAACTGGATATTACCGAAGATTTATTTGCCAGGCTTTTTGGGGACGAACTGCGGGTAAAACAGATCCTTAACAACCTGCTTTCCAATGCCTTTAAATACACCAAGGAAGGAACGGTGCTTCTGCGCATCCGCTGCGAAAGGGATAAGGCCGGCGTATGGCTAAGCTGTAGCGTTTCCGATACGGGCATAGGCATACGGAAGGAGGATATGGGCCGCCTCTTTGGCGAATACAACCAGGTAGATGCCGCGAGCAACCGCCACATTGAAGGAACCGGTCTGGGGCTTGCCATTACCAAACGGATGGTTCAAATGATGAACGGAACCATTTCTGTGGAAAGCGAATATGGCAGGGGAACCACCTTTACCGTCCGGCTGCTCCAGGGTTTTGTCAGCGATACCCTTATCGGTCCTGAACTTGCGGAAAACCTTAAGGAGTTCCGGTATATCATGGCCCGCCAGGACAGGAATAAGCAACTGGTACGGCCCCATATTCCCTATGCAACGGTATTGGTGGTTGACGACGTGGCTACCAACCTGGATCTTGCCCGGGGAATTATGAAACCCTACGGCATGACCGTGGACTGCGTTACCGGTGGACAAGCGGCGATCGATCTTATCCGGAAGGGAGAGCCCCGGTATAATGCGATTTTTATGGATCACATGATGCCGGGCCTGGACGGCATCGAGACCGTTCGCTTTATCCGCAACGAAATAGACAGCGACTACGCCAGGACCGTACCCATCATTGCCCTGACGGCCAATGCGATTATCGGTAATGACAAACTGTTCTTTAACAACGGCTTTCAAGATTTTCTTACCAAACCCATCGATATTATAAAGATGGACGAATCCATAAACCGCTGGGTACGGGACAAAAAACTGGAAAAAGAACTGGGCCTTGATGCGGAAAGCAGGCTTGCGGAAGGAATCCAGGAAGCCCGGGCTGATAATCCGGAAAAGGACGGGGAATGCCGGATAGCGGCCCTGATCAAAACCCTTCGGGTAGAGGGGCTTAATACGGAGAAGGGGTTGGATCGGTTTGGAGGCGACGGAAAATCCTACATGGATTCCCTGCGGTCCTATGTGATCCATACCCCGGAACTCCTTAAGGCAGCCCGGGCTGTGGAGGAGCTTCACGATTATGCCATTACCGTCCACGGCATTAAGGGATCAAGCCGCGGTATATCCGCGGAGACAATCGGGCAAAGGGCGGAAAAGCTGGAACACGCCGCCAAGGCCGGGAACCTTGATCTTATAAAAAAAGAAAACGATGAATTTATAGAAGCCGTGGAAAAATTCATCGCGGATCTACGGGGGCTTTTGGACGTGCTGGAAGAAAGAATGCAAAGGCCCCGGAAGGATTCTCCGGATCCTTCCCTGCTGGCCAAGATTAGAAGCGCCGCGGAAAATTATGACATGGGCGAACTGGACCAGGCCATGGAAGAACTGGAACGCTGTGTCTATGAATCGGAGGCAGATCTGGTCCCCTGGCTGAGGGAACAGGTTGATAAATCCGAATTTGAAAAAATTATTGAACGGCTTATGCCGGATCAGGAAATGGTACTGTTCTGTGAAGTCTAGAAAGTTTTCCCGGCCTCCCCGGGATGAAGATACCGCCAAGGCCGGGAATATATGCGGGGATAAATTTTTAATAGGAGCATAAAATGAAAAACGAACGGCAGATAATTTTTTTGGTGGACGACAATATGGCTAATCTTACGGCGGGAAAGGCCATGTTAAAGGATCACTACGATGTATTTTCCATGCCTTCGGGAGCCAAACTCTTTGAGATCCTGGAAAAGATAAGGCCCGATCTGATCCTTCTGGATATAGAGATGCCCGAAATGAACGGCTACGAAGCGATAAAAAAGCTTAAGGCCCTGCCGAGGACCCGTGACATTCCGGTGGTTTTTCTTACATCCCGGAATGACGTGGGCAGTGAACTCGAAGGCCTAAACCTGGGGGCCATGGATTATATCTATAAGCCGTTTTCGCCCCCCCTGCTGCTAAAGCGAATCGAAAATCATCTCCTGGCGCGGAAACAGCAGCTGGCTCTGCAGGACTACAACGATAATTTACAGAAAATGGTACAAAAGCGAACCCGGCAGGTGGTGGAACTTCAAAACTCGATATTAAATACCGTCACCGAGATGGTTGAATTCCGGGACGATATAACCGGCGGGCACATAGAACGGACCCAGAACTATTTAAAACTTTTGGTGGATAAACTTCTATCCGAAAAAATTTATTGGGAAGAGGTTTCTTGCTGGAATTTGGAATTTCTTATCCCCTCGGCCCAGCTTCATGATGTGGGTAAAATTGCCATCAGTGATACGATCCTTAATAAACCGGGAAGGCTTACTCCCGAAGAATTTACGATCATGAAAAAACATGCCTCCATCGGGGAGGCGGCCATTGAGGGCATTATGAAGACCACCACCGAAAAAGATTTTCTTTACCATGCGAAAATTTTTGCGGGGTCCCACCATGAAAAATGGGATGGTTCAGGGTACCCCAGAGGATTAAAAAATTCCCTAATTCCCCTCCAGGGCCGGCTTATGGCGATTGCCGATGTCTACGATGCCCTGATTGCCTTTAGGCCCTATAAGCAGCCCCTGCCTGCTCCGGAGGCGGAACGGATAATCCTCGACGGCAGGGAAAAGCATTTTGACCCTGTGTTGGTGGATCTGTTTCGGGAACTGGCGCCGCAATTTGCCCTGATCGCCGCCTCCGGCAATGCGATACTGCAGGACAAGGCAAAATCTAATGCCGGCGAACCTTTGAAAGAGACGGCCTAGGGGACTGCCCGGCGGGGTGAAAGAACTTGCTCAGGCGGCCCCTTTAATGCGACGTTTACACCCCATTTCAACAAAACGGGAACAAATGCGGGGCGCCCGGGAAGTACAGTGGAACTTTAGTCCGCGCTTCCCGGATATTCCCTCTGTATCTTATCTCAATATTGACTTTTCTTTATATTTATTTAGACTGGAGCTTAGCTTTCTTGCGGTACGGACGGTGGTAAAGATGCATAGTCGCCTATTAACAAAATTCGTCACGCTGGTAATGTTGATTGTTGCTGCCGCCGTGGTCTTCCTGGTTTTTGGAGATATTCCGGCCGTAGGCGCTTTTGCCGAATCTTATCTTAGCCCTTCCACAATCTTCCTTACCGGAACATCCCTGCTTCTTATTATATTTGCGGTCTTGAATATCCTTGTGTTTAAAATCCTGGTAAGCACTCCCCTGGGCCGTTCCATCGGTGTGATGAAAAAAATTGGGGAAGGGGATCTGTCCCAGTCCCTTGTCCTTAAACGGGCCGATGAACTGGGAGTAATGGCCCGGGCCTTTAACCGGACGGCGGAGCAGCTTAAACAGCTCGTAATAACCATAGAAAACGAAGGGGAAAACCTGGATGACGTGGGGTTTGAACTTTCTTCGCACATGGAAGAAACTGCCGGGGCCGTGGCGGAGATTAGATCCGCCATAGATGCAATTAAGGACCGCACCAGGATCCAGACCGAATCGGTGGCCCAGACCAATGAAGCCATGGAACAGATCACCGCCAATATTGCAGAACTGAACGATCAGGTGGTGGTACAAAGCGACAGCGTTTCCCAATCATCCTCCGCCATTGAACAGATGCTTGCCAACATTAACTCCGTGGCCCGGATCTGCCAGCTGAACATGGAAAATGTTGAACGGCTGGCAGAGGCCTCCGCGGTGGGCCGTTCGGGGTTGAGAGAAGTGGCGGCGGACATTCAGGAGATAGCCCTGGAATCCGCCGGACTGCTTGAAATTAACGGGGTGATCCAAAATATTGCAAGTCAGACCAACCTGCTTTCGATGAACGCGGCCATAGAGGCCGCCCATGCCGGAGAAGCGGGAAAAGGCTTTGCCGTGGTGGCCGATGAAATTCGCAAACTGGCGGAAAATGCCGCCAAGCAGACTAAAACCATCGGGACGGTGTTAAAAAAGATAGCGAATTCCATTGCGGTTATTCAGGACGCGGCCAACGGAGTTTTGGATAAATTTGGGGCCATTGATACGGGGGTGAATACCGTCCTGGACCAGGAAGAGCATATCCGCAACGCCATGGAAGAACAAACCATAGGGAGCAAGCAGATCCTGGAGGCGGTGGAACGGCTTAACGAGATTACCCGTAAGGTAAAGTCCAGTGCCGGGGACATGCAGAAGGGAAGCGGAGCGGTTATTCAGGAAGGAAAAAACCTTAGGACCGCGGTGGCGGAAATTGCCAGCGGTGTCAACGAAATCGCCTCCAGGGCCGGTCAGGTAAACCATTCTGTGGAACGGCTCCGTGAAATTGGAGAAAAAAACAGGGAAAATCTGAATGTTCTGGGCGGGGCGGTTTCCAAATTTATGATCTCAACTAAATTTTACCGCTGGGATGATTCATTTGTAAGCGATGTCAGGATCATCGATGCCCGGCATAAACGGCTTTTCGAGGCGATTAACCGGCTTATTGACGCATGCGAACAGGGCCAGGGCCAGGAAGAACTGGCAAAGAGCCTTGCCTTTCTTGCCAATTATACCGTTAAGCATTTTTCCGAAGAAGAGGAACTCCAGCAAAAATACGGCTATCCCGAATACGCCGCCCACAAGCGGCTTCACGAAGATTTTAAGAAAACTGTCCGGAACTTTGCCGCCGAGCTGGATTCCAGGGGGCCCAGCGAGGAACTGGTGACTAGGCTAAAAAAAGAAGTGGGGGACTGGCTTGTAACCCATGTGAAGGTGGTGGATCTTAAAATGGCGGAGATTATCAAGAACCATGGGGCAAGTTAGGGCCCCATGGTTCTTTGGTAGAACCATACCCACGGACAATTAAAAATATTGGACTTATTTCAATAGAGTTGTTTAAAAACTTCAGTTTTTAAACAACAACCGCTTAAAAACAGCAAAATGCGGAGCATTTTGCCTAGACTTGTTCAATAACCCGGTTACTTATCTGCTAAGCTGTGCGTAACGTTCTTAGGGCGGCCTTTATCCTAAAATTTCCAGGGCGGTACCGGAAAGAATTCGTTCCTGTTCTGCGGAACTTAGCGAAAGATCCCTGAATTCCGCCAGGCATTCGCCGGGATCCCAGATGGGATAATCGGATCCAAAGAGTATGCGGTCTGCGCCGTAAATGCATATTAGTTCTTCTGTCCGGCGGCGTCCGAGATAGGGAATAGAACTGGACAGATCAAAATAACAGTGCCGGTTCCGGAAATATTCCAGGCCCAGGTCAAAAAGGGACCAACCCCCAAAATGGGCGGCAATAACGGTAAGCCGGGGAAACGCATCCAGTACCGGGGCAAGCCGGGAAGGGTGGCTGTATGTATACCGGTAATCCCCGGTATGGAAAACTACCGGCAAGCGTCCCTCAAGAAGGGCGTAGATATTCATCATCCGTTCGTCGTCGATGCTAAATTTTTGCATGTCTGGGTGGAACTTAAGGCCCCGCAGGCCCAGACCGATGATCCGGTCAATCTCTGCGCCGGGGTTTTCCATCCCGGGGTGCAGGGTGCCGAAGCCGGTAAATATGGGTCCCGGCGTTTCCGGTAATGGCCGGACCGCGTCGCCACCCTTAGTCGCCGCTCCGTCTCCATGGGCTGGGCCACCGGCCTTTCTTTCCCCCGAGCAAACCAAGGCAATGTAGTCATTGATACTTGTAACCTGGGCGGGAACCGCGGCGGCGGAGAATACCACAAAGCGGTCTATACCGGCCCGCCTTCCCGCGGCCCCCAGATCCTCCGGCGTCCCCCGGCCCCGGGCGGGAATGGTATAGAAGGCTTCGGTGCTGGCCACCGCCTTGGCGGCAATTTTTTCCGGGTAGATATGGGAGTGAAAGTCGATAATCATGGTGCGTCCGTGTGCCCGGGACCCCCGAAAAGGGGCATGTGGCCCTTCCGGATCGGCGAAGCCCCGGTTTAAGTGAAATCCCGGGTACATCCCGGTTATGCGTTTAGAGCCGCCGTTGCCGTAAAAAGTTGCACCCTATGCCTTGACATGGCCGCGCCGCGTATATATGGTAATACCAGCGGGTTGTGCTGAACCATCCCATACCCTGGAGAACCCATGAACGCCGTTGCCGCATATCTTTCATCCGTCCCATCCGGTAAGGTGAATACCGCCTTTCTTGCCTACCTGTGCAACCTTAGCGAAACCGCCGCGGTGGCCCCGGAAATTGCCGCCTCCATCGTGCGGGAGCTTGAAAACCAGCGCCGCCGGGTTAAGCTTATCGCCAGCGAAAATTACTGTTCCATGGCGGTACAGCTTGCCATGGGGAACCTGTTTACCGACAAATACGCCGAGGGCATGCCCGGACACCGTTTTTACGCGGGGAACGAAAATGTCGATGCGGTGGAATCTTTGGCGGCAGAAGAGGCCCGGAAGCTTTTTGGCGCCGAATACGCCAATGTCCAGCCCCACTGCGGAGCCGACGCCAATGTGCTGGCCTACTGGGCTATTCTTACTACCAGGATAGAGAACCCCATCCTGGAAAAATACGGCGAAACAAACCTGTATAAACTCGGCGATTCCCAGTGGAGGGAATTAAAACAGAAATTGGGAACCCAAAAACTTTTTGGACTTGACTACTATTCCGGGGGACACCTTACCCACGGATACCGTTATAACCTTTCAAGCCGGATGTTCGATGTGTACGGCTATTCGGTATCCCCCGAAACAGGAACGCTGGATTACGATGCGATTGCCGTCCAGGCTGCGGATATACGGCCCCTTATTCTGCTGGCCGGCTATTCGGCCTATCCCCGAAAGATCAACTGCAGGCGCATGCGGGAAATAGCCGATTCTGTGGGGGCAGTGTTTATGGTGGATATGGCCCATTTTGCCGGACTTGTGGCGGGGAAGGTATTTACCGGCGACTATGATCCGGTGATCCATGCCCATGTGGTTACCAGCACCACCCACAAGACCCTGCGGGGACCCCGGGCAGGGCTTGTGCTTGCAAAGGCGGAATTTGCTGAGGCCCTGGACAAGGGCTGCCCCCTTACCATGGGGGGCCCCCTGCCCCATGTTATTGCCGCCAAGGCGGTGGCCTTTCGGGAAGCCCGCAGGCCCGAATTCCAGGCATACGCCGCAAAGATTGTGGAGAACTGCCGGGCCCTGGCGGAATCCTGCATTAAAAACGGCCTTTTGGTTCTTTCGGGGGGGACCGATAATCACCTGATCCTGGTAAATGTCTGCGGCTCCTCCGGCGCTTCGGCGGCAAAAGGCGGGCCGGGGGCCCTTACCGGCAGGCAGGCGGAAAGCGCTCTCCATGAATGCGGCATAACCTGTAACCGGAACAGCCTTCCTGCGGATCCCAACGGCCCCTGGTATACATCGGGCCTGCGAATCGGTACGGCGGCGGTTACAAGCCTGGGGATGGGCAAGCCGGAAATGGAAGAGCTTGGTTCGATTATCAGTCTGGTAATAAAAAACACCAGGGCCGCCTCGGTGCAATCCGCCGGAACTTCGGGAGGCAAAACTTCTCCCCAGGAGCCGCAGGGTTCCGGTACATTCAGCAGAGCCAAGTACCTTATTGATCCGGGGGCCAAGGCGGAAGCCCTGAAGCGAGTTAAAAAACTCCTTGACCGCTTTCCGGTGTACCCGGAACTGGATCTGGATTTTCTTAAAAAAAATTTTGTAGAGGCGCCTCTGACAATGGACTTGTTCAATAACCCGGTTGGTTATTGAACAAGTCTAGGCAAAATGCTCCGCATTTTGCTGTTTTTAAGCGGTTGTTGTTTAAAAACTGAAGTTTTTAAACAACTCTAATTTAAAATTGCCGGGGAGTACCGCTTATACGTGCTTGCCAGGCAAGGAATTTGCCGATCCTTTGTCTGGTAAACTCAAAGGAACCTCTAAAAACTTCGGTTTTAGAGATTCCCTTGAGTCTGTGGGGTATAAAACCTTTGTACGGTGAAACTTCCGGGAAAAAACCTTTTCCGGTACAAAAACTTGCCATGGGTCTTGTTCTTGAAGGCGGCGGTCTGCGGGGAAACTATACCGCCGGGGTTCTGGACGCCTTTCTGGACCGGGGAATATGGTTCCCCTACGTTATCGGAGTTTCCGCCGGGGCGGGCATGGGCTGTTCCTACGTGTCGGGCCAGCGGGGCCGGAACCTTGAGATCCTGCGGCGTTTCCATGGGGATCCGCGGTATCTTTCACTGCGGAACTTTATTACCACGGGCTCTCTTTTTGGCATGGATTTTGTATTTCACCGGATTCCCCACAATCTGATCCCCTTTGACTGGAAAAGTTTTATCGAGTCGTCCATGCGTTTCACCGCCGTCTGTACCGATTGCCATACCGGCCGGGCTGAGTATTTTGAAAAAATGCCGGGAATCGAAACTGACGATTTTCTTACGATTTTAGAAGCTTCTTCCTCTATGCCCTATGCGGCGCCCATGGTTGTGTATAACAAAAAAAAGTACCTTGACGGCGCCATTGCCGACGCCATACCCGTACACAGGGCTGTTTTCGAAGGTTTTACCCGGAATGTGGTGGTGCTGACCAATCCTGCGGGGTACCGGAAAAAGCCGGAACCTTCGCCGCTGAGCTTTTTTTTGTACCGCCGGTGGCGGGAACTTACCGGGGCCCTTAGGACCAGAGTAGACCGTTACAACAGAACCCTGGAATGGGTGGAAGCAGAAGAAAAGGCCGGGAGGCTGATTATTATTCGTCCCAGCAAAGATTTCCATGTAAGCAGGATTGAAAAGGATACGAAAAAATTAGAACGTCTCTATGAACTTGGCTACGGGGACGCAAGACAGATGATAGAACACCTATGTTAACCGTAAAATATAAACCCTTGTATTGTTTTCTGCCTTTTAGTATTATATGTATAAGCCATATGTTGTATGTTACTTGTCCGAAGTAGTATGCGGCCCTAAGAGCAGGGAGGTTACATGAAATTACGGGCGAAACTCTGTATTATAATTGTAGTAATTCTTCTGGCGGTGGTGGGGGGGCTTTCAACCCTGATTCTTACCCAGGCCTCTTCGACCATCTTAGGCTTTGCGGTGGAGAGCATTAGCCGTCTGGCCCAATCGCAGGCGGCATACTGGCAGGGTCGTGAAGAAGGCTACCTTAGGGTTGCCCATGTGGCGGCGGGTTTTCTGGGGGCCTATGAACAGACCGATCCGGAGCGGCGCCGGGCCCGGTTTGATCAGTTTCTTGAAGCCACGCTGATATCAGAGCCGAATTTGGCAGGGATATTTGCGGTATTTAACCCCAATGTACTTGACGGTCTGGATTATCAGTACCAGGGGGTAAGGGGTTCCAGCGCCGAGGGAATTTATGCGCCCTGGTATTCAAGAAAATCGGGCAGGATCGAACATCTTACCTACGAAAATATTTCCAGGGCCCTAGAGATTATTAACGGGCCCGATAACCGGAAGCAAAGCGTAACAGATCCGGAACAGGATGTGGTAGATGGAAAAAATACCTATTCATTCCGTATGGCTGTGCCTATTATCAGAAACGGTACCGACCAGGTGGTGGGTCTTGTGGGGGTTATTATTAAGGTTGATGCGGTACAAACCCTGGTGGAACACACTATACAAGAACATGCCGACATTAGCGCTATGGCGGTTTATTCCGATAATGGCACCATCTTGGGAAGCTACCAGGCGGACCGGGTGGGTAAAAACGTTAAAGAAGCGGATGCGACTCTTTACGAACCCCATATGGAACAGGTGGCAAATGATATTTTAGTAGGAAAAAAGGATAATCTGCAGGTATATTCTCCGGCCTTGCAATCCAATTTGGAACTTGTACTGTATCCTTTTACCATCGGCGAAAGCGGCGCATCCTGGTCGATCATGATAGGCACCTCCGAGAAAGAAATGTTTAAAGAAATTTACAATCTAACCTTTAGTGTAATCGTAATCGCGCTTATCGTGGCGGCCATTGTGACGGTGGTGATTTTCTTTGTGGCCACATCCATTACCAAGCCCGTGGTAAACGTCGTTAAGACCCTTAAGGATATTTCTGAGGGGGAGGGAGATTTAACCAAGTCTATAAACATCAAAGCAAAGGACGAAACCGGGGATCTGGCCCATTATTTTAATCTTACCCTGGAAAAAATAAAGAACCTGGTAATAACAATAAAAAAACAGGCCATTGCCTTGTTTGACATTGGGAATGAACTTGCTTCCAACATGACCGAAACCGCCGCGGCGATTAACGAAATTACCGCCAATATTCAGAGCATTAAAGGCAGGGTTATTAACCAGAGCGCCAGCGTTACCCAGACTAACGCCACTATGGAACAGATCACCTCTAATATAGACAGGCTAAACAGCCAGGTGGAAAAACAAAGTTCCAGCGTTTCAAAAAGTTCCAGCGCCATAGAGCAGATGATAGCCAATATCCAATCGGTTACCGCGACCCTGGCTAAGAATACAGAAAACGTTAAAGATTTGATGGAGGCCAGCGACGTGGGCCGGAACGGCCTGCAGGAGGTTTCCACGGACATACAGGAAATTGCCCGGGAATCCGAAGGCTTGCTGGAGATTAATGCGGTAATGGAAAACATTGCCAGCCAGACAAACCTTCTTTCGATGAACGCCGCCATAGAGGCGGCCCACGCCGGAGAAGCCGGAAAGGGCTTTGCGGTGGTGGCCGACGAAATCAGAAAATTGGCGGAATCTTCCGGGGAGCAGTCTAAAACAATCAGTGCGGTGCTTAAGAAAATTAAGGACTCTATCGACAAGATTACCCGTTCCACCGACGAAGTGTTGAACAGATTTGAAGCCATAGACAACGGTGTTAAGACCGTATCGGAGCAGGCCGAGAACATCCGGAACGCCATGGACGAGCAAAGCGTAGGGAGCCAGCAAATTCTGGAGGTGATTGGGCAGCTTAACGACATAACCCATGATGTTAAAAGCGGATCCGACGAGATGCTGGAGGGCAGCAAAGAGGTTATCCAGGAGAGTAAAAATCTGGAGCGGGTAACCCAGGAAATCACCGACGGGATGAACGAAATGGCCACCGGGGCGGATCAGATCAATGTGGCGGTTAACCGGGTAAACGAGATTAGCGGGCAAAATAAAGAAAATATTGATGTGCTGGTAAAAGAAGTGTCCCGGTTTAAGGTAGAATAAGGGCCCTGCGGGTGCCGGATTCGGCTCCCTGCGGGATTGACAGTATACTTTTTCTCCGCTAAAGTTACACCGGAGAAGGAGTATGGCTCAGGTACACTATTACAAACGGTTTGAAAATAATCTGGTTCAGCGGGTAAAAAACGGTGCCGCCTGGCTTGTGTCCAAGGCGGGGAGTTTTTTTCAGGCTATTTTTAGATTTTTGGCCCGCCGCTATACCATAGTGTTGGTTCCCCATTCAGAAAAACGGGTTTATAATTTTCATATCTCTGTGGCTGCGATGTTTTTGTTCTTTCTGGTTTTTATCGGAATTGCAGGGATCTTTTTCTGGTATAGCGCAGTTACCGGCAGTTCCCGGGGGGGCATTGCTGGTAAGGATTCCCAGCTTAGGGATACCCAGATTAACCTGGAACAGCTTAAAAACGAAATAAACCAGCTTTCCCGCAGCGCCCGGAGCTTTGAGGCGGTCCTTTCCAGTACCCTGCTTACCCTGGGGGCCGATCCCGGTACTATGGGGATTGTTTCCGCCGCCGGGGGATCTTCGCTGTTTAACCTCCAGGGCAATGACGATGTTCTAAAAGAAGTGGACGATATTAGGCATTTGGCGGTGTACCTTTCTTCCGCGGTGGAGCCGGTAAAGGAAATCGGCGCGATCCTGGACTCCCAGGGGGCTATTCTGTCGGAGATCCCCAGTATTTGGCCCATCCGGGGCGGCATAGGGAGCTATACCGATTTCTTCGGTATCAATCCCGATCCTTTTACCGGTGCCCCCCGGATGCATACGGGTATTGATATTTCCACACACCGGCAGGGGGATCCCATAGTGGCAACCGCCGACGGTCAGGTGGCCTATACGGGCTATGAGCCCAGCGGATTTGGTAATTATATTATTATCCGGCACCAGCATGGATTCTATACCCGTTATGCCCACCTGCTTTCATCCGCGGTTGAGATAGGGCAGGAAGTAAAACAGGGGGAGACCATCGGCTATTTGGGCAACACGGGCCGTTCCACGGGGCCCCATCTGCACTATGAAGTCCATATCGGGTCGGATGTGGTGGATCCAATAAAATATCTTAAAATCTACCGGATTGGGACCCGTTAGGATCCGGGTATGGCGTATGTAAACGGGGGGAAAATTCCCCGGGAACGAAAGCAGACCGAATTTGCCCTCAATACAATCATAGGCCCCGGTAGTTTTATCCAGGGGGATATTGAAACCGGAGGCTTTACCCGGATAGACGGCAGTTTAAAGGGTAACCTCCATGCCAAAGGCAGGGTCGTGGTAGGTGAAAAAGCCCGGATGCGGAGCAGCATTACCGGTACCAATATTACCATAGGTGGCGTGGTGGATGGGAATATACTGGCCAGTGAACGGCTGATTATTCTGCCTTCGGCGATGATTATCGGTGATATTACAACCCGGCGTATCGAAGCCAATGAAGGATGCCTTATCCACGGTAAAGTGCGGATCTGCCAAAGCGAGGAAAGCTGGGAACGGGCCCGGTCCCAATACCGGGATAAGCGTCATACTGTTCCCCGGATCGACCATGGCTAATGTTGTGTTCCCCGATGGTTCAAGCCCCTTTTTTAATCCCGCGGCCTACGGCGAAGCCGCCGCGGAGGGGCGAAAGCTTAAATCAACCGGGACCGAAAAAAGCGATAAAACCGGCAGGGCGCGAAAAAAAGGTTTTGCCGTTTTTTTTGAAAAAGCCGCGCTGGATGTTAAAGAACTTCCCCGGTCGGAAGAATCCTTCCATGAACTTTTGGATCAGGTCCATATTGCGGGGGATGCCCTTTCCAAGCGGCCCTTCCCCCCGGAAATTAAGGCCTATAAAGAGGCGGTACGGGACTTTGTTCATTATGTGGTGGAAAACAGTTTTGATACGGAAGAGCAAATGAGCGGAATTAATATCCGCCGACGAAAGAAATTTACCATGGTGCAGGTTATTGACAAGAAACTGGAAGAAATGGCCGTTGCCATACTGCAGGGTCAGGCCGATAAACTGGGTATTCTGGCCCGGATAGAAGAAATTAACGGTCTTTTGGTCGATCTGCTGCAGTGACGGGGACTTGTACAGTAGGTCCGGCCGTATAGGGAAGATTATGGCTGATTACGACGGCTCGATGGAAGAAGATGATATTTCCGCCCTGGAAGATAAGCCCGGGGAAGAAACCCTGGATGCAGGTCTTATAGTTGAAAGTACCGGAGCGGGACTGGAGCCGGGGACCCCGGTATACCGGCTTCGGCTTTCCTATTCCAACGACACCTTTCTTGCCGCCTACAAGGGCGCAGCCCTGGAAACGGGAAGCAAGGTCCTGGTTCCCACCCGTTACGGTAAGGACCTTGCCCAGATCATAGGACCCGCCCGCTGCCTTTCTCCGGAAATTGTCTATATAGAGCGGCCCGCCACCGAGAATGATTTGGCCCGGGCGGAGGAGCACAGAAGAGAAGAAGTGGAGGCCATGGCAATTTGCCGGCAGAAGATAGAAGATCATCGCCTGGAGATGAAACTTGTAACGGTCCATTATCTTTTAGAGGAACCGAAAATTTTATTCTTTTTTACCGCCGAAAGCCGGGTTGATTTTCGGGATCTGGTGAAGGATCTGGTTTCGGTATTTAGGACCCGGATTGAACTGCGGCAGATTGGGGTTCGAGACGAGTCCCGGGTTGTGGGCGGCCTGGGAGTCTGCGGCCGCTGTTATTGCTGCAATTCGGTGTCGGATAAACTTAAGCCGGTTTCCATTAAAATGGCCAAGGATCAAAATCTTTCCCTTAATTCCATGAAGATCTCCGGCCCCTGTGGCCGTCTGTTATGCTGTCTGGCCTACGAACATGCGTTTTATAGCGAGCAGCGCAAGCTGGTTCCCCAGGAGGGGGCCAGGCTTAACTACGAGGGAACAAACTGGAAAGTTACGGAGCTTAATGTGGCATCCGGCAAGCTTACCTTGAGCGCGGAAGACGGCCGGGTACTCCTGCTTCCCTTCTGCCGGTTTATGAAAGAGGGCGGAGCCTGGTGTATTTGTAAAGAGAAACCCTAAAACTCCGGAATTTTACCGGTCCCTTCCGGGGCGGATGGTACACACCGCCGAATTCGCGCCGGAAAAAACGCGGGCCTTACCGTTCGGTCTTGGCTATGTCGCAGATCCGCCTGCCCATTTGCTGCAGGGACACCTGTTCCATCACATGGCCCAGTTCCCAGGCCACCCGGGGCATGCCGTAAACTATGGCGGTTTTTTCATCCTGCCCCAGAGTAATGCCCCCTTCCTTGTAAATGGTGCCAAGCTGCTGGGCGCCGTCCCGGCCCATGCCGGTCATGATTACCCCAAGAACATGGTTGGTATAGGCCATGGCCACCGATGCAAACAACACGTCCGCCGAAGGGCGGTGACCGTTGACGGGAGGATCATCCGACAGATGAAGCAGCGCGCTTCCTCCCTTCCGTTCTACTTCAATATGCTTGTTTCCCGGGGCTATGTAGGCCCAGCCGGGGGTTAAAATGTCCCCCTCTTCCCCTTCTTTAACCTTCAGGGGGCAAATCCGGTCCAGGCTTTTGGCAAATTCCAGGGTAAAGCCCGCGGGCATATGCTGAACCACCAAGATAGGCTGGGTAAGGTCCGGGGCCAGATCCGCAAAGACCACCCGCAGAGCGTCGGGGCCCCCGGTGGATATGCCTATGGCGATAATTTCGGTTTTGCCGGGTCTGCGGATCTGGGCGGGCGACGGCGCCGGTTCCGTCTTGGCAACGGGGCCCCCAAAGAGGCCAAAGGTGGTGGAAATGGCGGTCTTTTTTCCCTGTTCCGGTCCCGTTTTTTTTATGTACTCTTCCGGAGGCAGAACCTTTTTCCCCTTGGCTTTGCGGTACCGGCCTCCATAGGCAATAAGCAGGCTGGTAAGGTGATCCGCCACGGTATGGATGTCTTCGGATATGGAACCGGAAGGTTTTTGAATAAAATCGCAGGCCCCCAGGGAAAGGGCCTCTATTGTAATGGCAGCTCCCTTCTCCGCAACGGAAGAAAGAATAATTACCGGAATATCTATAGCCCGGTTTTTTCGTTCCTTAAGAAATTCAATACCGTTCATCTCGGGCATTTCCAGATCAAGGCAGATCACGTCGGGGTTAACCCGGGGAATTTTCTGCAGGGCAAAAACGCCATTCATAGCTTTTTCCGCGACCTGTAAGCCCGGGGTTGCCTCGATCATTTTACCGATAAGATTCCGCATCAGGGCGGAATCGTCTACAATAAGAACGGATATTTCATCTGCCACGGTAATGCCCCTAAATATATTTTCGGTACAAGGTAGCCCATTGCGTTTTTACAAATTCAAATTTGGTGTTCATACCAAAAAGGGATTCGGAGTGTCCTATGAATAAAAAGGATTTATTAGCCATGGCGTCCCAAAACCGGCTGATCACCGCATTCTGGGCGGTTTCGTCAAAGTAGATAATGACATTCCGGCAAAAGACTATGTCCAGGTTCCTTTGGCCTGAATCGTTTTTTAAATTGTGGTAGTCAAAGCGTATTTTGGACATTAGATCCTGGTGAACCTTATAGCCTCCCTCTACCTTGTCAAAATACTTGGCCAGGTACGCATTGGGAATGCCCACAATGCGGGAATCGGAATAAAAGCCCTCTTTACCCATCATAAGGCATTTAAGGCTGATGTCGCTGGCGGTAATTTCAAATTTCCATGGAGGGGGCAGGATCTCGCTTAGCAGCATGGCAATGGTAAAGGGTTCTTCTCCGGTGGAACAGCCGGCGCTCCACACTTTAATAAGGGTACTTCCCAGGGCCTTTTTTATCTTCATTAATTCGGGAATAACATGGTGTTCCAGCGCATCAAAATGGGCCTGGTTACGGAAAAACCGGGTTAGGTTGGTGGTGATTGAATCCAGGAAGGATTTTAGTTCCTCCTTGTCGGTGGAGATAAGATTAAAATAGTCTTTCACCGTGGGGATCGACTTGGTTCGCAGCTGCTCCTTAAGCCGGCTTTCAAGAATTGCCCGGTTTGTGGCGGTAAAGTGGATGCCGCTTTCATTATAAATAAGGGTCTTATACGCGTTAAAATCGCCGTCCGTAAGGAACACGCCGTCCATAGTTTAAGTGTAAAGGACTGGATTGTTTCGTGTCAATTGGCATATAATTTTTTTACATGAATAAGTATATCTTTGTCTCCGGCGGTGTTTGTTCCAGCCTGGGAAAGGGCGTGGCAGCTTCTTCCCTGGGGGCCCTTTTGGAGGGCCGGGGGCTTAATGTCCGTCTGGTTAAATGCGATCCTTATATCAATGTTGATGCGGGAACCATGAGCCCCTATCAGCACGGGGAGGTGTATGTAACCGATGACGGGGCCGAGACCGACCTGGATCTGGGGAACTATGCCCGGTTTACCAAGGGGCCCCTTTCCAGGGCCAATTCGATTACCACCGGCCAGGTATACGATGCGGTGATCCGCAAAGAACGGGAGGGCCGTTATCTGGGCAGGACGGTACAGGTAATTCCCCATATCACCGACGAGATAAAGAGTCGCATTACTGCGGTGGCTAAGGAAGATCCCGATACGGACGTGGTGATTGTAGAAATCGGGGGAACCGTAGGGGATATTGAGTCCATCCCCTTCCTGGAAGCGGCCCGGCAGATGATCCACGAATGTGGAAAAAGTAATGCTATTTCCGTCCATTTAACCCTGATCCCCGAAGTGGCGGGGGCGGAACTAAAGACCAAACCCACCCAGCATTCGGTAAAGGCCATGCAGGAAACGGGGATACAGCCGGATCTGCTTATTTGCCGGGCCCCGGCCATGCTGGACGAGGCAACCCGCCGTAAGATTGCCCAGTTTTGTAACGTGGAAAGCGATGCGGTATTTACATCCTATAATATTACCACCACAATTTACGAAATTCCCCTTATTTTTTACCGTCAAAAGCTTGATCAGGTGGTGCTAAGAAAAATGGGGGTAGAAAGCCGCCATGCGGACCTGGAGGCCTGGCATTCCATGATGGAACGTTTTAAGGCCCAGACGGGTACGGTCCGGATAGGCATAGTGGGAAAATACATGGAGCTCCACGACGCGTACAAATCGGTATACGAGGCCCTGTTTCACGCGGGGCTTGCCAATGCCGTTAAGGTGGAACTGGTTAAGGTGGATTCCACTCCCCTGGAGGATGCCTCCAAGGTTGACGGTATTCTGGGTTCCGGGGGCTGCAGGGTAGACGGGATCCTGGTTCCCGGAGGATTCGGTCAAAGGGGTATAAACGGCATGGTTAACGCCGCCGCGTGGGCCAGGGAACACAAGGTTCCGTATTTTGGAATATGCCTGGGAATGCAGGTAATGGTTATAGAGTGGGCCCGGAATCTGCTGGGTTGGGAAGATGCGGATTCTACCGAATTTAACCAGGATACCAAGCATCCCGTGATAAGCCTTATGGAAGAGCAGGAAACAATGGTAAACTACGGGGCTACCATGCGGCTGGGAAAAAGCGAGTCCCTGGCGGAACCTCAAACCCGGATCCTGGCAGCCTACGGGGACCGGCATATCTTTGAACGCCACCGGCACCGCTACGAATTTTCCAACACCTACCGGAGCGAGATTAGCGGCTCGGGACTTAAACTGGCGGCTTTTACCCCCGACGGGGCTCTGGTGGAATGTGTGGAATGGCCGGATCATCCCTGGGGGCTGGGGGTTCAGTTTCATCCGGAATTTAAATCCAAGCCCACCGCCGCCCATCCTTTGTTTCGGGATTTTATTGCCGCGGCAAGGAAACCTGCAGCCGGTAACAGCGAATGAAACGCACCGGTTTTTGTATATACCGTTTTTTCCCCCTCGGGGCCCTTACGGCCTGGCTTATGGTAAGCGCCTGTTCCTTTGACTATGATCTTCCGGCCGAAGAGGGCGAAGACCTTACCCTGCTTCTTCGGGAAGTTGAGTATGTCCGGATAAGCCAGGGTAACCCGGAAGTACAGCTTAAGGCGGAAGAAATACGGCGGTACGAAAAAAAACATACCATGGAACTGGATAATTTGTCTTTTGAACAATTCAATGCCGCTCCGGAAGGGTACGAAGAAATACCCGGCGTAAATGCCCGGGGCACCGCAGCCTTTGTCCGCTTGGAAACGGACACCCATAATTTTTCCATGGAAGGAACTGTTTTTATCGAAGTCCGTTCCGAGGATATGACTATGGAAGCCGCCGCATTATCCTGGAAAGATACGGACCGGATCCTCACGGTGCCGGGAAAACTCCGCATTACCCGTTCCGGCGGGACTACCCTTGAAGGAACGGGATTTTCCGCGGACATACGAAGAAGAACCTGGGAATTCGATTCTTTTGTAGAGGGGACGGTGGTGGATGAAGCAGAAAACTCTGGAGAAAAGGCCTCCGAAGACGGAGCGGGGGGAACGGGCGCATGAATACCAGGGTTCTGCTTCCTTTGCTTTTCCTTGCCCCGGGCCTCTACGCCGATACCTTTACCTTTAGGGCGGATCACATGAGCGGCAGCCGGGCCGCCGGAAAAGAACTGCTGGTGCTTACCGGCAATGCGGAGGTCCATTCGGATACCATACGGCTGCGGGCGGATCGTATCGAGATCCAGGGCAAGGATAACGACTTTATCGATTGTTCCGGCAACGTCTGGGGATTTGAAGAAGAAAAAAATATTCTGTTCCAAAGCGACCGGCTGCGGTATGACCGGACCCTTAAAATTGCCCGGCTTGAGGGGAATTCAACGCTGGAAGACAGGCAGAACGAGGTGGTGGCCAAGGGCCGCTTTATTGAATATAACGATAAAACGGAAGTTGCGGTTTTGCAGGCCGCGGTCCGGCTTTTTAAAGAAAATATCGTATGCCGTTCCGAATATGCGCTGTACCGCCGGAAAGAGCAACTGCTGGATCTTTCCGGTTTTCCGGTGGTGTTTAAAGAAAACGATGAATTCCGGGCCAACCGGATTCGGGTTGATCTGGATACGGAAGATGTAACCATGGAAGGGTCCGTTTCCGGTTCCTTTAGAAGCGAAGAATAATGTACAGCCTGTCAGTGACGGAATTACACAAAACCTTTGATCGCCGGGAGGTAGTCCGGGGCGTTGAATTTTCCATGCACAACGGCGAAGTAGTGGGTCTTTTGGGTCCCAACGGGGCGGGCAAAACGACCATATTTTATATCATCGTAGGTTTTCACCGGCCCACCCTGGGACAGGTGCTGCTTAACGGTCAGGACATTACCCGGGAGCCCATGTACCGGCGGGCCCGGCTGGGAATAAGCTACCTGCCCCAGGAGGCATCGGTATTCCGCCGGCTTACGGTGGAAAAAAACCTTTGGGCGATTCTGGAAACCCGGACGGATCTGGACAGGACCGGCAAAAAAGAACAACTGGAAAGACTATTGGAAGAATTTGGCATCGCCAAGATTCGCCGTCAATACGGGGACACCCTTTCCGGGGGCGAACGGCGCCGCACCGAAATTGCCCGGGCCTTGGCCACGGACCCAAAGTTTTTACTGTTGGACGAACCCTTTGCGGGGATAGATCCTAAAACCGTGTTTGAACTTAAGGAAATAATACGGCATCTGGTAAACCACGGAATAGGCATTCTGATTACCGATCATAATGTGCGGGATACCCTGGAGATAACCACCGAAGCGTTTATTATTAACGAAGGCATTATCGTTGCCCGGGGCAATAAGGATGATATCCTGGCCAACACCACCGTACGGGAGATCTACCTTGGTAGTGAATTTAAAATGTAAATTTCAACCCTGGGTTTAGCGCGGGGCCTTACCATACGGGAACCGCTAAAAACTTCAGTTTTTAAAAACAGCTTTAGCTGCCGTTTTTTTAACCCCCGGAGAAAATTGCATTTGCGTAATTCGTTATACAATAAAGAATTAGCAATTTTCTCCGGGGGCTTTTGCCGAAACCTCTGGAAACCCCGCCCGGGGTTTCCAGAGGTTCCCATAATTTTATTCCGGTACTATACTGGCAGCATAGGACGATGGAGGTGAAGCCAATGGACGCATTGGGGTATTATAACGGAACGTGGGGCCCGCTGGATAAAATGACGGTGCCCATGAATGATCGCGGGTGTTACTTTGGAGACGGCGTGTACGACGCCGCAATCTGCTATAAAAAGACGATTTACCTGCTGGACAATCATGTACAAAGATTTTTTAATAGTGCCGGACTTTTGGAAATTACCCTGGATTTTACCCGGGAAGAGCTAAAATCGATCCTGGGCGATCTGGTGGCCAAGGTTGATCCGGAAGAGGTACTGGTTTATTGGCAGGCAACCCGGGGGACCGGCAGGCGCAACCATGCGTTTCCCGGGGGCAGATCCAACCTGTGGGTAATGATTAAAGCGGCCTCTGTGGCCGATTTACGCAAAAAGGTTAAACTTATTACCCGGGAAGACACGCGTTTTCTGCACTGCAACATTAAGACCCTTAACCTTATCCCCAATGTTGTTGCGGCCCAAAGGGCCCTGGAAGCGGGGGCCCACGAAACGGTATTTCACCGGGGCAATATTGTAACCGAATGCGCCCACAGCAATGTACATATTATCAAAGACGGGAAATTTATTACCCACCCTGCGGATAAATATATACTGCCGGGAATTGCCCGAAGCCGTCTTGTCCAGGTTTGCGGAAAGCTTGGGGTTCCGGTGGAAGAACGGGAATTTACGGTGGATGAACTTTTTAACGCCGGCGAAGTGCTTATCTCAAGTACCAGTACCTTTGGCCTGGGGGTGGATTGTATTGACGGTAAACCCGTGGGCGGCAAAGCGCCGGAACTGCTTAAAAAAATTCAGGATCAGCTGATGCGGGATTTTTCCGAAGCCACCGGTTACCCCGGGGCATAACATGACCCAGATGGAATTAACCCGGTACAGCCTGGGAAAAACTTTTGACAATCTTATGAACATTGATCCCCGGGGCTACGGCGTATGCGCTATTCTTTACGACGGAGCCCTGGAGCTTAGCGGCGGGGACCCCCTGACGATGCATGCCGCAGACAGGCTGCTTTCGGTCCTTAAAGAAGGGGACAGGGTTTGTATTATCACCGGCTTTGTCCTGCATCCCTTTAACAAGCAGGAAACCGACGGCCCCGTCGGAGCCGCGGCCCTGGCCCGTACTCTGGTGCGCGCCCGCGGCGTAAAACCCGTATTCATTGTGCCGGAAGAAGCCGGGCCCGCCATGGAACGGCTTTCGGCCCTGATGGAATTTTCCGCGGAAACCCTGGTATTTACCAAAGATGCCGTCAAGGCTTCCCAAGAAGCGGACCGTATAGCCCGGGGAAAGTCTCCCGCCTTCTGTATTGCCATTGAAGCGGCGGGGGCAAACAGCAGGGGGGTATACCACAATGCCCTGGGAATTGACGTAAGCGCCCTGGAGGCAAAAAGCGATGTACTTTTTAACCGGCTTCAAAAAGAAGGGGTTCCCACCCTGGCCATAGGGGATCTGGGAAACGAATGCGGCATGGGCGCCCTGGGTTCCCATGCGGCCCGGTATATTCCCTATGCGGCGGAATGTTCCTGCGGCTGCGGCGGCGGGGCCGCGGCCCTTTCCCGTGCAGATACGGTGCTTACCGCTACGGTCTCGAATTGGGGGGCCTGGGGAATTGCCTCCGCCATTGCATGGCTTACCCGGGACCTCCGGGCCTTGTATTCCCCGGAACTGGAAGAACGGGCCCTGGGGGCGGCCAACGAATGCGGCCTTATCGACATGTACGGTAAGGCAATTCCCGCGGTGGACGGCATGGATATTGAAAAAAACAAGGCTATTATTACCTTAATGAACGGATCTGTCCAATCCGCACTGGAACTTGAAGGAACCTGCAGGGTCTGGTTTGAGAAAACTATTGCCGGGGGTTTTTTTACGTTTTTGCCCCGGGATAGGTCCGGCAAAAAGGGCGGGGGGGGCTTTGAAACCCCGGCGTTTCCTTCCGCCGGAACACCGGCCGCCGCCGCTTTCGGGATCTGATCCATGGACATATATCCCGCAGGGGACGGTGCCCTTTGTGTGGAATTCGGGCGGACAATTTCTGCGGAACTGAATGACCGGGTTCATGCCCTGGCGGGGCTTCTGCAGGATAGGCCCCTTCCGGGGGTGCTGGATCTTGTTCCTGCGTACGCGTCCCTCCTGGTGTGCTTTGATCCCCTGTGTATTTCCTCCCGGTCCCTTCGGGCGGCCCTTTGGCGGCGGGTAAAAGAAGCCGGGAATACCGGCTTTGGATCCCGCGAAACGGTTTATATTCCGGTCTGTTACGACGAACCCTTTTCTCCGGATATGGAAAAGGTTGCGGCCCATACGGGCCTTTCCCCCTGGGACATAATCAGCCGTCATACAAAGCCGGTGTACCGGATCTATATGCTGGGATTTTTGCCGGGCTTTCCCTACCTGGGGGGCCTGGACCCCGTCCTGGAAACACCCCGGCTTGCAAAGCCCCGGATAAAGATCCCCGCCGGTGCGGTGGGCATCGGCGGGGCCCAGACGGGGATCTATCCCCTGGAATCTCCCGGGGGCTGGAACTTAATCGGTCAAACCCCGGTTAGGCCCTACGATCCCCGGCGGGAAAATCCGTTTTTATACCGCCCAGGGGATTGTATCGTATTTTATCCGGTAAGTCCCGGGGAATACGGTGATATTGCCGGGGCCGTAGAAAACGGAAGCTTTTTCTGTCCCCGCAAAGCCGTTGTACCGGCGGGCCCGGCGGCGGAAGCCTCCCGAAGGAGCCGCCTGTGGGCATGACCGTGATCGATCCGGGCTTTCTTACCACCGTTCAGGACCAGGGGCGAAGGGGATATATGGACAGGGGCTTTTCCCCCGCCGGCGCCCTGGACGGCTTTTCCTTTAGGCTTGCAAACTTTCTTGTGGGAAATCCCCTGGAGGAGGCGGCGCTGGAAATTACCCTCCGGGGCCCTTCTATGATGTTTGACGGCGCCGGATTTATCGCCCTTACAGGAGCGGATATACAGCCCCTGCTTAACGGAAAACCCCTGGCCATGAACCGTTCCGCGGCGGTTGCACCGGGGGACATCCTCTATACCTCCTTTGCGCTCTGCGGCCTGCGGAGTTACCTTGCCGTCGCAGGGGGCTTGGATATTGCCAAGGTCTTGGGGAGCCGTTCCACAAACCTTAAAGCCCGCCTGGGGGGCTTTAAGGGAAGAAAACTTGAATCGCAGGACCATATTAAATTTCCCCGGATTCCCCCGGGGGAACATGGCATTCAGAGCTGTGAAGGCAGATCCTTTGTGCCCCCCCGGCGGGGAATTTTGAAGGGCCTTGGACTAATCCGCCCGTACACCCCAGCGGAGCCCCTGCTCCTTCATGTAGCGGAAGGCAGGCAGGCGCGGCTTTTTAGCCTCCGGGGGCTTCGTACTTTTTACGGATCTCTGTATACGGTGGAAAACGACAGCGACCGTATGGGGATACGCCTGGAGGGTCCCGCAGTGGCTGCCGCGGGAGATGCCGGCATTGTGTCCGACGGCATAGCCCTGGGGGCAGTCCAGGTTCCCGGATCGGGAAAGCCGATTGTCCTTTTACACGACCGGCAAACCACCGGGGGCTATGCAAAGATAGGAGCCGTTATTACCCGGGATCTGTGGCTTTTGGCCCAGGCCCCGGGGGGATCGGCGGTCCGTTTTAAGCGAATAGATCCCCGGCGGGCAGAAAGGATCTATATCAAAACCGAAAAAACAATTAAACTTCTTATGAGCTAATTCTACCTGCTTGGGTTATGATCTTGAGGGGGTCGATCCGGTTATAAGGACAAACTATGGACTATGCAAAATCAGCTCCCCGTGAAGTCCGGGCCCTTATCAGGGCAGAGAAAATTACCGGCCATACATCGGGGATGTGTGATGGATACGCCCAGGCAAATCTGGCGGTTCTTCCTGCGGAATATGCCTACGATTTTCTTCTTTTTACCCAGCGGAATCCCAAAAGTTGCCCGGTGCTGGAAGTAAGCGACAGGGGAAGCCGCAGCCTAAAAAAAATTGCCCCCGGCGCGGATATTGCCCGGGATATTCCCAGGTACCGGATCTATAAAAACGGCGTTCCGGAGGGGGAATATACGGATGTGTCAAAATTTTGGCGCGAAGACTTTGTAAGTTTTCTTATCGGATGCAGTTTTTCCTTTGAATCGGAGCTCATCGCCGGCGATATTCCCGTGCGCCACATTGAAGAGGGTAAAAACGTTCCCATGTACATAACAAACATTGACTGCGAAAGCGCCGGGATCTTCCACGGAAAAATGGTGGTAAGCATGCGGCCCCTTTTGCCGGAATTGGCGGTTAGGGCGGTAACCCTTACCGCCGCCATGCCCCGGGTTCACGGCGCCCCCGTTCATATCGGAGATCCGGAGAGCATTGGAATCGGCGATATTGCCAGGCCTGATTTTGGCGATCCGGTAACGATAAAGCAGGGAGAAACCCCTGTGTTTTGGGCCTGCGGCGTCACCCCCCAGTCGGTGATCATGAGCGCAAAACCCTCAATCGCTATCACCCATGCGCCGGGGCATATGCTTATTACGGATATAAAAAACGTGCTTTTAAAGTAGCGTTGTTTAAAAATTAGAATTGTTCGGAAGCTTCAGTTTTCCGGACAAATTCCGCTAAAAATTGCAATTTTGCAGCCCTAGGGCGAGAAATTGCAAGACCAGTGAGACAAGCAACCGGGTTGTTGAAATACATCCAATAGAGGTTTAGGGTTTGGAATTTCATGACAAGGGTTGATGTAAACTGCGATCTGGGGGAAAGCTTTGGCCCCTGGAAAATGGGCCGGGATGAAGAAATTATTCCCCTGGTTTCTTCCGCCAATATTGCCTGCGGTTTCCATGGGGGGGATCCCCTGGTAATGCAGAGGACCGTTGCTCTGGTTAAAAAGCACGGTGTGGCGGCGGGAGCCCATCCCGGCTTTCCCGACTTGGCGGGGTTCGGAAGGCGATATATGGGCCTTTACCCCGAGGAAGTTAAAGCCGCGGTACAGTACCAGATCGGCGCCCTGGACGGGTTTTGCCGGGCCGCAGGCATTCCTCTGGTCCACGTAAAACCCCATGGGGCGCTTTACAATATGGCGGCCAAGGATATGAATTTGGCCCGGGCAATTGCAGAGGCGGTAAAAGAAATAAACCCCCGGCTTATCCTGCTTGTGCTGGCGGGAAGCTGCATGGCCGCCGCGGCAAAAGAGGCGGGGCTTGCCGCTGCCCAGGAAGTTTTCGCGGACCGCGCGTATGAAGAAGACGGATCCCTTTCTCCGCGCACCAAGCCCGGTTCAATGATCACCTGCGAAGATGAAGCTCTAAGCCGGGTGGTGGGTATGATACAGACCGGAAAGGTCCGCGCCATCACCGGCAAAGAAATCTCCGTTACGGCAGATTCGGTCTGTATCCATGGCGACAATGAAAAGGCCCTGGTGTTTGCGCAGAAACTTACCGGGGCATTTGCCCGGGAGGGAATTTCCGTGGTTCCCCTTTCGCAGATCTGCGGGGTTTAAAAATCTGCCGGTCCTTCGCCGGATCCGGCCTGTCGAAGGCTCCTAAGAAAATGCCCGGCGGGTTCCCAGGCCCGTTCTCCATAACCCCCGGCCTGGATCCATGCGGAGGGAATGCCCCGGTCCACGGCATACCGGTATACCAGACGGTCCCGCCGCAGGCACTGGTTTAAGGTAAGTTTAAGAAGGGCACTTGAAGGAAGACCGTCGTGTTCATACGGGTCCGCCCCGTCCACCACCAGTATAAGATCCGGATTCTGCCCCCGCCGTTCCGCGGAGATGCGTTCCAGGCGGCCGATGCCCTCCTTAAGCCGGGGGATATACTCCGCCTCTTCCCCTCTGGCTATGCCGATGTCCACGTCCGAAGGCGCCAGGGGCGCCCGGCCCGGAACCGCCCCTGTGAGGGTTTCTTCGTCCAGGGGCCAGCCCCGGGCCATGTGAATTGACAGGGTAAGGATCCGGGGCTTGCAGCTTTCCCTGTTTCCCGCACCGGCTCCGCCTTGTTCATGGACCATGCGGATTAGTTCGGCGGTTCCGTCCCCCTTGTGGGCGTCCAGATCTATGATCCATATAAGGCGCACCGGGTTTTTTTTTCCAAGCAGTTCAGGTGGATCCCGTAAGATCTTTACCGCGGCGATGGACACATCGTTGATCAGGCAGAAACCCGATCCCGATTCATACCGGGCATGGTGCATACCCCCCCCCAGGTAGTAGCAAAAACCCGGTCCCGGAGACAGGGCAAGCCGGCAGGCAAGGTACGTACCGGCCGTCTGGGCCAGAAGAAGTTTAAACAGTTCCGCCAGGGGTTTTACGGCCTTCTCAGGCTCGTAGCGGTGGGGCCTTCCCTGGGGATCAAGAAGTTCGTATGCCCGGAGCAGTTCCCGTTCCAAAGGCCCCTGTACCGTATGCGCCCCCGGTGTACCGGCTTCCCCCGCATCTGCTGCGGAATTTTTCCGGTGATTTCCCCCAGGGTTTCCGTAGAGGGCGGCGATAAAGTCCCTGTGGTGAACCCGTTCCAGATCCTGCCGGGAAATCACCGCCGCCTGTTCCCCCTCCGGTTCCGGAATACCGGCCCCTAAGCCCGCGGCTTCCAGGTACTGTATGGCGCCGGTGATGGTAAAAACCGGTCCGGGATAGGGCAGGGTGTTTCCCCGGGTGCCGGGGAAAAAATGCTTTTCCAGAAATTCCAGAACCCGCTCCGCCCGGTTTGGCGCGATGGGGAGCATGATGCCGTAATCCCGAAAGCGGATAGCAAGGGATGGATCGCTGAGTATCACCTAAAAAACCTCCGTTGTCTGTTTTATCCTTGAATGGATCCCGTACAACAAGTGGACCGGCGCGCCTATGGAAGTATATAAAGTTTTTGGGGTAAAATAAACTATGGCGGACATAGTTAGCCTTATTCCCTATAATTTAGATATCCGGCAATTGGCGGCGCTTATGGCGGGCTGTATTTGTTTTGGCATCTCAAAGACGGGGCTTAACGGTATCTCTATTATCGCAGTTCCTCTGTTTGCCCTGGTATTCGGCGCCAAGGAATCCACCGGTTTGGTGCTGCCCCTAATCTGTTTTGCCGATCTATTTGCGGTGATCTACTACCGCCGTCATGCGGAATGGAATTATATATGGCCCCTTATTCCCTGGGCTTTAGCAGGCTTTGCCTTGGCCCTGGGGGCGGATCATTTTATCCATACAAACCGGGGTTTTAAAATTCTTATCGGTATCTGTGTCATTGCCGGTCTTATCGTAATGGTGTGGAACGAACTGCGGAACCGGGAGGGCGCAAAACTTTCCGGAGGATTGGGAATTGCGGCATTCTTTGGCATCATGGGGGGCTTTTCTACTATGATAGGCAACGCCGCAGGTCCCATCATGTCGGTGTTTCTCCTTTCGGTCCGGCTGCCCAAGGAAAGTTTTGTGGGAACCGCGGCCTGGTTTTTCCTTATCGTTAATTATCTTAAAATCCCCCTGCAAACCCTGGTGTGGCACAATATCTCTCTACGGACCCTGTGGTTCGATCTGTATATGGTGCCCTTTATCCTCTTAGGAATGGGTTTGGGCATTCTTTTTGTGAAGGGAGTGAATAATAACCAGTACCGCATCATTACATGTGCCCTGACGTTTGTCTCGGCGGTGCTGTTGTTCCTGTAGGAATTTCCGTGGCATTTATCGTACTCCTGGGGCCGAAACATTCGGGAAAAACCAGCGCCGGCGCCGCGTTGGCCCGGCGGCTGACCCTGCAGTTTTATGATCTGGATATGCTTATCGAGGAAAGGACCGGCAAAAGCCCCCGGACCCTTTACCGCGCCGGGCCGGAAATATTCCGCCGCGAGGAAGTTGGGGCCCTGACCGCCCTTTTGGACAAAACCGGCGGCGGCATTTTAGCCGGTGGAGGGGGTATCATCGATAATCCCCCCGCCCTGAGCCGCTTGCAGGATCATGTTACCGTGGCCCTGGAAGTTTCGGCGGAAACAGCCTGGGCTCGCATAGCCGGAGGGGGAAAGGAACTTCCCCCCTTCCTCCGGGGGGAAAGTATGGAAGCTTCCAAAGAAAAGCACCGGATCCTCCACGAGGAGCGCAGCGGCGCGTACCGGATCTTTGCCCGGTACCGGATCTGCGCCGAAGGGAAATCATCGGAAGAGCTGGCCGCTGAACTTTGCCGCCTGGTGCAAGGAGCGGCGGGCCTGTAAATTTCCGAACCGCCCGGGACAGGATCTGCATACCCCGCAGCGATGGAGCTCCGTGAAACCCCTCGTAACATCTAAGCGGGTCCATTGTCCTTACATCCGGTTTTATGTATACTGGACTTGTTCAATAACCCGGTTGGTTATTGAACAAGTCTAGGCAAAATGCTCTGCATTTTGCTGTTTTCAAGCGGTTGTTGTTTAAAAACTGAAGTTATTAAACAACTCTACTATATCGTCGCTATTTCTATAGATGGGATTTTTAAGGAAGGTGTCTATGTATAAATCCGTGGCCGTTGCAGTTCTACTGGTGTGTACCGGCGTTTTTTTGTACCCCCAGGAAGACAGAAGGCTGGAGCAGGAGAAGAGCGTCGCCGGTTTAAACCGGCAGCTTACCGAAAGTTTGCATCCCCTGGATTATGCCCCCTTTGTTAGCGGTACAAAAGTAACGATTTTAAATGAGCCGGTGGATATTAATTTTACCGGCGAGTTGCCCCGGTTGAACGGCGCCACCGCCGCCTTTCCCGTGTACGCCGCCTTTGTCCAGGCCCTGTATCCCCCGGATACTTATTACGCCCGGCGTAAGATACTGGACTGTTCTACCACCAGGTATGCATACGAGGCCCTGGTAGAGGGAAGGGCCGATATTATTTTCTGTTACGCCCCCTCGAAAGAACAAAAGCAAATGGCCGCGGAAAAGGGGTTGCAGTATCACATGGTTCCCATTTGCAAGGACGCCTTTGTGTTTTTTGTCAATAAAAACAATCCCGTCCAGGATATGTCACTGCGGCAGATCAGGGATATTTATACGGGACGCATTAGCAACTGGAAAGACCTGGGGGGTAACGAGGAAGAGATCATGGCCTATCAGCGGAACAACGGAAGCGGCAGTCAGACGGCTTTTCTTGCCCTTATGGGGGATGAAACCGCCATACGGGAGCCCCCAAGTGAGCAGGTGATTGAGGGCATGGGAATGATGATCCAACGGGTGGCGGATTACAGAAACGGTATGGGGGCCCTGGGGTATTCATTCCGGTTTTTTACCCAGGAAATGGCGGGGAATAATTTGATCCGGCTTATGTCTATAGACGGGACTAGTCCCACGGTGGCAAATATACGAAACGGGCAGTATCCCTTTACGGAAACCCTTTATGCCATTACCACCGGCAATGAAAGCCCCGATGTCCAAAAATTTCTGGATTGGGTGGTGTCCGATCAGGGGCAGCGTTTAATTGAAAAAGTAGGGTACGTTCCGGTTAGGTAAGGAAGACGGTCTATGGGTAATTATAAAATAGCGCTGATCCCCGGAGACGGCATAGGGCCTGAAGTGATCTCCCCCGCCGTGGATGTTCTTGTTGCCCTGGCAGACAAATTCGGCCACAGCTTTACCTATATCCCCCTTGAGGCGGGGGGCTGCGCCGTGGACCGCTATGGCAAACCCCTGCCGGAGGGGGTGCTGGAAACGGTTCGGGAATGTCATGCCCTGCTTCTGGGGGCGGTGGGCGGGCCAAAGTGGGATACGCTCCCCGGCAACCGGCGTCCCGAACAGGCCTTGCTTGCCCTGCGGAAGGGGCTGGGGGTTTTTGCCAACCTTAGGCCCGCGATCCTTCTTCCCCAGCTGCGGGATGCCTGTCCGCTTAAAGAAGCAATTCTTGCCGGCCCCCCTGCGGACAATTCGCCTAAGGGTAGAACGGGAACAGCGGCGGGCTTTGACCTCCTTATTGTGCGGGAACTTACCGGGGGCTTGTACTTCGGCCGGCGGGGACGTTCCGCCGGCGGCAATTCCGCGTTTGATACCGAAACTTATTCCCGCAAGGAAATAGACCGGGTCCTGCGGGTGGGCTTTGACGCGGCCCGGCGGCGGCGGCGCAAAGTTACCGTGGTGGACAAGGCCAATGTACTTGAAAGCTCCCGGCTCTGGCGGGAGGTGGCTAAAGATGTGATGCAAGAATACCCGGACATTACGACGGATTTTCTTTATGTCGATAACGCCGCAATGCAGCTTATATCTTCCCCCGGACAGTTCGATGTCATCATCACCTCCAATCTTTTTGGAGACATACTATCCGACGAAGCGTCGGTGCTTACCGGATCAATCGGCATGCTCCCTTCGGCAAGCCTGGGTCCCGGTGGAGAGGCAGGGTCAAGGTTTGGCATCTACGAACCGATCCACGGTTCCGCCCCTGACATTGCGAACAAGGATATGGCCAATCCTCTGGGAACCATACTGTCCGCGGCCATGATGCTCCGCTATTCCTTGGGCCTGGAACAGGAAGCCCTGACCGTGGAGAGGGCGGTGAACGCCGTGCTGGACTCAGGACTCCGTACCGCCGACATTGCCCGGCGTGACAAAACAACCGGCGGACAAAACGAACGGCTTGTGGGGACCGGAGAAATGGGCGCGGCGGTGATTCGGGCCTTGAACTAAGGCAGAGCGCTGTTTTGTGCAGGTATCCGCCTGAATCCGGGGGAAAATACTGGGGTTGTTCAGAAACCGCAGCTTAGCGGATACCCGCCGGGTTATTGAAATAAGCCCGCTGATTTCCGGAAGATCCGGGCCATGCCGTGTCAGCGGATTTGTTTTTCCCGGGGCAGCCATTTCCGGATTACCTTATCCACATCGGAAATATTAATAGGCTTTGAAAGGTAATCGCTAAATCCCTTGGACAGGAACATTTCCTTCATCCCCGCCAGGGCGTTGGCGGTTAGGGCAATGATGGGCAGGTCTTTGCGTATTTTTTCCGACGATCGAATTCTTGCGGTGGTTTCTATGCCGTCCATGCCGGGCATAATATGATCCATAAAAACAAAATCATAGGGATGCTCTTCCGCCAGGCGTATGGCTTCTTTTCCGCTGGAACAGCAGTCAATTTTCATTTTATAGGGGGACAAAAGGCCTTCGGCCACCATAAGGTTGATTGAAATATCATCCACAATTAGCACCCGGGCATCCGGGGCGGTAAATTGTACCATCGTGCCGTTGCGCGAGGAATAGTCCGTATCAACAGGACCGGCGTACTTCATGGGTGTGGCATCGAGAATCTTCTGGGGCAGCGTAACGGTAAAGGTGCTACCGGATCCATAAACCGACGAAGCCGAGACAGAGCCCCCCATAAGGCGGCACAGGGTATAGGTAATTGCAAGCCCCAGGCCGGTTCCTTCAATGTCCTTGTTTTGATCCAGATCAAGCCGGACAAAGGAACGAAAGAGTTTATCCAGGTCCTCTTTTTTAATACCAATGCCCGTATCGGTAATTCCAAATTGCATAATAACCGTGTCATTCTTTGTCTCGCCGGAGATGGCAAATTCAATATATCCGTCCTGGGTGTATTTTACTGCGTTGGTAAGCAGGTTAAGCAGTATCTGCCGTATCCGTATTTCATCGCCCCAGAGCGTTCCCGGCAAAGAATCGGCCACGGTAACCCGGAAATCCAGGGGTTTTTCGTGGAGCCAGATACCGATAATTGTAACCACATCGTTTACAAGCGACGCCAGATCATAGCGGCCGGGGTTTATTTCCATCTTCCCCGCCTCGATCTTGGAAAGATCCAGAATATCGTTGATAATAGCCAAAAGGCTGGTCCCTGCCTGTTTAATCGTCGTGATATACTGTATTATCCGGGGACTTATATCCTGCTCTCTAAGGGCAAGTTCGCTGATGCCGATAACGGCGTTCATGGGCGTTCGGATCTCGTGGCTCATGGTAGAAAGGAACTGACTTTTTGCGATATTGGCGCTTTCGCTTTGAAGGGCTTTTTTCCGGTAGAACCGTATGCCCGCTCCCCCCGCCAGCAGCGAAAGCAGCAGGGAAACCACCAGCAGGACCCTAAAAACAATGATATTCCGGTGCTGGGCAATAATAACCGCATCGCTTAGATCCACCCCCGCGGCACAGTACACCGATCCGTCATGGTTAAATACCGGTACTACCGCCGAAATAAGGCCGTCCCAGCTTTTCGTATAACTGCCCAGATCGGATATATAGATATTCCCCCCCAGGATATGGGGTACCGCGGCCGAAGTAATCGGATCCTCCGGGTTATTAATGTTAAAAAATATTTCGGGGGTCGCCCGGGTTTGCGGATCCGGATCGTTATCAATAATGTACTGTATTCGCCCGTCCCCGTAGTCCCGCCAGTAATACACATACAGAACATGGTATTGTTCCGCAAATGCAATAAGCCGCCGGTGAATGGTCTCCCATTCGCTTCTTTGCATATCCTCCGCCGTATGGAACAGATCCAGTTCTTCCACCGTAAGGAGGCTTGCGGCCGCCCTGGCCGAAGCCGCAAGATGGTTTTGGGTGGCCTTTTCCACTATTTTTGCCGCATTATTCATGGTAATGGCAACGGCAATGCAGATCACAAGAAATAGAAATGTGGAAACCAAAAAGAGGGATGATACGATATTAAGCCTTGGAGATTTCATGGGCTCCTGTTAGGCCATTATATAGCATAGTCGTGGATTTGTCATGTCGAAAAAACACCCCGTAGACTTGAGGTAATTATGGGTTCATGGTATGATAGGGCTTTCATGTGAACTTAAAAACAAGGCAGGCGCCATGATTTACAATGTTGAATATGAATGTATGGAAGCCGGAGAGCGAAAAAAGCTTCAGCTTGCGAATCTTAAAAACCTGGTAGAAATACTGTACAACCGGGTGCCCTTTTACCGGAAAAAAATGGCCGCCCTGGGCGTCAGTTCCCGGGACATCCATTCCCTGGGGGACATCGAAAAGCTTCCCTTTACCACCAAGGACGATCTGCGGGAACTGTATCCCCACGGGCTTTTGGCCTGTCCCAAGGACCGGATTGTGGAAGTCCACATGAGCTCCGGAACCACCGGCAAGCCCGTGGTGGACGAATACACCCAGAACGACATCAACATCTGGCGGGAATCCATGGCCAGGACCATGGCCGCCGCGGGCTGTACCAGGGACGACATTGTCCAGAACTGTTACGGCTACGGCCTTTTTACCGGCGGTCCGGGGGCCCACTACGGCGCCATGACCCTGGGGGCCGAGGTACTCCCCATGTCCAGCGGCAATACCGCCCGGCAGCTCATGGTCATGCAGGACTTCGGTTCCACCATGCTTACCTGTACCCCCAGTTATGCCCTCTATATGGCCGAAGAGGCCGCCGATGCGGGACTGGACCTGCATAAGCTCCCCATTTCCAAGGGCTGTTTCGGCGCCGAGCCCTGGAGCGAAAACATGCGGAAGGAAATCGAAGGCCGCTATGGAATGAAGGCCTACGATATTTACGGCCTTACGGAAATTATCGGTCCCGGAGTTTCCTTTGAATGCGAAGCCCAAAACGGCCTCCACATCAACGAGGATCTGTTTTACCCGGAAATTATCGACCCCGAATCGGGAAAGATCCTGCCCAGGGGCGAAAAAGGAGAGCTGGTGTTTACCACCCTAACCAAGGAAGGCACCCCCCTGCTCCGGTACAGGACCAGGGACATTACCTACTTCATCGACGAACCCTGCCCCTGCGGCCGGACCACGGCCCGGATGCACCGTCTTTTTGGGCGTACCGACGATATGCTGATCATCCGGGGGGTGAATGTCTTCCCCAGCCAGATCGAGCATGCACTTTTTGAAATAGAGGGCACCGAACCGGCATATCTGATTGTGGTTAGCCGGGGGGTCACGCACCTTGACGAGGTGGAACTTCAGGTGGAGGTAAAAAAAGATCTGTTTAGCGATGAAACCAAGGGACTTGAAGCGCTTCGTGCCAAGATCGAGAATGTAATGAAGAGTAAATTGCAGATAGCGGTGAAGGTTAAACTCGTGGAACCCAAAACCATAGAGCGCTCCATAGGCAAGGCAAAAAGGGTTATTGACAACAGGCAGATTTAGCTTTGGACCGGCGGTACTGTACCGCCGTAATTAGTAGAGTTGTTTAAAAACTTCAGTTTTTAAACAACAACCGCTTAAAAACAGCAAAATGCGGAGCATTTTGCCTAGACTTGTTCAATAATCAACCGGGTTATTGAACAAGTCCAGTGTCCGTCCATAATGAAGACACATTACGGACAGACTTCCTTAAAAAATATAGGAGGGGTGAACAATGGAAATAAAACAGATTTCTGTTTTTCTTGAAAATAACGCCGGACGCCTGGGGGAGGTAACCAGGGTGCTGGCCGATGCGGGGATTAACCTTAGAGCCATATCCATTGCCGATACCGCCGATTTCGGGATCCTCCGGCTTATTGTGAATAATTACGAAAAGGCGGTGATGGCTCTGAACGACGCGGGTTTTACCACCCGGATTACAAATGTGGCGGCGGTGGAAATAGAGGATACTCCGGGAAGCCTTGCCAAGGTAATGGAGCTTTTCCGCCGGTCTAATGTGAACATTGAATACCTTTATGCATCCTTGGAGGGTAATGCGGGAAAAGCGGTGGTGATCTTTAAGCTGGAAAACCACAGCCAGGGCTTAAAAATAATAGAAGAAAACGGCCTTTCCGTGGTTGAGACATTCTAATGGTCCCCTCTACATCCCGGTTGAAGATTTTAATGTGTACCAGCGAAGCGGTACCCTATGCGAAGACCGGGGGCTTGGCCGATGCGGTTTCGGCCCTGGCCCTGGCCCTGGTAAAACTTGGCCACGAAGTCCGCATAGTTATGCCCCGGTACTACGGCATTAACCGGGAACGGCTTGAAAAACTGGAAGGGGCCCTGGGGGTTCCCATGGGCGGGGGAGAGCAGTGGAGCGCGGTTTACACCGCCGAAATGCCTGCAAAATCCGGTAGTTCCACACGGGGGACAAAAAAAACCGTTACGGTATACTTTATTGATCATGAAGGTTTCTTTGGCCGGGATGGTATTTACGGCAATGCCTTTGAGCCCGATTTTTTGGACAATTCCCGGCGCTTTGCCTTTTTTTGCCGATCCTGCTTTCAGCTTTGCCGTAAGATAGACTGGTATCCCGACGTCATGCATGCCCACGATTGGCCCGGGGCCCTGGTTCCGGTTTTTCTTAAATACGGCGAACGGCGCGGCATTTCCAGTGAAACCGGCTCCTTTGTCGATACCGTGTCGGTCTTAACCATCCACAATCTGGGCTACCAAGGGATATATGGTAAAGATAACTTTTCTTTTACCAACCTGGGCTGGGATGTATTTTACCAGGCGGGTCTTGACGACTGGAACATGATGAATCTGCTAAAAGGTGGAATTAACTGCGCCGACAGGATCAATACCGTGTCCCCCAACTATGCCCGGGAAACCCTAAGCCCCGGCCACGGATTCCGCCTGGATGGAACCCTCCGTTACCGGGGAAGCGATTATTCGGGGATCCTTAACGGGATAGACACCGCCATATGGAATCCCCGGCGGGATCCCTACCTTCCCGCGCCGTATTCCGCCGATGACATGACGGGTAAGGCCAAGGCCAAAAAAATGCTCCAGCGCAGATTCGGCCTCCGTGAAGATCCGGAAGTTCCGGTGATCGGTATGGTATGCCGCCTAACGGAACAAAAGGGGATCGGCGAGCTTTTTGGACCCGCCTATGGTTCCGCCTGGTCTATGTGCCGGGATATGAATGTGCAGTTTGTGTTCCTTGGATCGGGAGAAGCCTGGGCGGAACATGAGATCCGCAGCCTTTCTTCCCGGCTGTCAAATTTCAAGGCCCATATCGGGTATAGTGAAGAACTTTCCCACCTTATCGAGGGGGGGGCGGATTTTTTTCTTATGCCCAGCCGTTATGAACCCTGTGGACTTAACCAGATGTACTCCCTGGCCTACGGAACCCTCCCCATAGTCCGCAACACCGGGGGCCTGGCCGATACGGTGCAGAATTACAACCAGGATACGGGAGAGGGGACGGGCTTTCTCTTCGACGATCTTAGTCCCGTTTCTATTTACAATACCGTGGGCTGGGCGGTATGGGCCTGGTATAACCGGAAAAGCGATATAGAAGCCATGCGGATCCGGGGAATGAAAAAGAACTTTTCCTGGAATAAGTCGGCTTTGGAATACCAGAGCCTTTACAAAAGCGCCCTTAGCCTTTAGCTGTCAATGCCGGCGCGCCCGGGCGAAAACTGGACCTGAACTGTCCGACCGGTTTCTGACTGACGCAGGGATCCCTGACTAAGCGCCGGAGTTCAGGCGTTGAGCCCGAAGTCGGCCCTGGGGGCGAAGGCGGCGCCTGAACCTGCCGCGGCACAATGGGGGTTTACTACTGCATGGGATTGGGAACCGTATATGCGCTGAAGATCCAGCCGTTTTCAGCCCTGTACCAAACACCCTTGGGTTTTTCTTCCCCCTCCGGGGCTTCCAAGGTTATTTCCTGCTTGGTTTTTGCGGTGATCCAGAACGTATCCCCCTGGCGTAAGGCTCCCTTTACATTACCCGACAGGGAGGGTACATCCCGTATATTTACCGTGTCTGCGGTGACCATATAACTGGCCCCGTTGGCAAGCCGTTCCAGGTTGTTTGTTACCTCCAGTTCAAAAAAAACCGGATCAGATTCGGCCCCCTGGGCGGTCTGACTAAAGTACCTGCTTTGGCGGGCGATACCCAGGGCGTTTTTAAGGAGTTCCCCCTTTACCAGGGGATTTCCCGTAAGGGAGGCCATACGGGCAAGTTTTATACAGCCGATATCGTTGGGATCCGTTGAGATATTCTGGATCTTGATATACCGTTCGGACACCGGCGGATTGGCGGTGCCCTCCAGCCGGGCGCTTATTTTTATAAATTCATCCGCCGGATTATCGTCGGGAAATACCGCCACCAGGGTATACTGGGGAAGGGTAATGTTTCCGGTTCGAACTACGGATGTAATTTCCGGCCTTGTGTATAATATCGTATCGGCGGTGACGATTACCCCCGGTTCGGCGGGACCGGCTATGGCATAATCCTGAACCCAGTAATCCCCTTCGGCGTTTACCCGGTAAAAGGTTCGCTGGGCATTATCGTAGTTGCGCCGGTAATCCTGCTGTTCTCCTGTCCAGATTACCGTATCCCCCGCGTTAAGCTGGGATTTCCAGTATATCTTTCCGTCGGCCCGGACTTCCCAAAGCCCTGCATCGGTAAGCAGTACTCCGTGAAGAACAGTTTCCGCCGGTTCTTCCGGAACCGTTTCTTCTAATTGAAGGGCTTCGGCATCCGGTTTAGGTTTAGAACAGGAAGGAACCAGGACAATCACCGTGGACAATAGAAAAATCACCATCTTTTTCATGCTGTTTACCCTCGTTATGGAAGTATATTACCTGCGGCCAGATAAATCGCGTACCACTCGTCGCGGGTAAGCGTAATTTCCGCCGCCTTAACACAATCGGAAAGCCGCTGGGGATTCATGGTCCCTGTTACCGGCTGCATCCCCGCCGGATGCCGGAGTATCCAGGCCATGGCAATAGTGGTGCTGTTTACATGGTACTTTTTGGCAATTTCATCAATCTTGGCGTTTAATTCGGGGTACTTGGGACTGCCCAGAAAAACCCCTTCAAAAAAACCATATTGAAAAGGCGACCAGGGCTGGATGGTTATGTCATGAAGGCGGCAGTAATCCAATATACCTCCACTCCTGTTTACCGCCGCATTGTCCAGCATATTAACATGAAGGCCCTCGCTCAGCATCCCCGCATGGGCAATGCTAAATTGCAGTTGATTTGCCACCAGGGGCTGTTTTACATATTTTTTGAGCAATTCAATTTGACCGGGATTCTGGTTGGATACCCCAAAATACCGTACCTTGCCCGAGGCCTGAAGCATCCCAAAGGCTTCGGCTACTTCTTCGGGTTCCATAAGAAGATCCGGCCGGTGCAAAAGAAGTACGTCCATATAATCGGTCCGTAGCCTTTTAAGGCTGTTTTCCGCGGACCTAACAATATGATCCCGGGAAAAATCAAATGCCGCGTCTTTGCGGATGCCGCACTTGGTTTGGATAAAGATATTTTCTCTTTTTGTACGGCCCAAGGCAGCGGCAAAGATTTCTTCACAACTTCCATCGCCATACACATCGGCATTGTCAAAAAAAACCGCCCCCAGGTCCAAGGCGGTTTTAACAAATGCATCTGCCGCCGCCCTGTCGATGGTGTTGATCCGCATGCAACCTACGGCTATAACCGGAACTACGAGGCCCGAGGCTCCGAGATTAAGGGTCTTCATGTTCCCACTGTACCATTGCGGAATAGGGCGTGTCAAGAAAACGACCCGTCTTACGCCGTCCGGGGATCGCTGCGGGTTTTTGGTATCCGGCTCCGGGGCCTATAAAAATCCGTAGCTGCTTTGCGGGGATTAGAGGAGCCTGCCGTTACTGTCCAAGGAAGTTCCAAACCCGTGGCCGTCCACATTAAAATACCGGTAATAGGTTGTAAGCTGCAGGGTGGATCCAAAAATAACCGGCACCACGCCCCCGGTGGGGTATCCATTGGTCGTCACCACCGCGATGCCGGCGGCATAATTGCCCGTAAAATCCCCTATGGTTATCATTTTATTAACCCCGTAAAGATAAACCGGATTAGCCGGCTCCAGCGCCCGGGCGTTTAGGCTCATTTTAAAGGTTCCGGCATCTTCTACCACAATTCCCTGCCCCGCGGTGGCGATATTTCCTGTAACTGTTCCACCCCGCATGTCCAATGTTCCATTGACGATGCGGATACCCCCGCCCATGCTGGAGCCGTTATTGTTCAGGACCGTTCCGTGGTAGAAGATCGTCTGGCTTCCGTCGTTAATCACTATGCCGCCCCCGCTGCCGGAACTTACATTGTATTGTATCCGGGGATAGGGATTATTGCCGCCGGAGGATCCTAGTTCCAGGATGCCCGAAGGACCCATGTAAATGCCCGCCCCATGATTGGCCGTGTTTCCCTCTCCGGGGGATCCGATGTCGCCCTGCCGGATATAGGCATTGCCGCTGATATAGATCCCGCCGCCGCTATTATGTGCCCCGTTATTTTTGACGGCGCCGTTTTCCATGGTAAAGCTGCCATTGAGCCCCACATAGACGCCGCCGCCCTGCCCGGAACCGGCAGTAAGCGCCTTGTTGCCGGATATGATCCCGCCGCTCATGGTAATCTGGGAGCCCACACCATCCACATAGAGGCCCCCTCCCAGGGTATTTGTTTCGTTATAACTAATAATTACCCCGTCCTGTATAATAAGTTTGCTGCTGTTGATATAGATACCTCCGCCCGGGCTGCCCCTTCCCCCGGTAATAGTAAGGTTTTGCAATGTTATGATTTTTCCGGGAATATTAATATACAAAACCGAACGGTTTGCAGCGGCCCCATTGGTTACGGTCTTGCCGCTTCCCGATCCGGTAAGGGTTACCTCGATAATGCCGGGCCTGGTACTTAATAACGCGGAAAAATCAAGTAAGCCGCTGGCCGTGGCCTCGGCATAACTTTGCAGTATATCCTCCAAAAGCATAATGTTGGCGCTGGCGGACGATTCGGCGGCCCATATATCCAGGGCTCTGCCAAGGGTTTTTACCGGAGTTTTTTGGCTCCGGCCTGAATTGGCGTCATCCCCGGAACTAGCTGCCACATATACGTAGGCAGAAGGGGAATAATCCGTATCATCCTGTAAATAGTCCACCAAGGATATCTGAAACAGGTCGCATCCCCCAAGAAGTGTCAGGAACGGTATCAAAAGCGGCGGCGCAGAAAACCGGTGAATCTTGAAAACGGTATTCATCCTGTGTATAAGTATATGCAAACCGGGGAAAATTGACAAATTTTCAGGCACCGGAAGGACAAAACCCTTCGATTCCCGCCGGAGGAAGCTCACGGACAGTTTTGCAATGCAAAATTGTGGCACAAAAAAAGCCCCCATGGGGGCTTTTTTTGTGCAGGCGCCGGGCGGAATCGAACCGTCGCATAAAGGTTTTGCAGACCTCTCCCTTACCGCTTGGGTACGGCGCCACACGGTTAACTAGTGCTTGCCCATAATGTAGGCACAGTATGGACAATATTAATTATACTAATACAAGGGCCGGAATGTCCATATCCGGCCGCAGAGCCTTAAGTTTCCCCTGTTTCCTCCTCGCAGGCTTCAAAATCACAGCGGCAGTAGGCGGCGTCGCAGCTTGGCAGGGGCAAGGCAGGAGGATCGTCGATCGAGTAAATTTCCGTATGGTCCTTAATTTCCTCGCAGTCAAGATCGCCCCCCATGCTGACTATTTTTATTTTCGTAACCCCTCGGGCCCGCAGTTCCATTAGCTTGTACTTTCTGCTGATATTGAACAGGTTCATATAATAAATGATCGGGATAATATGCCGGGGGTCCTTTTCGGCCAGACCTTTTTCGGTCATGCAGTCCGCCATTTCTCTGGAAATTTTGAATTCGGGATTTATATTACGAGCCGTTTTTTCTTCATCCGAGAGGCAGTCGTTGTATGAAAAGGGATCGGTAAAATAGCCGCCGATTTTGGGGATAATCTTTTCCATGTGCGAAAATTTTTCGGGTTTAAAATAGCCGGATTCTTTAATATCCTCCATCATCCCCGCCAGGATCTCTTTTCTTAGTATGCCCTTTCGCTCGTTGGGGGGCAGTACTACATAGTTGGCGGCAGCTACCAAGGCCCTAACGTCCTCGCCGGTATGTCGAGTTGCAAGGACTTCACGGACTTTTTTTGCCAGTTCTAAAAAATCGGCTGCCATATCTTCCCTTTGTAAGTACTTTATAGGATACCATAGTGTTTTAGATATGTATAGCGGGTATTACCGGCCCACGTGGGATGCCCGCATATTTTCTGTGCGCCTGCGGTTTTTTGGAATACAATGTGCTTATTTTGCGTGATTTTGGCAGGTTTGGACGTCAAAATTCTAAAAAATATCAAAATTCATTCCTAGATTTTAGTAATCTTGATATGCTTTTTGTTTTTACGATATACTGCAAAGGCGGAAAAACCGCCGGGGGTTCTATGGCAGAAAAACATGCGGGGCAGGCAGCGCCCGCCGGGCAGACACAGGTGGTTCACCAGGCCAAATCTGCCCCACGGGCAAAACGTGTCCGGCAGGCAAAGCTTGTCTTAGAGGACGGTTCCGAATATACGGGATGGTCCTTTGGCCAGGCCCGGTCCCAGGCGGGGGAAGTGGTGTTTACCACCGGTATGACCGGCTATCTTCAATCCCTCACGGACCCCAGTTTCCGGGGCCAGATCCTTGTTTCCACCTATCCCCTGGTGGGGAACTACGGGGTTCCCCTGACCAAAAAGGGGGAGCCCCATATGGACCCGGCGGGGGTTCCCGTGTACTTTGAATCCCCCCGTATACAGGTGTCGGGTTTTGTGGTATCCGAGGCCTGTGAAAGGCCAAGCCATTTTGCCAGCTCCGTTTCTCTTTCCCTGTGGCTCGAAAAAAACAACATCCCCGGCATTTGGGGCATCGATACCCGGTCTTTAACCATGAGGCTCCGGGAGCGGGGGGTTATGATGGGGAAAATACTGGTGGAAGGCTGCAGGGACCTAACCCTGGATTCGGGGATCCTGCCCCATCCGGTGGCGGATGTTTCCCCCGAGGCGTCCTCGGTGATTCTGCCGCCGGAAGCCGGCTGGCCCCGGCACGGCAAGCTGCCTACGGTGGCGCTGGTTGACTGCGGAGCCAAGGCCAACATTATCCGCTGTCTTCTGGCCCGGGGGATTAGGATTATCCGCCTTCCCTGGAACCACGATCTTTCGGGTATCGATTTTGACGGAATCTTTCTTTCCAACGGTCCCGGGGATCCTAAGGACTGCGGTAAAACCATCGCCATGGTTCGTAGGGCCTTTTCCCTTGGAAAACCCGTATTCGGTATATGCCTGGGGAACCAGATCATGGCCCTGGCCGCGGGGGCGGATACGTACAAGCTGCCCTACGGACACCGGGGGCAAAATCAACCCTGTTTGGAACTGGGGGGAGAGGGGCGCTGTTATATCACCAGCCAAAACCACGGCTATGCGGTGCGAAAAGAAACCCTTCCCGCAGGATGGGTTCCGTGGTTTATCAACGGCAACGACGGCACCATCGAAGGGATCCGTTCCCTTACGGGTCCCTTTTCCGCGGTCCAGTTCCATCCCGAAGGCTGTCCTGGACCCAGAGATACGGAATTTTTAATCGATCAATTTGTCAACGGCCTAAGGGGCGCAACATGATACAAGAATCCATACAGAAAGTCCTGGTCCTGGGTTCCGGGGGGCTTAAGATCGGCCAGGCGGGAGAATTCGACTATTCCGGTTCCCAGGCCCTTAAGGCCCTGCGGGAAGAGGGAATCAAAACGATCCTTATCAATCCCAACATAGCTACGATTCAAACCAGCGCGGGCATGGCGGATGCCACATACTTCTTGCCCGTAACGCCGGAGTTTATCAAGGAAGTGATCGAAAAGGAACGGCCCGACGGGCTCTTTCTTGCCTTTGGGGGACAAACGGCCTTAAACGCCGGGGTTGCGCTGGATCGGGACGGAACCCTGTACAAATACGGGGTTAAGGTTCTGGGAACTCCCGTACCGGCCATTGAAGATACCGAAGACCGGAAACGTTTTGTGCAGCGGCTGGACGAAATCGGCGTAAAAACTCCCCGGAGCATCGCCGTCGGTGCCGCCGACGGGGGCCTTGACGGAGCCGCGGCGGCGGCAAAACAGATTGGCTATCCGGTGATGATCCGTATCGCCTATGCCCTGGGAGGCATGGGTTCGGGGATATGCCGTACCGAAGGGGAACTCCGCCGCCGCTGTGACCGGGCCTTTGCCAAAATGAGCGGAGAGACCGCCCAGGTTTTGGTAGAAGAGTGGCTTGGGGGCTGGAAAGAGATTGAATACGAAGTGGTTCGGGATTCAAAGGACAACTGTGTAACGGTATGCAATATGGAAAATTTTGATCCCCTGGGGATCCATACCGGGGAAAGCATAGTTGTGGCCCCGTCCCAAACCCTTACGGATTCGGAATACCACAAGCTCCGCCGCATTGCCATTGAGGTGATACGCCATCTGGGGATAGTGGGGGAATGTAATATCCAATACGCCCTGGATCCGGACAGCGAAGATTACCGGGTTATAGAGGTAAACGCCCGGCTTTCCCGTTCCTCTGCCCTGGCATCCAAGGCTACCGGCTACCCCCTGGCATTTGTGGCGGCTAAGCTTGCCCTGGGCTATTCATTGACGGAGATCGAAAACCGCATCACCAGGGCAACCAAGTCATGTTTTGAGCCGGCCCTGGATTATATCGTGGTTAAAATTCCCCGGTGGGATCTGACCAAATTCAAAAACGTGGACCTTCGCATTGGAAGTGAGATGAAGAGTGTCGGGGAGGTAATGTCCATAGGCCGGAGTTTTGAAGAGGCCCTGCAAAAGGCCCTGCGGATGACCGGCATAGGCGCTCCGGGATTAGCCGGAGACGACAGCCTCTGCGGCGGAGCGTTTATACCGTCGCCGGCCGCCGTTGCCGGGAACGCCGCCGCGGTCCTGCGGGCCGCCATCAGGCATACCCTGGCAAAGCCTACGGATCGGCGGATCTTTGTTATCTACCGGGCCCTTATGGAGGGCTGGACCGTGGAGAAGATACACAGGCTTACCCGCATTGATCCATGGTACCTGTATAAAATTGCCAATGTGGCGGAAATGGAAAAAGAACTCCGTACCCTGGGGACCGGCGAGGGGCTTGACCGGGATCTGCTGGCCCGGGCTAAGCACCTGGGTTTTTCCGACGGGCGCATAGGTGAATGTACGGGGCTGGAAGAGATGGACATACGCCGGCTCCGGGAAGGGTACCGTATTGTTCCCCGGGTTAAGCAGATAGACACCCTGGCGGCGGAATACCCCGCAAAAACCAATTATCTGTATATGAGTTACGGTCCGGGCCCTTCCGGTTCCCTTTCCGGCGACGACGTGGCCCCCGCCGGCCGGGGGGTGATGGTGCTGGGTTCCGGCGCGTACCGTATCGGGAGCAGCGTCGAATTCGACTGGTGCTGTGTCAATGCGGCGGAAACCGCCCGGACCCTGGGCCGGTATTCGATCATGGTAAACTGCAACCCGGAAACGGTTTCCACCGATTACGATATGTGCGACAGGCTTTATTTTGAGGAACTTACCCTGGAACGGATCCTGGATATTTATGAGCGGGAACGGCCCGACGGACTTATACTTTCCATGGGGGGACAGATCCCCAATAACCTGGCCACGAAGCTCTACGACGCCGGAGCGCTGATATACGGTACTACCCCCCAATCCATAGACATGGCCGAGGATCGGAATAAATTTTCCGCCCTGCTGGACAAGCTGGGCATTGAACAGCCCCAGTGGCGGGAATTAACGGATCTTGCGTCGGCTAAAGCCTTCGCCGCCGAGGCCGGGTATCCGGTGCTGATACGGCCCAGCTATGTACTTTCCGGGGCTGCGATGAACGTGGCCTGGGATGACGGAACCCTGGAGCGATTTCTAGGTTTGGCGGTGGATGTCTCGGCGGAACATCCCGTGGTGATCTCCAAGTTTATCGAAAATTCCAAGGAAATTGAAATTGATGCCGTGGCAAAGCGGGGAGAAATGCTCTTCCACGCCATTACGGAGCATATAGAAAATGCCGGGATCCATTCCGGAGACGCCACGGTGGTGCTTCCCGCCCAACGGCTTTACATTGAAACGATCCGGAAGATCCGCCGGATTGCCGAAAAAATTGCCGGGGCCCTAATGATTACCGGACCCTTTAATATCCAGTTTCTGGCCCAGGATAACCGGGTGCGGGTTATTGAATGTAACCTCCGGGCAAGCCGGAGTTTTCCGTTTTGCTCCAAAGTAAGCAGGGTAAATATGATAGAGTTGGCCGTCAAGGCCATGCTTGACGAACCCGTCGGAAAGGTTCCCGTTTCCGCCCTGGACCTGGACTGGGTGGGGGTCAAGGCCGCCCAGTTCAGCTTTTCCCGGCTCCACGGAGCGGACCCGGTGAGCGGGGTGGAAATGGCCAGCACGGGAGAAGTGGCCTGTATCGGGCCAAACCTGAACGACGCGTTCCTTAAGGCCCTGCTTTCCGTGGGCTACCGGATTCCCCCGGACTTTAGCGATTCTAAGCGGGTTCTTCTTTCCACCGGGCCTATGGAAGATAAACTTGAATTCTTAAACTCGGCAAAAAAACTTGTGGCCCTGGGTTACGGGATCTTTGCTTCCCGGGGTTCGGCAAAATTTCTGGCCGCCAACGGGATTCCCGTGACGGCCCTTAACTGGCCCCTGGAATCGAAGGAGCCGAATATCGCGTCCTTCATTAAAAAACGGGAGGTAGATATTATTATCAACATCCCAAAAAACAACCGGGAAACGGAATTGAAGAACGATTACCTGATCCGTCGCCTGGCGGTTGATTTTGACATACCCCTCTTTACCAACATTAAGGTGGCCCGGCAGTTTATCGATGCCCTGGAATCCCGGCATAAAAAAGAAAAGAAGGCGCTGGAAATAAAGGCCTGGGAAGAGTACCTGTAAACCGCAAACCACGTTTTCTTTGCCGGACAGCGCGCCGTGCCGGTTCACAGGGCTTTTTCCTCGGGGATACGTTTGCAGTATTCGCGTATAACCCGGCCCATGCCCTCCAGAGTTTCTTCCCGGTTGATCTTGTTTCGTACATATTCCGCCCAGGTAAAATTATCGCAGTAATACCGGAAAAAGCGCCGGGCCCGGCTTAGGTGAAATTCCGGGGGCTGGTACAACGTCAAAAGGTCCAGAAATACCAGGGCCGTTTCTTCCAGGAAATTCCGGTCCCGCTGCAGAGGGCGGTCATGTATCCGGCCAAATATCCAGGGTTCCTTTACCGCCAGCCGGCCAATCATTACCGGACCTTTCCGGGCCCGCTCTTCCATGACTCCGGGGCCATCTATATCTCCGTTCCCCGCAATGGGTATGGAAAGTTCCTTTCGCAGGGCCTCCACATAATTCCAGCGGGCCCGGCGCTTTAGTTTCTCGCCGGCAAACCGGGGATGAAGGATGATAAGATCCGCCCCCTGGCTTTCAAGACGGCGGCAGAATTTTAGCAGATACTCAAACCCGTCGCCGGGGGCTTTTGTACCGGGATCCGCCGAATACGGCCTTTGGCGGTCCGGGGACGGACCCAGCCGCAGTTTGGCGCTGAGCCGCTTTTTTGTTACCCGGCGTAAGGCTGCAATAATGCGCCCGGCCTTGTCAATGTCGTTCATAAGCCGGACTCCGGCGCCTGTTCTGGTAATGGCCGGGGCTGCGCAGCCCATGTTGACGTCAATGCCCAGACAATCCCGGCGGTCCAAAAGAGCCGCCGCCGCGGCCAGGGAACTGTCATGGGCCCCTAAAAGTTGGTATACAAGCCTACCGGGGCAAGGCCCTCCGTCCAGGTACCACGTTTCAAAGGGTCCTCCGCTTAGAAGGGCCGGAGCACTGATCATTTCGCTATAGTATTCCGGCCCTGTTTCCCCTGGGGTCCGGCGGGGGATAAATCTCTCTATTAGTTCCCGCAGGGCCCGGTGGCTTAATTCAGCCATGGGGGCCAGCATATAGGGGCCGGGAGGATGCATGGATCCATTGTTACGGGTTTACATAAAAAAAGGAATTGGGGGATTTTATGGCTTAGGCACTTGACTTGTTCTATCGATTGCAATACGCTATAGTAGAAAGAGGAGCGTACCGCATGATAGCAAAGAGTGATATGCCCAGTCTCAACGAGAAACCCCCGGAGGGTCAAAAGCCAGAGGGCGGATCATACCGGGTTCTTGTGGTGGATGATTCCATGTTTATTGCTAAGCAGCTTGGTCAAATCTTTACTTCCGAAGGCTTTGAAGTTGTAGCTACTGCCGGGGATGGCGCCCAGGGCGTCGAGAAATACAAAGAACTATACCCAAATGTAGATTTAGTAACCATGGACATAACCATGCCCGTGATGGACGGGGTTTCCGCCTTGGAAAAGATACTGGAATTTGACAAGGAAGCCAATATTATCATGGTAAGCGCCTTGGGAAAGGAAGATGTGGTTAAAAAGTCCCTTTTAATGGGGGCAAAAAGTTACATCGTTAAACCCCTGGACCGAAAAAAGGTTTTGGAAAGGGTTGTTTCCGTTCTCAAGCGGTAAAAGGACCTCTACAATCATATTCTCCTATGAAAGTGCATAAAATAGCCGATTCAATTGTTTGTATCTATGCCAACATTGAAAGTACCGATCTATTTGAGGGAATTTGGCCCATCCCCCAGGGGGTTTCCCTTAATTGCTACCTGGTACAGGGTAAAAAAACCGCTCTGATTGACCTTATCCGGGATTGGTCCGAAGCTCCCAGGCAGTTGGAAGAAGCCATGGCTTCTGCGGGGACCGGTTTTGACAACGTCGACTACCTTATTTTAAACCACCTGGAACCGGATCATACCGGCTGGCTTCGGGAATTCCGCAGGATCAATCCCCGGGCGGAAATTATTTCTACCGCCAAGGGCATTAACCTGGTAAAAACTTTTTATAAGGAAAATCAGGGACTTAGGGCGGTTAAAGACGGAGAAAAACTAGACCTGGGGGGGCTGGAACTTGTTTTTTGGGAGACCCCGAATATCCACTGGCCCGAGACCATGATGACCTGGGAGCCTCAGTCGGGAACCCTTTTTTCCTGTGATGCCTTCGGTTCTTTTGGGACCCTGGGAGACAGGGTGTTTGACGACGAATTCAGCCCCGAAGAACATGCCTTTTACGAAGCCGAAAGCCTTCGGTACTATGCCAGTATTGTTTCATCCTTCTCTGCGTTTGTAGAACGGGGTATTAGCAAAATTTCCCCCCTGGGCGTTGCGTGCGTAGCCCCAAGCCATGGAATTGTCTGGCGGAAGCATCCTGAAACCATCATAGACCGGTACCGTACCTATGCGGGATATTCCAAGGGTTCCGCCGAAAAGGAAATTACTGTTATCTGGGGTTCCATGTACGGTAATACCTGGCTGGGCGTAGAAGCGGTTATCCGGGGCATACAGGCCGAAGGGGTGCCCTGTCATATTCACCGGATCCCCGACGAGGATGTGTCCTATTCCCTGGCAGATGCCTTTAAATCTTCCGCCCTGGTACTGGCCATGCCCACCTACGAATACGCCATGTTTCCCCCCATGGCATACGTGCTGGATATCTTCCGGCGCAAGCACATCTTTGGCAAAACCGTATTCCGCATTGGATCCTGGGGGTGGGCCGGGGGGGCCAAGAAAGAATACGAAGCCGCCATCGAGGCCCTGCAATGGGAAAGCGTTCCCCCCATGGAATGGGCCGGAGCGCCCACGGAACAGGAACTGGCCGTACTGGAAGAGCGGGGCCGTGAGCTTGCCCGGGTGGTAAAGACATGATTTGGGGCCCACGCCGTGTTACGACCGCGGTCTACAGGCTCACCGGTTCGCCTGCGGGTTCCGGGCGGGCCGCGAGCCGGGCAATCCATTACCTGGCAAACTCGAGTCTATGGTGTATTGTTTCAGTAGGATAATAAGTTTATGGGTTTCTTGGATAGCATAATCGCCGTATTCTCCGGGGGAAGTGATCCCGGGGCCGCCAAAAAAAAGCGCATCCGGCAAATTGTTAAAGATCTATCCCAGAATAAATACGGCAAATTCTACAAAGCCAAAAACGAAGAGTTGGAACCGGCCTGCGCAAAGTTTTTTTACGACATTTATAAAATCATTTCTCCTGCCCAGGTTTTTCTTCAGAATGCCGCTAAATCGGATCAGCTTAGACAGATAGTTGTAGATTCCTTTTTGGACAAGGATCTTAAGGCTCTGCAAGGAGGCTTAAATGCCCAGGTGATTCAGGAAAAGGCAAAGACCACGCCGGTGAAGGAACTGTCTGCGGCGGTTAAACGGGATCTTTCCGCCTTTGTGGCGGCCTTTGACAGCGCCAGGGTCAGCGGCATTGATAATTGCTATAACACTATCATGGCCTTTGTTGGCTTTGTCAGCTTTGATTTTTTCTTTCTTATAAAAAAATTTGATCCCAATGTGAATGAACGGAATTTTAGCTACCAGCCCCGGTTTCAGCCGGTGCGGGCGGCGGAACTTAGTGAAGAGCTCAAAGACTTTATGGAATATTCCGCCGCGGTGGAAATGGATCGGGACTGGAAAACCGCCCTGGGGGTGCTTAAACTTTATAAAGAAGGAATGGACGTGGTTAACCCCGACCATTGGACAAAGGTGATCCGGATCTTAAAAGATGTAAGCCGTGCCCGGATATTTGAACTTATTATTCAGCATACCATTCAGGACCCCCTGTGGCAGCCCATACCCCGGTTTTCCGATGAACGGATCGCCGACATGGTGCTGGATGCCAAAAAGGCAGAAATAGAGGGGATCCTTAACAGGATTCAAAACGACAAGCGGTCCGCCCAGATCGAGCAGCTGGCAAAGGGAATATTTGGATCCGCCGATATAGAAAGGCTTGCCAACTATACCAACAAGGGAAACGAAATTTTTCTTAAGAAAAATTTCGACGGCTTTACCAAGGTGGCCGCCATAAACTACCTAAAGGCGTTTTTGCTGGATTTTTTTAAAAAGGAAATTCGGGAACTCTGCGATTTACTTTTAATCCGGGGTCAGTGGACCACCAAGGTGCTGTCCCAGCCGGTATCCGATGCCTTTCATGAACTTATGGGGCTTTCGGAACAGCTTGTGGTTTTTGACGATTCCCTGGCGGACAAGGGGGAACACGGATCCCGGCTTAAGCAGGCTCTGCTTAAGGTAGACAGGGACAAGGGTCAGGGCAAGTACATTCGGATTATCCTTAAGACGGTAAACAACACCGCCCAGCGGATGATCAACACCGCCTCTTCAAACCTTATTGCCATAGGCCGTAATTTTAAAACCCTGTTGGAGGATATACAGAAAAAACCTCCGGAGCTTATTATGAACTGGAGGGAACTGGAATCGGCCTCTGAAGAGTCCCTGGGAAAACGCATTACCGAAGATTATAAACGGATATACTATTTTGTTCAACTTTTGCAGTTCTTTACCGGACCGGTGGAAGACGAATGAACGCGGGAATTACCGGCTGCAATTATTTGCCGGGCTTATGTCGCGGTGGAGTATAATGGACTTGTTCAATAACCCGGTTGGTTATTTCACAAGTCTTGCAAAATGCTCCGTATTTTGCTGTTTTTAAGCGGTTGTTGTTTAAAAACTGAAGTTTTTAAACAACTCTAATAAGCATAAACCTGTGGATTTTACGCAAAAGGGGAGGGCCATGGAAAATACGATGCCGCCTAAGATGGCGGATGAAGCCCATACCCCGTGATCTGAAAAAAGTTGGAAAGGATCTCGTTCCCCCGGGGACTTAGAATCGATTCAGGGTGAAACTGCAGGCCGTACACGGCATAGTCCCGGTGCCGTATCCCCATAACTTCACCGTCACTACTACGGGCGGTGATCCTCAGGATCTCCGGTACGGTCTCCTCCAGGACGGCCAGGGAATGATAACGGCCCCCCGAAATAACCGGGGGAAGTCCCGCAAAAATGGGGCAGGATGTGTCAAGGCTGATCTCCGAAGCCTTGCCGTGCGTCAGGTTTTTCGCGTAGGACACGGTGGCGCCGAACACCTCGCAGATTCCCTGGTGCCCCAGGCACACCCCCAGGAGGGGGATCCGGCCCGCAAAGTTGGCGATTAGCTCTTCGCAGATACCGGCGTCCTTGGGCCTGCCCGGCCCCGGGGAGATCACGATGTGACTGGGCCGCCACACCACGATTTCAGACAGGGAAACTTTATCGTTGCGGACAACTTTAATATCCGGGTTAATCATGCCGATCAACTGATACAGGTTGTAAGAAAAACTGTCGTAGTTGTCGATGAGCAGTATCATGTACTCCCTCCCGGTTCGGCGGCGGAGGGCTTGCCGGAAGCCCCGGTAGCCGTTAAGCCGGCGGCGATCCCGGCGGACTGTTCCAGGGCCTTGATTACCGCCTTCATCTTATTTTCGCATTCCTCAAATTCTTTTTCCGGTACGCTGTCCGCCACGATCCCCGCGCCGGAACGGACAAAGACCTTGCCGTTTTTCTTGAAGGCGATCCGTATGGCAATACAGGTGTCCATGTTTCCTGTAAAGGCGATATAGCCGATGGCGCCGCCGTAGATGCCCCGCTTGTTGTTTTCAAGCTCGTTGATGATCCGGCAGGCCCGGATCTTCGGCGCCCCCGAAAGCGTTCCCGCGGGAAGCACCGCGTCAATCGCGTCCATGGCGGTTTTCCCCTCTCGGATGGAACCCCGCACGGTGGAGCCGATATGCATCACATGGGAAAAACGCTCAATGGAAAGGTATTTTTCCACTTCCACACTGCCGAATTTGCTTATTTTGCCGATGTCGTTGCGGCCCAGATCTACCAGCATGTTGTGCTCCGCCAGTTCCTTGGGATCCGCAAGCAGTTCCTTTTCCAGGGCCGCGTCCTCTTCGGGGGTCTTACCCCGGGGCCTCGTCCCCGCCAGGGGAAAGGTAAAAAGGGTTCCGTTTTCCAGCTTTACCAGGGTTTCCGGCGAAGCGCCGGCTATTTCGATGTCGTCGCTGGAAAAGTAAAACATGTAGGGCGAAGGGTTGAGTTTTCGCAAAACCAGGTAGGAATTAAAAAGGCTGCCTTCCACTTCCGCCTCAAGCCGATTGGAAAGAACCGCCTGGAAAATATCCCCCTCCCGGATATGGTGTTTTGCCCGTTCCACCATGGCACAATACTGGCCCCGGTCAAACAGGGAGCGGAAGGGGGAGAGGAGCCTCAGCGGCGGCGGTTCCGCCTTCCGTCCCCTCTCGACAATCCCCGTCAGGTATTCCAGTTCTTCCAGAGCACGCCGGTAATTTTCTTCCAATGCGGAGACGTTGAAATTGACGATGATAAGAATCTTCTTTTCGTGGTTATCGAAAACCACCAGCTTGTCGAAAAGCATCAAATCCGCATCCTTGAAGCCCTCCTGATCGTCCGCATCCAGGTTGAGTTCCCCCTCGCTGTATTTGATGTAATCATAGGAAAAGTAACCCACCAGTCCTCCGGTAAGGGGAGGCAGTCCGGGCAGCCGGGGACTGCGGTTGTCCTCGATGATCTGTCTAATATAGGAACTGGGCGTAGCGGTTTCTATGCGCAGATTGGTTCCGTTCCTGATATTCAGCGTCCCGTTGACACAACTAATCTCCAGTTTGGGATCGTAGCCGATAAAGGTATAGCGGCCCCAGCGATCCGGATCTTCAAGGCTTTCCAGTATAAAACACTGGCGGCTTAAGTGTTTTAGCGCCAGGAAGACATCCATGGGCGTGCGCTTCAGGGCCGGGATACTTTTCCACAGGGGGAGCCTCCGGTAGTCCCTTGCCAGATCTTCCAGTTCCGCCGGTATCTGCGTTTTGGCCATATGAACCTCGTTTATTCGTGCGAAGGGGTTTACTACCACGAACCTGCCTTTGGCGGGGGAACCTTGGGTTCTCCATTAGACTTGTTCAATAACCGGTTGGTTATTGAACAGATCTTGCAAGAAACCCTGTGGGTTTCAATGCTCCGCATTTTGCTGCTTTTAAGCGGTTATTGCTTAAAAATTGAAGGTTTTAAACAACCCTATTCTTTGGTTTCTGTGTATAGAAACATTATGTATATTTTTATACCGGACTATAAAAAGATTGTCAAGGGAGCTGTCAATGACTGTCAACGGCCATGGGAAGATCGGTTTTCAGTAGAAGGACCTTGGTTTCCGCTATCGCCGGTACGCCTGCCGGCCGCAGTTCTGCGAACCTGAATCCGGCTTAGAAGGCAGCCCTCCCTGCCGGCCAGGTTTTTTTCATTCTTCCTCCCTGTTTTGCCGATATTGTAATAAATGTCTTGTGTATATTGTGAATAATGTGTATAATTTTAAGAAGATTTTTATTTATAATAACGTGAAAAAACTTCTGGGATACGGGAGGTACCGGAATGGGTGACGACGATGGCCTTGATCTCGGCGGAGAAGATGTAGCCGGAATAGACGGCGCCGGAAAAAAAACAGGGGGCCTCTCGGGTCTGTTGCCAAATCTGCTTAAGTTTGTTGCCATAGGATTAGGGGCGCTGATTTTTATTGTTACCGTGGCGGTAATAACCTACCAAATTCTAAGCGGCCGCGGCGAATCCCAAACGGTGCTTGATCCCACCTCCGAATATATCGGGACCCGTCCCCAGTTTTCCACCTTTACCCTTATCGGGCAGTTAAATGCCTATACCCGGGATCGAACCCATACGGTGGTGGTGGACATGCTCCTAGAATACGATCTGAACAACAACGCCGCCGCCACGGAACTTACCTCCAGGGTAAACCAGCTAAGGGATTTTACCCGGTACTACTTTGCCAGCAAATACTATACAGAGCTGGTGCCGGAAAACGAGGTGCAGCTTAAACAGGAAATACGGGAGATCCTTAATACCCGGTATCTGGATACCGCCAAAATCAGGGGGGTCCTGTTCAATAAATTGGATGTAATGGAAATATAACAGGGGGTCTGTGCAGGAGAGCGCCCTAAGGGGGGGCTCCTGCGGCCCTGGGTTTCGCCACGAAGCCAAAAAAACGCATGAATGGGGTGTGGGAGTGACAGAAGTTCTGTCCCAGGACGAAATAGATCAACTGCTTACCGCAATAAACACCGGGGAAACGGAGCCCGAGGATTTTCGTCCCGCGGCGGATACCCGGAAGATAAAGATCTATGATTTTAAGCGTCCCGATAAATTTTCCAAAGAACAGATCCGTACGGTTTCGATTATGCACGAAACCTTTGCCCGTCTAACCACCACCAGCCTTTCCGCCAACCTTAGGTCCATGGTTCATGTCCATGTGGCATCGGTGGATCAGCTTACCTACGAAGAATTTATCCGCTCAATCCCCACCCCCACTACCCTGGCCATAGTGAACATGGACCCCCTTAAGGGGAACGCGATCTTAGAGATCGATCCGGCCATAACATTTTCTATTATCGACCGGCTTTTTGGGGGTACCGGCGAGGGAACCAAGGCCCAGCATGAACTTACGGACATTGAAAGCGCCGTCATGGAGGGGATTATAGTCCGGATTCTGGGAAATATGCGGGAAGCCTGGTCCCAGGTTATAGATCTGCGTCCCCGGTTGGGCCAGATCGACACCAATCCCCAGTTTGCCCAGATTGTGCCCCCCACGGAAATGGTGGTTCTGGTTACCCTGGAAACCAAGGTGGGGGATGTGGAGGGGATGATGAACTTGTGCATCCCCTACCTAACCATAGAGCCCATTGTGGGCAAACTTTCCGCCCAGTTTTGGTATTCCTCGGTGCGCCGGGGAACTACCACGGAAAATCTGAATGTCCTAAAGGATAAGCTTTCCACTGTCGATGTACATGTAGTAGCGGAAATTGGAAAAATAGATATTCCCGTACGAGATGTGCTTTCTTTGCGGTCCGGCGATATAGTACGGCTTTACAATGTACAGGTGGGGGATCCCTTTGCCCTTAATATCGGCAGTAAAAAGAAATTTTTATGCCGGCCGGGGGTCATAGGCAAAAAAATAGCCGTCCAGGTTGTAAAAAAGATAGCGGAGCTTGAACAGGACGAGTTTGAAGAACTTGTGTCCGAAGGGGAGGAATTATAATGAGTGATGGCGCTCTTTCGCAGGATGAAATAGACGCCCTATTGGCAGGGGTAGATTCTTCGGCCCTGGGTTCATCCCCGTCTGCTCCGGCGGCCACCGCGGCTCCGGCAGGTTCGGAAGATGAACGAAAGATAATACAGGCTTTTCTGTCCGGTACGGTGGACGCCCAATCCTCTAACCTGTCCATGATGACCGGTAAGGACGCCAGCTTCCGGGGACCCAATGTGGTTCCCATGACCAGGGACGATCTTCTGCAGCAGCTTCCCGACATGGTTACCGCGGTAAAGGCGGATTTTAACTCCGGTTTTCCCGGGGAGCATAGTTTTCTCTTTTCCGAAGATACCGCCAAGGCCATTGCAAGTCTGATGAACAAAGAAGAAAACATCCAGCTTGACGAAATGGCCATGTCGGTGCTGGGAGAAGTGGTTTCCCAGCTGGTGGGCTCCCAGATAACAACCCTTACCGAAAAGACGGGCAACAAGTCAATTTCTTCCGTATCCCCCGAAGCGGCCAATGTACCCAAGGCGGTGGCGGCCCTGCCGGGGGGGACTTTTATGTGTGCCACGTATCAGCTTATTCTGGATGACGGCAAGACCCATCAGCTGTGGGAAGTTTTAGGTCCTTCTGTTTCGTCCGATATTGCCCGGGCACTGGACAGTAAAAGCGGCGGATCCGCGGCGGCTCAGTCTTCGTTTCCCGGAATGGATATGGGGGCCATGCCGAATTTGGGTATGGGCGGAGGCATGCCTGCCCCCGCTATGGGCGGGGATCTTTCCGCCATGGGAGGAGGAATGGCCATGCAGGGAACGGGCGGTATGATGCCCATGGGCGCCGCCAATGTACAGTCGGTTCAGTTTCCTAATTTAATGCCCCAGGCTACTCCCCAGGAGCAGGGGAATATCGGCCTGATTATGGACGTGTACATGGAAATGACCGTCGAATTGGGCCGGACGCGGAAACTTATTAAGGAAATCCTTGGTATGGGAGAAGGGACCATTATTGAGCTGGATAAACTTGCCGGTGAACCGGTGGATATATTGGTAAACCACAAACTTATTGCCAAGGGAGAGGTGGTGGTTATCGACGAAAACTTCGGCGTCCGGGTTACGGAGATCGTATCCCCCATGGAGCGTATGGGCGAAAGTATCTAAACCGCAGGACGGTAACTCAGTTTAACTTGGGAGGGGAAAACTGAAAACTATTTTTATTGCGGCCCTTGTGGCCGTATTGCTGCCACAGTTTATTATTCCTCAAACGCCGGAGAATTCCGGGCCGGCGGCGTCTTCCCCGGAAGCGTCTCTGGAGGCCGTTCCGGAGGTTGCGCCGCCCCCGGATATCCCCGCCGCGGAAGATTCCCGGACCGGCGAAGAAAGCTTTCTTTTTTCGGACACCCCCCCCGGCGCCCTTTCGGCTTCTCCGCCGGTTTTTGCGATCCTTAGGATGATCCTGGTCCTGGCTCTGGTGGCGGTTTTTATATACCTGGCGGTGTTTTTTTTACGCCGCCTCTCCCGTCCCCAGGGGGAACAAAATCCTCATCTTAAGATCCTGGCGTCCACCCATTTAGGAAGCGGACGGTTTCTTTACGTGGTTTCCATAGGAACCCAGACCTGGCTTGTGGGCGCCGGGGAAGGGGGAATAAACCATATTGCGGACCTGCAGGATAGGGAAATAGTCGACGCCATGATCCTAGAGGCCTCCAAACGAAGCGCCGAAATGCCCGGACCCGGGGCCCTTCCGGCTTTTCAAGCCCTGCTTAAAAAATTTTCCGGCGGTACAGGGGGAAGGGAACAGGACCGTTTGGAAAATATACGCCGGCGCCGGGAACGGTTTAAGAGGTTCTAGGATGAAAAAGTTTTTTCCCGTAGTAACGGCAATTTTTTTCCTCTTTCCGCCGAGCCTCTTTGCCCAGGAAGAGCTTGAACCTGTGCCGGGTTCCTTAAGCGGAGCCGCTGCGGAACAGGGAACCGCCGCCATTCCCAATCCCCCGGAGGACGGTATTATTCCGTTTATCGATCTAAGCATTAGAAATCCGGAAAACAACCGGGAAGTGGCCTTTACCATTCAACTTTTGCTTCTGATTACGATCCTTTCCCTGGCGCCGAGCATTATCATTCTTATGACCAGTTTTCTTAGGATATCCATTGTTTTGGATTTTGTAAAACGGGCCCTGTCTCTTCAGCAGGTTCCCCCCAATCAGGTTATTTTAGGGATCAGCCTTTTTTTAACCCTTTTTATCATGTGGCCCACCTTTGATGTAATATATCAGAATTCCTTCCGTCCCCTGGCGGAGGGGAACATCAATGTGGAACAGGCCTACCGGGAAGCGGAGGGGCCCCTGCGGCTTTTTATGTACCGCCAGATGCAAGGAAACCCCGCCAATGTCCGGCTTTTTATGGCCATGCGGGGTCTGGACCGGCCCAATTCCCTGGCGGACGTGCCTACCTATGTGCTTATTCCCGCGTTTATTTTAAGCGAACTTACCGTGGCGTTTAAAATCGGGATACTGTTGTTTTTTCCTTTCATTGTGATCGATATGGTGGTGGCCAGCGCGCTCATGTCTATGGGGATGATCATGCTGCCGCCGGTGATGATATCCATGCCCTTTAAGCTGATACTCTTTGTGTTGGTAGACGGATGGGGCCTGTTGACGGATCAATTGGTCCGTTCATTTTTGTAGGTTACAGGAACGCCCATGAGTTTAGGAGACATGACTTCCTTGCTTCGGGAAGGAATCATGGAAGTAATTATGCTGGCCTCCCCCATGCTCCTTACCGCGTTGCTGGTGGGCCTGGTAATAGCCATATTCCAGGCTACTACTTCCATCCAGGAGCAGACCCTTACCTTTGTGCCCAAGGTAATAGCCATACTCCTTATTTTGGGTTTTCTGGGAGGGTGGATGCTTTCTTCTCTGGGGGATTATACGGTACGGCTCTTCCGGATGATACCGGAAATGGTACGATGAAATGTATAAGCCTCTGGTGTTAACGAGGAGAATTACCGGTGATTAGGGAAATACTTGCCGCGGCGCCGCCCTTTCTTCTTTTGGCCGCCCGGGCCCTGGCTTTAATAGAAACCGCCCCCCTGCTTTCATCGGACGCCAACCCCCAGGTGGCCCGGGTGGCCCTGGCGGGTTTTGCCGCATATGCGGCCTTTCCTGCCGCCCAGGCCATGGATGCCCGGGGCCTGGAGATATTTTCCCTTTCTTTTGCCCTGCTCCTGATTGGAGAAGCTCTGGTGGGGATCATCATGGGATTTTTTATTACGATCCTGTTTTCCGCTTTTTCTACCGCGGGGCAGTTTTTCTCCCTGCCCATGGGATTTAGCGCTTCGGAAACCTTCGACCCCCTGTCTCAGATGGAAAATCCCCTGATGGGCCAGTATCTTAACCTGGTGGCCATGCTGGTGTTTCTTACCATCGACGGCTTTAGCGGACTTTTTCTGGGGGGCTTCCAGCGTTCCGTGCAGTCCCTTAACGTGGCGGCCCTGGTCTTGGGCCGGGAGGCGGCCATGGGAATGCTTCTGTCGGGCCTTTCCCGGCTTTTCCTGGACGCCATGGTACTTTCTCTTCCCATATTAGGAACCCTCTTTTTAACCTCCCTTTCCACGGGGCTTGTTTCCAAGGCCGCCCCCCAGATCAATATTCTTACCGAAGGCTTCCCCATTGCCATAACCGTTGCGTTTCTGCTGATCTTTGCCACCCTTCCTTTTATGGTCGAAGCCTTTAGCAGGGTAATAAACTCGGGATTCCAGAGCATTGAAAATCTGTACCTGCAAATTGGCCAAAAGGTAGGCGGCGCATGACACAGGATATTTTTTTTATCATGGATCTGCAGTGGTTTGCCGCGGAAGACGAGGGCCGTACAGAGGAACCCACCGAGTACAAGATCCGCAAGGCCCGGGAAGAGGGAAGGGTCGCCAAAAGCCAGGAATTTATCGGGGCCCTGGGGCTGCTTTTTCCCGCCCTGACGATCCTTTTTTTGGGCCGGTATATACTAAGGACCTGTGTGGAGATGATCCGCTTCTTTTTTCTGCGGATCACCGAGCTTGATCCGGTCCATGACAGGCTGATAGCGGGGGTGTTCTTTTCTTACTTTGCCAGGCTTGCCCTGCCCATAGCGGCGACGGCCCTGGTAGCGGCGGTGTTTTCCAATGTCGTTCAGGTAGGTCTCCTCTTTACCACCAAGCCCCTGGCGCCAAACTTTTCTAAAATTGTACCCCGGTTTGGCCGGTATTTTCAAAAAACCCTCTTCTCTATGGAGGGGCTTTTTAATTTTGCCAAGTCGGTTATAAAGATGGCGATTATCGGCATTGTGGCCTTCCTGCTTATCCGCAGCCGCATTACTCATCTGGCAAACCTTCAAACCGCGGGGATCTGGCTGGGTCTTACCACCGTGGCGGGCCTGGCCATACGGCTCCTTATTATTTCGGCCCTGCTGCTTTTGGTTCTTTCCATTCCCGACATGCTTTTTCAGCGCTGGCAGTACCGGGAATCCCTAAAGATGACCCGGCAGGAAGTAAAGGAAGAACGGAAGATGTACGAAGGGGATCCCTATGTACGGGCCCGGATCCAGCGGCGGATGAGGGAATTAATGGGCCGGAATATGGCGGTGAATGTGGCCAAGGCCGATGTGGTCATTACCAATCCTACCCACTTTGCGGTGGCCTTGGAATACAATGAGGATACAATGACCGCTCCCCTCCTAACCGCCAAGGGAGCGGACGAGATGGCCTTTCGGATCCGGACCATAGCCCGGGATAACGATGTGGCGGTGGTGGAAAATAAACCCCTGGCCCGGGCCTTGTATGCGGAAGTGGATGTGGGAAAAAATGTACCCGTGGTATACTACGAGGCCATTGCCCAGATCCTTGCCCGGATTAGACGGCTTGAAGAGGACCGCCGCCGGGTTGACGGCATGAGGGCATAGATTTGTTTGGTATAGTTTGTTTTTGCTTAAGGAAGAAAAGATATGGCTGATGCACGATCAATAGCGGGATCCGGCAGCTTCCTGGGAAGCCGTAGCGACATTGCCATTGCCGTGGCGGTGGTGGCGGTGGTAGTAATGCTGATAATTCCCATACCGACGGTTCTTTTGGATGCCCTCATGGCCATGAATCTGGTGCTGGCGCTGCTTATTCTGCTTATAGTCCTTTACACCAAAAGGGCCACGGATTTTTCTTCCTTCCCCACGGTACTTTTGGTGTCCACCGTCTTTGGCCTGGCTTTGAACGTTTCTTCTACCCGGCTTATCCTTACCCGGGGAACGGCCTTTGACGGAAGGATGATCCGGGCCTTCTCGTCCTTTGTGGTGGGTTCCGGCGGTAACGAAGGACTGGTGGTGGGTTTTGTGATCTTCATCGTGATCATCGCCGTCCAGGCGGTGGTTATTACTAAGGGAGCCACCCGTATTGCCGAGGTGGCCGCCCGGTTTACCCTGGACGCCATGCAGGGAAAGCAGCTGGCCATAGAGGCGGAGTACAATTCCGGGGCCATTACCGAAGAAGAATCCATAGCCCGAAAGAACGATCTCCAGCGGGAGGTTGATTTTTACGGCGCCATGGACGGTTCCAGTAAATTTATCTCCGGCAATGTCAAGGTGGGGATCCTGATTACCGCGGTTAATATCCTGGGGGGGATCATTATCGGTACGGTGCTGCACGGGGAAACGATTTCTGCGGCGGTGGGAACCTACATTTCTTTTTCGATCGGCGACGGTCTTCTTTCCCAGTTTCCCGCCCTTCTGGTATCCACCGCCACGGGTATTATTGTAACCCGGTCCGTATCGGAGGGGACCTTTGGCGAAGATGTGACCAAGGAATTTTCCCGGGATGCCCGGATCTACGGCATCGGTGCCGGGGTACTTTTGCTTTTTTCTGCCCTGCCGCGCTTTCCCTGGTATGTACTTATTCCCATGGCCGCCCTCATGGGTGTTCTTGCCTTTCGGCTTAGCAGAAAAAAGAAACGGGATTTTGCGGAGGCCGTAAAAAAAAGCGCCGATGCGGCAAAACCCAAAGAAGAGGCCGCTGAAATGTCCCCGGTGGTTCCTCTGGATCCCCTGTCTCTGGAATTGGGGTACGGCCTTATCCCCCTGGTGGACCGGGACAAGGGGGCGGAACTGCTGGAAAGGGTCCAGCGGATCCGCCGGGAATCGGCGCTGGATCTGGGGCTGGTTATTCCCCGGATTAGAATTATCGACAATATGCGGCTGGAACCCAGTGAATACTGCCTTAAAATAAAGGGAGTTGAAGTGGGCCGGGGAAAGATCCGCATGGGCTCCTACCTGTGTATTAATCCCGGGGGAGTTAAGGATGAGCTTGCCGGAGAAAAAACCAGGGATCCCGCGTTTGGGCTTCCCGCCCTGTGGGTTAGTTCCGGCAAGCGGGACGAGGCGGAACGGGCGGGGTATACGGTGGTGGACCCCCCGTCGATCATTGCTACCCACTTGACGGAAATTATTAAGCACCATGCGGCGGAAATTTTAGGCCGCCAGGAAACCCAGGGTATCCTGGACGCCCTTAAAAAAGATTACCCTGCGGTGGTGGAAGAGGCCCAGAGGCACCTTTCCCTGGGCGAAATACAAAAGGTTATTCAGAACCTCCTTAAAGAGCAGGTTTCCATCCGGAATATGACGGCGATTCTGGAGGCCCTGGCGGACTACAGCCCCGTAACCAGGGAAGTCCAGTTTCTTACCGAAAAGGCCCGGCAGGCCCTGGCCCGGCAGCTTTGCCTTCAATACGCCGATGATGCCAGGGTGCTGCGGGTTTTAACCATAGAGCCTTCCCTGGAACAAAAGATTATCGACAGCAAGGTGGAAACCGCCTCGGGGGCCATGTCAGCGCTGGATCCTGGAACCCAGAGCGGATGGATTAAGGCCCTTACCCGGGTAGTGGCGGCGGTGCAGGAACATGGTTGGCTTCCGATCATCCTTTGCTCGGAGGCCGCCCGGTTCCTGGTTAAGTCCTCCACATCCCGGGAACTGCCCGATCTGGTGGTGCTTTCGGTGCCGGAAATTGTAAACGAGGTTACCCTGGAGGCGGTGGGTGAAATTAAAATTGAAAGTGCGGTATAAGGAATAGCGATGCCGTATTTTACCGAACAGGGAAAGACCCACAGCGAATGTCTGGAAAAGATCCGGGCCCGGTACGGGAGCGGGGCCAAGGTCTTGCTTGAACGAACCGTTAGAAAGGGCGGCTTCCTTGGCATCGGGGCCTATGAGGAGGTGGAAATGACCGGTACCTATGGCTATGCCCCGGCGCCGGATCTGGAAACCGCGAAACGCCAGGTTCTGGCTGCCGCGGGCAAGGCTGTGCCCGATGCGGCCCTGCAGACGGTGTTAAAAGAAATCCGCAGCCTAAACGAAAAACTGGATACTAAGATCAGCGAAGCCCCCCGGGTACAAGAGCTGCGGGAACATCCTTCGCTGCAAAAACTGGAAGAGGATCTGCGGATAAATGATTTTTCCCCCGCCTGTATCCGGGGAATACTGGAACGGGCCCGGAAGGAATTTCCCCTGGACGATCTGGATAATTATGAGGATGTGCAGAAAAGAGCCGTTCTGTGGATTGCGGAACAAATTGCATTGTACCAGGAGCCGGATATACGAAAAAAACCCCGGATCATTGTACTGGTGGGCCCCACGGGGGTCGGAAAAACCACCACCATTGCCAAACTTGCGGCCATGTACGGGGAGCTTTCCGGCGGCCAATGGCGGCATTCGGTACGCATGATAACCCTGGATAATTACCGTATCGGGGGAAAGCATCAAATTGAAAAATACGGGGAAATTATGGAAATACCCGTAAGTACGGTGGAAAACTACGAATCCCTGCGGAAAGCCCTGGCCCTCTACCGGGAAAAGGTTGACTTTGTGCTTGTGGATACCATAGGAAAGAGCCCCCGGAATTATGGAGAACTAGGTGAAATGAAGGCGATTCTGGACGCCTGCCCGGCCAAGACGGAATTCCAGTTGTGTATTGCGGCCTCGACCAAATCCAGTGACATTAAGGAAATTCTACGGCAGTTTGAACCCTTTAAGTACCGGGCGGTAATTGTTACGAAGCTTGACGAAACCACCGGGGTGGGAAACGTCATAAGCGCCCTGGCGGAAGGGGGAAAACCCATTTCCTTTATTACCACCGGCCAAACTGTTCCGCCGGATATAGAGCGGGCTTCGATAGCTTCCTTGCTTTGCAACCTTGAAGGTTTTACGGTGGATCGCCAAATCCTGGGGAATCGGTTTGGCGCATACCTTGATTCTCTGGATCATCTTAAGTTAAAGGATACAGGAGCTTAATAATGGAAGATCAGGCGGAAAAACTACGGGAAATGATGCGGCAAAAAAACAGTTCCTACGAAAAGCCATCTAAGGCCAAAGAAGGAAAAAAGACCAGGATCATTACCGTTACCTCCGGTAAGGGGGGGGTGGGAAAAACCAATATGTCGGTTAACCTGGCCCTGGCCTATGCCAGGACCGGAAGAAAAGTGGTGGTTATGGACGCGGACTTGGGCCTTGCCAATGTAAATGTGATGCTTAATATGATCCCCAAATTTAACCTTTACCATGTGATCCGCAAACAAAAAACCATGAAAGAAATAATGGTAGAAACCGAATACGGAATTTCCATAGTGGCGGGGGCTTCGGGATTTTCTAAAATTGCCAACCTTACCGAGGCGGAACGGCAGTATTTTATTGAAGAGCTTAATACCCTCTCTTCGGCGGATATTATTATTATTGACACCTCCGCCGGAGTTTCCAGCAACGTGCTGGACTTTGTGGCCGCAGCGGACGATTCTCTTATTATTACCACCCCGGAACCCACGGCGATTACCGATGCCTACGGAATCATTAAGATCATCGCCACCGAGGTGAACAGCCTTAATATGGGGCTTAAACTGGTTGTAAACCGGGTTAAGAACGCGGCGGAGGCCACTAAAATAGCGGACAGGATGATCAGTATTACCAGCCAGTTTCTTAACCTAAAGCTGGAATATCTGGGGTTCATTTACGATGATGTGTCCGTATCCCAGGCGGTGTTAAAACAGCGGCCCTTTATGGTGGTGGATCCCAAGTGTAAGGCATCCCTGTGCGTTCAGCATATTGTAAGCCGAATGGATAAAACGGAAATCCGGAACAACGGAGGTTTTGGGAATATGCTTAAGCGGATGTTTAAGGGGGATATATAAGCCTTGTTTAACTTTAAGGTTGCGGGTATTGCGGCGGGAGCGGCTTTTGCCTTTTCCCTGCTTATCGGCCTTATAAACAGGATCGGCCCGCTGGTTCTGCTTTTTCGAGCCTTAGTATTTGCGGCCCTTTTTTTTGGCCTTTCCTGCCTGATCTTCTGGATCCTGGGCCAATTTGTGCCGGAACTTTTAAGCGCTCCGGAAGACGATTTTGATATACCCGCCGCCGGATCCCAGGTGAATATTACCCTGGGAAGCCCCGTAGAGGGAGCTTTTCCTGCCGACGGTTCGGAAGAGGTGGATGATATAGCCGGCCGACCCGGTTTTTCCCTTCCCCGGGAAGAAAGCGCCGGCGCTCCTCTGGACCAGGACGGAAATGACCTGTATACTGTAGGGGAGAATCTTGCGGACGGTCAGGGAAGCCCTGTGGCCGGTATTTCGCAGGGTGATGTTCCGGTGTCTTCCGTCCCCTTTAACAGCGTGGAGGAGCTTCCCGGGATGGATGATTTTTCGGATGCCCCTAAGCCCCCGGGAAAAGGGTCTGATTCGGAGGCCTTTAGTTTTGACGATCCGGTTCCGAAGCGGAGCAGCTCCCGTTCGGGTAACCAGACCCTGGCCGGTGATTTTAACCCTAAGGATCTGGCCCGGGCCATACAAACGGCATTAAAAAAGGACGAAAAGGGATAATCTATGGGGAAGACGTTCTGGGGCGCGGATAAACCTCTGGAAGAAAAACGGGAAGAAGAGCTCTGGGTGCAGTACCGCAAAAAGCGGGATCCAAAGATTCGGGAAGCCTTTATTAAACAGTACGCCCCCCTGGTTAAATATGTGGCCGGAAAGGTAGCGGTGGGCATGCCCCATAATGTGGAATTTGACGATCTGGTAGGCTTTGGGGTTTTTGGTCTCTTGGATGCCATTGATAAGTTTGATCCGGAAAAAAACGTAAAATTTAAAACCTATGCGGTTACCCGCATTCGAGGAGCGATCTTTGACGAGCTGCGTTCCATAGATTGGGTGCCCCGCTCGGTTAGGCAGAAAACCCGGGAAATAGAAGACGCCATCGGATCCCTGGAAGCCCAGCTTGGCAGGACCGCGACGGATCAGGAAATTGCCAAGTCCCTGGGAATGGACGAGGGAGAATTCCTTAAAACCATGCAGAGGATCTCCAGCACATCGGTCCTTTCCTTGAACGACGTGTGGTTTTCTGGAGACGAAAACGACAAGGTTTCCATCGGGGACAGTATTGAATCTCCTTCCAGCCTTAACCCCGATGTAATTGTGGAGAAAGAAGAAATACGCCGGGTTATCATCAGCGCCATTAACGATCTTCCGGAAAAAGAAAAAAAAATACTGGTACTTTATTATTACGAAGATCTTACCCTTAAAGAAATAGGTCAGGTATTGGAAGTAACCGAATCCAGAGTCTCCCAGCTTCATACCAAGGCCATACTGCGCCTGCGGTCCAAGCTGACTAATATACGGAAAGGTATAGTGTAGTATGGTTGATTTTGTTCAGCTTCAGCATGCAATGAAAGAACGTCTGGAGCGGGACAGGGCAATTCATGTTATTGAAGCCGAAGGGGCTACCCTGGAAGACGCCGTTTCCGAAGCGGCGGCGCTACTTAACCTTTCGGTGCGGCACATTGAATACGAAGTAATCGCCAAGGGTTTTTCCGGCTTAATGGGAACCGGTGCAAAAAACTGGAAGATTAGGGCCTATGAACGGGTAACCGTGGAAACCCTCAAGGAAGAAAAAAAGGCCGCCGTGGAAGAAGCCGCCGCGGCCGCCAAAGCGGCCCTGGATAAGGACGGGCAGGCCTATGTACACCTGCTCCATGACGGGGCCTACTTAAAGGTCCTGCCCCCCGTGGGCAGGGGCCGGAAGGTTAATCCCACTGCCGTAACCCAGCTTATCGCCGCCCGGGGGATCTCTAACTATAGCATGGATAAGGTTACCGCTATAGTTAAAGAAGAAAAGGGAGCCTATGTGCGGATCGGGGATTTTCAGCATATTCCCGCCAACGATGCCATGGTTTCCGTGGATATTACCGCGGACGAGATGAAGGCCACGATTACCGTTACTCCTCCCGGTCCCGGGGGCTGCGATATTTCTGTGGAAACCTATCTTTCCTATCTTCGGAATAACAAGGTAATCTTCGGAATAGACGAGGAGGGCTTAGGCCAATTTGCCGACAATCCTTCTTATAAAGAGCCGGTACAGGTTGCCCAGGGGATACGGCCCGAAGACGGCAGAGATTCTTATATCCAGTATAACTTTGAAACCGATCAATCCAGCATGCGGCTTCGGGAGGGTTCTAACGGCCGGGTGGATTTTAAGGACCTTAACATCATTCAGAATGTGGTAGAGGGCCAGCCCCTGGCGGTTAAGATTCCTGCAGAAGAGGGGGTTGTGGGCCGTACCGTGACGGGCAAGGTAATTCCTGCCAGAAACGGCAAGGAAATCGCCATACCCCTGGGCAAGAATGTGCATGTGGGGGACGATGGAGTTACCGTCGTCGCGGATATGAACGGCCAGGTGGTGATTGTGGGGGGAAAGATCAACGTCGAGCCGGTATATACGGTTCAGGGAAACGTCAACATCAAAACCGGGAATATTATTTTCCTGGGAACGGTGATCATTACCGGCAATGTGGAAGACGGCTATTCGGTTAAAGCTGCGGGCAATATAGAAGTGGACGGAACGGTAGAAAAAGCGGAACTGGACGCCGAGGGCGATATTATTGTTCATCAAGGAATTACCGGAAAAAGTAACGGTATTATCCGTTCGGGCCGTTCCATCTGGGCCCGGTTTATCGAAAACTCCCATGTGGAAGCGGGGAATATGGTGGTGGTTTCCGACGGCATTATTAATTCCCAGGTAGATGCCTTTAAACGGATTATATGCAGGGGCAAACGGGCTGCCATTGTGGGGGGCCGCCTGCGGGCCACGGAAGAAATTAACGCCAAGAGTATTGGAAGTCCCACCAGTGGAACCGAAACTATCTGCGAAGTGGGCTTCGATCCTAAAAGTAAAGAGCAACTGGAAATACTGGAAGAGCGGAGGACGGAACATGAAAAACAACTGGAAGAGGTTCAGCTTAACATTCAGACCCTTATAAACATAAAAAAGCAACGCAAGAGCCTTCCGGAGGATAAAGAAGCCTATCTTACCGAGCTTATGGATAAGCGGCAGGAACTTACGGGGGATCTGCAAAGAAATAAGGAAGAAACCGAAAAAATACAGAACTTCCTTAATAGTCTTAAGGCCCGGGGAAGGGTATCCGCTTCTTCAAAGGTATACCCGGGGGTTAAGATCCTTATCCGGGACGCCAAGGAAGACGTGCGCAATGAATACCGGGCCGTAACGTTTATTCTTGAAAACGGTCTTGTACGGGTAACGAAATACGAAGAACCGGACGAAGAAGGAAAGAAGGGACCCGATGGCTATATCACCGATTGATCTCCAGACCCTGTTTACCCAGGTTGACAAGGTGGGCAAGCAAGAAGCGGCCGGCCGTGAAGGGGCCGCGCTGCTCCATTCGGTTCAACAGGCCCGAATTCAGCAGCAGTTAGATGAGCGGATCCGGTCGGTCAACGAGGCCCAGAATATGGGGGAGGGAGCCGAAAGTATCCGGGATGAAAACGGCGGTAAACCGGAACACGGAAATTCCGGCTGCCGCCGGGAAGGGGAAGAAAAAGCGGTCGAGGAGGAAACCGAAGAGGTAATCAGGGATCCCGCTCTGGGTAAAAACATAGACGTTTCCCTTTAACGTATCCGCCATGAACTTGTTTTTTACGGCCCTTGCCCTGGCGTTGGTCCTGTGGTTTTTTGCCTTTCTATACCTTAAATCGTATGTAAAACGAAAAACCAGCGCGGAGCATATGTTGGCGCTGCTTCAGGAAGAGGTCCGCCGGCTGGAAGCGGATATAGACGAAAAGACCGAACAGAACCTGCAGCTTTTGGAAGAAAAGATAAAGGTCCTAAGGGACCTGTGCGCCGAAGCGGAACGGCGCATCGCCCTGTATAACCGGGAACTATTTTTCCGGGACCGGGAAGAACAGATCAAAACCCTTTTAAACCCCTCCGATCTGTCTTCTACTCCCGCGGTCTCTTCATATTCTCCCGGGGCTTTGGCCTCTAAAAGCAGGGGTAAAAAAACGAAGGGCAAAAACGCCGGAGAAGCCGGGCGGGGAACCCCGGAATCCCGGCGGCAGGGGGAACCCCGGGACAGGGAGCCCCTGCTGCGGGGACTGGAAATACGGAACGAAGCTGCGGTCAGTTTGGCCTACCGGACCCAGACCGGTAGGAGGGAACATCCCGGCCCTTCCCCGGCCGTGAAAGAATCCGAAATTTCCCCGGGAAATATTCCGCATATTGTGGTTTCCAAGGATCCGGTAAGGCCCAAGCCACCCCCCCTAAAGGAACGGATCGGAGAGCTTCACCGGGCCGGATTTTCCCCGGAACTTATCGCAGAGCGGCTTAGTATCACCGTAGGAGAGGTGGAACTATACATAGCCATGGGTTCCGGATAAGTTCCGTAAAAACCCCTTGACAATATATACGATTTTGATATACATATAGCAGTATAGAAGGAAACCTGCCACCTTAGCTCAGTTGGTAGAGCAAAGGACTGAAAATCCTTGTGTCTAGAGTTCGATTCTCTGAGGTGGCAAAGAAATTACCCTTGCTTTGCAAGGGTGCGACAGCTCCTAATTCCTTATAATACAAGGAATTAGGAGAAAAAGCCGAGTGAATCAGATCATGCCTGAAGGAAAAGGGCTCGTTCATTCGCAATTTACTATGAGCAGACACTATGAGCAAAACCCCACGGGGAAAGCTCTGTCTTTGCTTACGGGAGATTGTGATGAAGCCCCAGACAAAAAGGCAATTCTACCTCCATCGCCGCCGTTTCCTCTTCTACGTCCAATTTACCGATCCGGATACCCGAAGGCGCTTGTCGGCTCTGTCAACCGGTAAAACCACCCGTGATGACGCCCTTTTAGTAGTCTATGACTGGATAAAAAACGGGATTCCCGAAAAACGTGCCCGTAGTATCGAGGAAAAACGGAGGGGTCTGCCGGAAAAGCTTGCCGTTGAACAGCTTCTTGCGTCGCTAAAAGAAGCGGAACTCACCGAAAGCGACGTTGTGAAAATCGAGAAAATCCTGCGGGACAAGGGGCTGGCGACCCTTATAGTCCGTAAAGATACCCCCCAAGCGGAACTGTTTACGGACTATCTTACCCGGTTTTGGGATTATGACAAATCTCCCTATGTAGAAGAAAAACATTCCCATAAGCTCAATATAACCCGCAAGCATACCCTGGAGAGCCTGGAACGGGTAAACCGGTATTGGGTTCCTTACTTTAAGGGCAAAACCATAACCGAAGTTACCCGGCAAAACCTCAAGGATTTTTCGCTTGATGTGACAAAAAAGAATCCGGCTTTATCCCCGCTTACCCTGAAGCAGATACTCCGGGTTGGGGTTACCGCCCTGCGGTGGGCCTACGCCAATGAGATTATCCCCATAGACCCCACAATACGGCTTCCGGCATATTCAAGCAAATCCAAAAAAAGAGGCGTTCTGACCCCGGAAGAAGCCATGGCGCTGTTCCGGCTTCCCTGGAATGATGCCCGGTATTTCCTGGCGAATCTCGTCGCCATGACTACAGGGTTACGGGTTGCGGAGATCCTTGCCTTGCGCATGGAAGATGTAGGCGAGAAATACCTTGCTGTCGACCGGTCATTTTCCCTGGTGGACGGATTGAAAATGACCAAGACCGAAGAACCCCGGACCGTGCCGATTGTTCCGCAAATCCGGGACGCCCTGAGACGCTTGGGAGACATCAATCCGCATGGAGACGGCTTTATCTTTTACAGCGATAAACCCGGTAAGCCCCTGGACCAGCACGAGCCGCTTAAAGCCCTTAAAAAAATGCTGGTTCGGATGAAAATAGGCGATAACTGGCTTGAGTGTACGAGAGACGACACCAGGGAAGAAAGGGACCAGAAAAGGGAGGTAATGAAACCATTAATACAGGAGGCAAGAGAGTATTGGAAAAAGCGGAATGTGGTCTTCCATTCGTGGAGACATTTTTTCTCAAAAAACCTGGCTGACAATATTGAAATCCGGAAAGTCATGCTGGCAACCGGACACAAGACCGAGGCGGTGTTCAGGAATTACGCAGATCATATTTACGAGAGTGATTTAAAAGAAGTGGCGGCCGCGGCTGATAAAGTCTTTCAACCTATACTGCCGTGCAAAAACGGTGAGCTAGAGCAGATAATTCAGGAACCACGGTTTGAGCGGGAAAAACTCTACGAAGAAGTCTGGGCTGAACCTGTTACCGTGGTGGCCGCTAGGTACGGGATAACTGATACAGGCTTGCGAAAGGTCTGCCGCAGGCTGAATGTACCGCATCCCCCGCCTGGCTATTGGGCTAAGGTAAAGGCGGGTAAAGCCGTGGAGAAACCGGAATTACCGGAGTAGTCGAGCTATTAAAGGGATATCGCGGAGACGGATCTCGTGAATATACGGCGGTTCGTAAAGAAGGGGGCGTAACCTAAAATGAAGTGTACAGACAGATTATAAAACAGCCTGTTTCGGTAAAGATCAAAAATAGGGGAAAATAAAAAAATACTTGACTTTTTTGTTTGTTAGGGTATAATTAAATCAGATTCTCGACAAGGAATCGCCGGAAATAGAATAGGTGTTCCGGATTACCATCAAGGAGGCAGAACGGGAAGGTATACAAATATTTTCGACCAGACGGTAAAGCGGCTTCTGAGTATTTAAGGGTTGTTACACCTTGACGAAAGGGAGATACGGGACTGCTGGCTTTTATTTGGGCAACGTAAAAAAACAATCAACAGAGCGTGTTCCTGAAACTGGATTTTTGGGACAGCCTCAACTGATCATTATTGAATGGCTTAGGGAAAAGGTAACATTCCAGGGGCTATTTATCTGAACAAACATTCATTCAAACAAACAAAAGCGGTTCATCTGGTTTCAGAAAACTTGTCGTTGGCAAGTACGTCATACAAAACCCATGGGCGGAGGTAGTTAGCCAATGAGCGGATAATTTCCGCAGATAGAAAAACTATGCCATACAGAGGAGTATACGGCCCACTCTGAGTAGCGTCGTGTGATGTATTCGGAGTTATGTTCCTTACCAAATCCTACGGTTTGAGTAGGAAGTATCTTTGAGATGTTGAGCATGGTGATAGCATTGCCTTGTCCGTTACAAGGTGCATCAGTAAAAATGCCATCTTGGGGATGCTCTGGTAGACATGTATTACACTGCCTAGTACGAAGTATGATAATGGGATACTTCATTTTTGAAGTTGGTGAAAATTGGAGGACATGATGTCTCCAGAGAAACAAAGGCCAGTGGCCTTCAGAAAAATGAAACCATCATTTTTGGAGATGACAAATGGTGACCCTGAATGGGGTTATAACGGTACTTTTTGGAAGATGCCCTGCCATACGGAAAAGCAAGAATAAAAATGATTTTTTATGGCGGAGAGCCAACACGAATTGAAATTGAAACGGCAAAATCTATTTTGTTGGAAGAAAACCGGACAAGATATTCCACTATCCTGTCGTTGATGGAATGGTGGAAGTAATTACGCAGAAAATTTCAAAACTATTTTTAAGGAGTATAAATATGGTAGAAAAATTGATAAGAAGGTCCGATGAACGAGGGACTATCCTTTACTGGCCTTAAACAGAAAATCGAACGACTTGAAAAAGAATTAAACGAGAAAGATGCCGCTTTGTTGCGGTATCAATTAAAGGAAAAGCAAGCGATTTATTCTGATAAAATGATCAATGTAATAAAAGGGGAAAAAGAACACCTGGATTGGCTACTCAATGAACTTGTTAATACCGGGTACTTTAAACTTACCATTGATGAAGTAAAATCACTTTTTTCCCACAACGGGGAACCATTAAATAACAGGAAACCCATTCAACGTATTGAATGGGACAATATTAAATTTCAATACTGTGTTTTGGATTTCATTAACTTGTCCTGCCCACGCTGAACTTGCCGGTTTAAAAGGAAGCTTATAAGGTGTAAACTAAAAGCCCCGGAGGGACAATGGGCAAAAGGAAAAGGTATACACCCGAAGAGAAGGTAAAGATTTTAAGGGAAATCGTTGAAGACGGGAAAACAGTGAGCGCGGTTGCCGAAGGCTACGGCCTCCACCCGAATAATA
>JAISOA010000009.1 GCA_031275945.1 Spirochaetaceae bacterium
CGCCGAATTGTTCGATGATCCGTACGTATTCAACGGGAACTGACGAAGAGCCGTGAAGTACAATAGGGAATCCGGGAATCTTTTTTTCAATCTCTTCCAGGATGTCAAAGCGCAGGGGAGGGGGGATAAGGATACCATTGGCATCCCTGGTGCATTGTTCGGGCTTAAATTTGGCCCTGCCGTGGCTGGTGCCGATAGAAATGGCCAAAGAATCGACCTTGGTTTTGTTTACAAAATCGATAACTTCCTGGGGCTGGGTATAGTGGCTTTCTTCCGCCGCCACATCGTCTTCCACCCCTGCCAGGACCCCCAGCTCCCCTTCTACGGTAACATAATCTTTTTGGGAATGGGCAAAATCCACCACCTTCCGGGTTAGGGCGACGTTTTCATCATAGGGCTTGCCGGATCCGTCTATCATAACGCTGGAAAAACCCGATTCAATACAGTCCTTGCACAGTTCAAAGGTATCTCCGTGATCCAGATGGAGGGCTATGGGAATATCGCAGCCTAATTCGTGGGCGTATTCTACCGCTCCCCGGGCCATATTTTTAAGCAGGTTCTGGTTGGCGTACTTTCTGGCCCCGGAAGAAACCTGAAGTATCACCGGGGACTTGGTTTCCACGCAGGCTTGGATAATTGCTTGGAGTTGTTCCATATTGTTAAAATTATAGGCCGGAATGGCATAGCCTCCGGAAACCGCTTTTTTAAAAAGTTCTGCAGTATTAACGAGACCCAATTCTTTATAGCTGGTCATTCTGTACTCCTTACTGAAAGATATACTTCTAATGTATACTAAAAATACAAAAAAAGGGAAGAGACAGGTTTGAAACGGGGAAATTTCCCGGTCATAACAACACGCAATGGTAAAGATACACATCAAAACAATGCTTGGCCCGGGGTGGAGCCGGATTCTTCCGGCCCTGGCTGTCCCGGCGCTGCTGACGGCGGTTTTTTTCTGCCGGGCCCCGGTGGTGCTGGTAACCGACGATGCATTTACCCTGCTGTACGGGGAAAAACGGGCCTTGACGGCCCGACTGATGCTTTCCCTTACCCTGTTCCGGCCCATAAAAACCCTGGCCGTGGCCCCCGGAGCGGGACCGGATCTGGTTGCCCGGTCCGCGGCGGGCCTTTCTTCCCGTCCCCGGGGGGTTTTTTTTCCCTACCGTTACCGGGAGGGGGCCCGGCGCTACCTGAAAAACCGGCCCGGTTTTCCCGTGGCGGTCCTGGCCGGCCGGCAGGAGCCGGAGATTTCCGGCTCCGGGGAAGAACCTCTGTGGATCCGGACCGATACCCGGACCGATTTGTACCGGGCCGGGGCCATGGCGGGAATGTTAACCGGGAAAGACGGAGGATTTGCGGTCCTGTATCACCGCCCGCCGGAAGACGGTGACACGCGGGCCTTTACCAGGGGTTTTACCGGACAAGGAAGGCCTGCAGGGGCCCTGTTTTTTGTCCCGGAAGCCGGTTTCTCCGGGGATCCGCCCCCTTGGGGGATTGTAGAGCCGGGCTGCGTGGTTGCCGTAGAGGGCGCCGGGCCCTATCTGGCGGAGGGCCGGGTTCCCCTGGTGCTGTTTACCTGGTTGGATCCGGCCCTGATTCCCGCCCACGGGGCGGTGGTCTTTGACGATTCCCCCTGGGCTCAGCTTGCCCCTGCCCTGAAACTCTTAAACGCCGAAGCAAAAACCGGCTCCGTTCCTTCGCGGATAGTGCTGCTTGACGGGCTTAGGGCGATGAAGCGGGAGTATCTTGCCATACATAAGCTAAAAACCGTAAAATATAACCTCGAAAGTGCGGATAATTAAAGTACGTTTTGAAGGGTTTGACAAAGATAAAGGAACGAAATATAATCTAAATCTGATCTCATTTTTCAAGATGGAAACCTCTGCTGGGTTCCCGGTAAGGTGAAAAGGAGTTTTGGGATGAAACATAGAAGTTTTGGGGTTTTTTGCTTGCTTTTTATGGCGGTAACAGCCCTGGTGGCATTCGGTGATGATTTTACCGTAAATCTGGAATCTAAAATACTTGAAACCTTTGATAACACAGAGGATTCCTTGTATGTATGGCGGAAAGAGGCCAGCCGTTATGCTGTCGGGAAGGATGAAGCGGATAAAGATAATCCTTCTTTTGCCAACCTGGGCCTTGAGAATGGCGATTTTTTTCCCAAGCTCAATTATTTTGAAATCTGGCCCATGGCCTTGTTTAGAAATAACCGGGAAAGCAGGGAACTGCGGAGTTTGGGGATTTGGGGTAAATTTAAACGGATGGGGTACAACTGGATCGACATCTACCCCACCCTTAAAGCCGAGGGGGAAGACGCTAAACCCTACGAGATCCCCATCCCCGGCCGGGTGCGGTATCTCGACATGTGGATCTGGGGTTCCAATCTGAATTTTTATGTGGAGGCCTACCTGAGGGACGAACAGGGGGTTATCCACACTATTTATCTGGGGAACCTTGGGTACCAGGGGTGGAAGAACCTGCGGGCCTTGATACCCACCAGTATCCCCCAGCGGCGCCGTATCATTCTTGATCCGTCGGCGGCTAATACCCTGGGCAGTGCGGACAAGAACTCTATTTATCTTAAATTTGTAAAGTTCCGTGTCTGGACCACTCCCCGGGAAGCGGTAGGAAATTTTTATGTGTATTTTGATCAGTTTAAGGTTCTTACCGACACCTTTGAAAGCCTGTATGACGGCGATGAAATGACCGATCCTGACTGGATCCGGGAAAATTGGGAAAGCTCGGGGAATTAAGGAGGCCGAAAATGAAACAATTTATAGTAACCATTTTGCTTGTATCCGGGGCCGCCGCCGGGCTTTTTGCCCAAACCCAGGAAATCGGTGAGCCCGACGCCGCTCAGCTGGGCATTGTGGAGGCCCAGCAGAAGCTTAAAGAAGTATCGGTAGACAAGTTTGAATACGAAGGCTTTTGGCTTTCCACCATGTCTACCGACGAAGGCTATACAACCTCCCGGCTCTTTGAGGGGAGCCCCTCCGCCAAGGTGCCGATTCCGGAGGAAGAAAATCTTAATATTTCCGACCGGTACGTACTTGGTACCAGGGTGGATTTCCTTCGCCGGGGCATTAACAGCTTTTTTATCTATCCCCAGCGGCCCATCCCCATCGAGGGCATAACCAAGACTGTCTCGATATGGGTGGCAGGCCGTAACTTTAACCATCAGCTTAATCTTCTTTTGGAAGACGCCTTTGGCCGGTACTTTGAACTGTACATTGGAAAGCTTAACTTCCAGGGGTGGAAAAAGATGACCGTGGCTATTCCTCCCCAGGCCGTGGACGGCGTACATGGAATCGTACAGAGGAACTACCATTACAACAGCATGATGGGAATCAGGATAACGGGGTTCCGTATCGACTGTGATCCCATAGAAGCATACGGCTCCTATTACATATACTTTGATGATCTGCGGGCGGTAACGGATCTTTTTGCCGAGGATATCAAAGATGCCGACGATATGAGCGATATGTGGTAATCTTCGTCCGGTCGCAATACTGCGGCCGGGCATCTTTTTTTCATGTGTATAAAAAGCAGAATAGTAGAACGTCTCCTTTAGATATACCGGAGAAACCTGATGTGTGACCAGGGGATATCGTCAAAGAAAACCCTCCGTTTTATGCCGATGCAGGTTGGGTATATTGCTAATTGTATTGAACCCTTCAACATCGTTTCCGACACCAAATGGACCGATGACTGGAAATTTAGCGGGAAAGATACGGATGTTATACCCTTTACCCGCCACGGCGTTATACTGGGGATTGTAAAACGGGAAGATGCCGGTAAGCTTCATGGCTCTTTCCTTAGCCGTATTCTGGGGAAAAAAGACATTTCTTCCTTACTTATGCCCGTTAAGGAGTTTATTGATGCGTCAAGCTATATCAATACGGTGGTTGAACGGGGTTTAAAAACAAGCCGCTGGGATGATCCCGCATGGTACGTGGTGGAGCATAAGAAAAAGTACTTTGGGATAGTCAATCTTAGGCAGATGATGGAATATCTGGACGGGATCCGGGCTAGGGATCTGCTGCGAGCCGGGGAAATCCAGAAAAACCTGTTAATCCAGCCGGTGATGTGCGATCCCCGGCTTGTCCTGTTGACCTACAACCGGATGGCCTACGAAGTTGGCGGAGACTGGTATAAAACCCTGCAAATAAATAAAGATCTGTACCTGATAGGCTGTTTTGACGTGGCGGGCAAAAATGTTTCCGGTTCCCTGGTTACCATGTCCCTGGGCACTTGTTTTGCCACCCTGGGGCTGATTTCCTATGAAGAAAACAACCCGGAAAAGACCACTTCTCTTCTTAATGCCCTAATCCGGACGGTAAGCCCCCCGGATGTTTTTGTGGCGGCGGTTCTTTTGTACATTGATTTTTCCCGGATGGCCATAGAGATCCATAATTGCGGACTCTCTCCGGTTGTGGTGTTTTTTCCCATGGATGAAAAACGTATCGGATACAAAACCTTTGCGCCCAACCTACCCCCCCTGGGACTGGAAGAGGAAATTAAGCCGGATCCTCCACAAAAAATTTCCATCGCTAAGGGACTGCGGGTGGCGGTCCATTCCGACGGCCTTATGGATATGTGCGATATTCACGGGGAACGCTACGGTGAAGAGCGGGTCTTGGAATTTTTGCAAAACTTGCACTATATTGACGGCGAAGGCTTTACCGCTTTTGTGAACAGGGAACTTGATCTATGGGCAAAGGATACCGCCCTGGCGGATGACGTTACCCTTCTTGACATGCGGTTTACGCCGGCGGCCTTTGCACGGATGAAAACCGAACCCGAATTCCCGGTACTGCGGTAGTTTGTATTTTTAAAGGAGGGGTTATGGCGCGGGTAGAGTTAAGGGGAATTTCCAAAGAATATGAAGGCGGTGTTCAAGCGGTAAGCGAAGCTAATTTTACCGTGGAAGACCAGGAATTTGTCATTCTGGTAGGGCCTTCGGGTTGCGGCAAGTCCACCACCCTCCGTATGGTTGCCGGGCTGGAGGATATTACCGAAGGGGAACTGTATATCGACGGCGAATTGATGAACGATGTTCCCCCCAAAGACCGGAACATTGCCATGGTTTTCCAAAATTTTGGCCTTTATCCCCATATGTCGGTTTATGACAATATGAGTTTTGGACTTCAGATACGGAAGGTGGAAAAGCCGGAAATTCACCGCCGGGTCTACGAAGCGGCACGAATTCTTGATATAGAGCAGTACCTGTACCGCAAGCCCAACGCCCTTTCCGGCGGCCAGCGCCAGCGGGTGGCGGTGGGCCGGGCCATTGTGCGGAATCCCAAGGTATTTCTCTTTGACGAGCCCCTTTCCAACTTGGATGCGAAGCTTCGGGTGCAGATGCGGGCGGAACTTGCGGATCTGCATACGCGCCTTGATGCCACGATGATTTACGTTACCCACGATCAGGTTGAGGCCATGACCATGGCGGACAAAATAGTTGTTATGAAGGATGGAAAGATTCAACAGGTGGGCTCCGCTCTGGATGTTTACGATTACCCGGTCAATAAATTTGTGGCAAGTTTTATCGGTTCTCCACCCATGAACTTCCTTATTGTCCAGGTAGAAGAAAAAAACGGAAAAATAGTACTGAACGGCGCTTCTTTTGAACTAAACCCTGCGGCGGAACATCTGCCGTGGCTAAAAAAATACCTGGGTAAGCACATTTGTTTTGGCATCCGGCCCGAGGATCTGGTTTTTTTCAGGCGACCCCAGCCGGAAAACACTATCGGCATAAAAATTGCTATGATAGAACCCCTGGGAGCGGAAACTCACCTTTGGCTTACCACTACGACCCAGACCTTGGTAGCCCGGGTCCAGCACCGGTACAATTTCCGGGTAGGAGACACGGGTAACTTTGTACCATCCATGGAACGGGCCCGGTACTTTAATCTGGAAACCGAACGGTCTATTCTAGAGGAACCGGATGCCGCCGGATAATGAAATCCATTGGAACCGAACATGAGAGT
>JAISOA010000069.1 GCA_031275945.1 Spirochaetaceae bacterium
AGCCGCCCCCTTCTCCCTCGTCCACAATGATGGGCTGGATAATTCCATGCTGTTTAATGGAGGCCGCCAGTTCTTCCAGTTCGGCCTGATCAAAGATCCGCCGGGGCTGTTCCGGATTAGCCGAAATCCGGTCCAGCGGTAAAAAAGTTTCTCCCGCCCCACTGCCGGATCCCCGTGCCGGGGCTTCCCGCCCCTCCGGAGGATCATGTTCATCCGGCAACAGGGCCCCCAGGCCTTTTCCAAGCCTGTTTTTAGCCACGGGCCAGGACCTCTTCCGCCAGGCTTTGGTAGGCCTTGCCGCCGGAACTGCCCGGATCGTACTGGGAAATAGGAAGACCGTGAGAAGGGGCTTCGGAGATCCGTACGTTCCGCGGAATAATTGTTTCAAAGACCTTTTCCCGGAAGTAGGCGCTTACTTCCTTAACCACATCCTGGGCCAGCCGGGTCCGCTGATCGTACATAGTAAAAAAGATACCCCCGATTTTAAGCCCCGTATTTAGGCCCTTTTGGATCCGCCGTATGGTTTGGAGGAGCAGGGAAAGACCCTCCATGGCAAAATATTCGCACTGCATGGGAATAAGCACCGAATCCGCCGCTGCCAGGCCGTTAAGGGTAAGAACCCCCAGGGAAGGGGGACAATCGATTAAGATATAATCATAGTTGTCCCTGGCGGGGGCCAGAGCGGTTTTTAAATACAGATCCCGTTTTTCCTGTTCCACCAGTTCCACTGCGGCGCCGGAAAGATCGATGTCCGAGGAAATTACCCACAGATTCGGTACCGAGGTTTCCCGAATTACCTGCTCCAGGATGGCCTTGCCCGAGATAAGCTCGTATACCCCGGGTTTTGCCCTGGTTTTATCCAGCCCCACCCCGCTGGTAAGGTTGGCCTGGGAGTCAAAATCGACCAAAAGTACCGATTTTCCCGCCTCTGCCAAGTAGGCCCCCAGATTCACCGCCGAGGTGGTCTTGCCCACCCCTCCTTTCTGGTTAACAAACACAAAAACCCTGCCCATGTCTTTACTATATCACAGGAAAGAATTTATTGCTATTGAACTCCTGGACTTTTGAGGTTATTCTATAACACATGACCCCGGTTCGTTTGCTTGCATTGGATCTGGACGATACCCTGTTACGTTCGGATCTGTCTATCTCTTTCCGTACCCGGAACGCCATTAGAAAGGCGGAAAGCCGGGGGGTAACGGTGGCGCTAACTTCAAGCCGTGCCCCTGCGGCCATGGAACACTTTGCCGCCCTGCTGGGGTTGAATAAAAAACCAGGCTTCCTTATCGCAAACAACGGAACCATAGTCCAAGAAACCCAAAGCGGCACCGTGATCTTCGACACAAAAATACCCCCTCCGGCGGCGCTTCTTATCTTTGACATGGCCGATGCGGAGGGTTTTGCGGTTCAAATTTATGATGACGATATTATGTACATTTCCCGGTCCAACGAATTTGCCGAATACGATCAAAAAATAACCGGCCTGCGCCAGGTGGTGGTGGAAAACTTCCGATCCATGGTGGCCTCGGGGTGCCATAAGATGCTTATTCCCGGGGATCCCATGATCCTGGAACCTCTGGCGCGGCTTCTGTCCAACTATGCCGATGACGTCTCCATTTATACCTCAAAGCCCTACCTGTTGGAAATTCTGCCCCCCGGAACGGACAAGGGAACCGCCCTGGCCCTGGTGGCGAAAAAGCTTTCCATCCCCCGAGATGCGGTACTGGCGGTGGGGGATTCAATGAACGACGAAGCCATGCTCCGCTGGGCGGGATATTCCGTGGCCATGATCAACGCCGACGAGCGGCTTAAAGAAATAGCGGCGCTGGTGACGGAAAAATCCAACGACGAAGACGGCGTGGCGGAACTAATAGAACGGTATATCCTGGGCAGTGAAGATCTAACCGTCAAGGGATCTGTTGATGGCCGATGACAAGCCGGACATTCCCATCAGTACCGATGATTCCCCTTCGGTGGTGCTGGATCTAATTTACCAGCTTAAAATCAAGAATGTAATGACCACCGCGGTAATTACCGCGGCCAAAACCGATACCCTACGGCACATCCAGGCCATGATGCGGGAAAACTACATTACCGGTATACCCGTCACGGAAGACAATAAACTTCTGGGGCTTGTTTCCATTGACGACATTGTAACGGCCCTGGACAAGGGGCACATTGACGCCACCGCGGACGAAAAGATGACCCGGAACGTCATTGTCCTGGAAGATGACATGCCCCTTTCTTTCGCCATCGCCTATCTTAACAAGTATAGCTACGGACGGTATCCGGTGCTTAATAAACAAAAGGAACTGGTGGGGATCTTAACCAGTAAGGATGTGATCGGTTCCCTTTTGGTAGAAATGAACCGGGAGGTGCTGCGGCTGGAAAAGATAAGCCAGGGCCATGGTAACACCGCGGGGTTTTCGGAAATGGAATTTGCCACCACCAAATACGACTTTGAAATGGCCGGCAGGGCATCCACGGAAATCAAAAAGGCCCTAAAAAAACACGACATCGATCCCCAAATTATCCGCCGGGTGGCCATTGCCAGCTATGAACTGGAGATTAACCAGGTGGTTCATTCCAACGGCGGGGTTATGCGTTGTTCCATCCAGCCCGATAAGGTGATCGTGATTGCCGCCGATACGGGTCCGGGTATTGAGGACGTTGCCCTGGCCCTGCAGGAAGGCTGGTCCACCGCCAATGAATGGATCCGGTCCCTGGGTTTTGGAGCCGGCATGGGGCTGGCTAATACCAAACGGGTCAGCGACGAATTTACCATCAGCTCAAAGCCCGGCGAAGGCACCACGGTCCGTTCGGTGATCCACCTTAATTCGCCCAAAGAAGAGTCGGGGATTTCCCCCCTAAAGTGAGGAACCGGTGACCATACGGGAAGCTGCGGCAATGCTGGATGCGGAAATTATACAGGATCAATTTAAAGACGCCCCCCTTACCGGGGCTTATACATCGGATCTTCTTTCCGATGTAATGGCCAACGCCAAGGAAGGGGGCGCCCTGATTACCATCCAGGCCCACAAAAATACCGTGGCGGTGGCGTCCCTGGTAAATGTTTCGGTGATTATCCTCTGCAACAACCGGCCCATACAGGACGACGATATGCTGGAAGCGGCCCGGGACGAAAACATTGCGGTAATCCGTACCAGGGAAAACCAGTTTACCGTCTCGGGAAAGCTCTACGCGGCCCTAAAGGAATAGGGCCTTGGCTCTCTTGGCGGATCTGCACAACCATTCCTGCCTTTCCCCCTGCGGCTCCCTGGAGTTGTCCCCCAGGACACTGGCAGAGGCCGCCGCGGCCAGGGGGGTGGCGGTCCTGGCCCTAACCGATCACAACGCCAGCCGTAATTGCCCGGCCTTTGCCTTCCATTGCCGGCGGCTGGGCATCGTTCCCTTTTTCGGTCTGGAATGTACCACCCTGGAAGAAGTTCACGTAGTCTGTCTCTTCGCCGCTCTGGATGCGGCCCTGGCCTTTGGGGATCACATCTATTCGCTCATTATGCCCCTCCCCAATGACCCGGAAAAAACCGGAGACCAAGTGTATGTGGATGCACAGGATAATATCGAGGGCGAACTGGAATATTTTCTGCCCGGCGCCGCGGATATCGGCGTCGATGCCCTGGGCTCCAGGGTTCCGGAATACGGGGGTATTGTCATTCCCGCCCATGTGGACAGGCCGGCCTTTTCTATGGCAAGCCAGTTTGGGGCACTAAGTTCCGGCCCCTGGGCGGCGGTGGAATGTACCCGCATACCCCCCGTGATATTCCCCCCGCCGGTAATGGGGCACGATTCGCCCCCCCCGAAGCACAAAAAGCTTGACACCCTGGGCTATCCTCTTATTACGGCCTCCGACGCCCACTGTGTTGAACATGTGGGACGCCGCCCCTTTGAGCTTGATATTGAGCGGGAAGAACTGCTTCCCGGGGGTCCCGGAGAATGTGCCGACTTGGACGCGTTACAAAGGGCTTTACAAAAACGGGAACGGTGCTAGGAGCATGTGGCGCTTTGCGCATAAAATCGCATACAAATTCACGAATGTGAATTTGTATGCCTTACATCACATATATGGCATATAAACGGTGGACTTGTTCAATAACCCGGTTGGTTATTGAACAAGTCTTGCAAAATGCTCCGCATTTTGCTGTTTTTAAGCAACTCTGGTATATAAAATGCATGTTTATACAATACATTGCATAAGCATCCTAAATTCTGTATATTGAAAAAGGGGATGCCTAAAACAGCGGGTTTTGAAGGCGTTTTCAAGGGCCTGTTTTAGGCCGGTACATCGTGAACCGGCCCTACTATAGCAACAAAAAGGAATCTGTAAAATGGATCAAAAAGGATGCCGCCCGGCGGGATGGGCGCATGACCTGGACTGTGGGGGTTTATATGCCGGAAAAAACGAGCACGACTCCTGCGGCATAGGTTTTGTGGCGGATATCCGGGGCCGCCCTTCCCATGACATCCTTAGGCGGGGTCTTGAAGTCCTGGAACGAATGGAACACCGGGGGGCGGAAAGCGCCGATAATAAAACCGGTGATGGCTCGGGGGTACTGCTGCAAATACCCCACGGGTACTATAAAACCCTCTTCTCCGGCCTGCCTGATCGGGGAAAATACGGCACGGGCTTGATGTTCCTTCCGGCGGATCCAAAAGAACGGCTGGCGGTGGACGGGGCCCTGGAAAAAACTGCCGGGGCCCTGGGACTGGAGGTCTTTGCCCGCCGCCCTGTGGAGGTAGATTCAGGAGCCCTGGGGCCCATGGCCGCCGGGGCGGAACCGTGTATAGAACAATTGGTGCTAACCGCCCCGGACACGGAGGAATTGGAAGCGGCCCTGTACATTTTCCGGAAGACCCTGGAAAAACTGTTCCGGGAACGGGGCGGCGGGGGAACTACGGGGGCTTCCCCCTGGTATATGCCCTCCCTTTCTTCTGCCACCATAGTATATAAGGGCATGCTTATGCCCAATCAGCTTAGGCGTTACTACCCGGAACTGGATAACGACGCCATAGAAACCGCGGTGGCCATGGTACATTCCCGGTTTTCTACCAATACCTTCCCCGACTGGCCCCTGGCCCAGCCCTTCCGCCTGGTGTCCCACAACGGGGAAATCAACACCATTACGGGAAACCGGTTTTGGATGAGCGCCCGGGAGGCCCTGTTTTCTGCGGAGGGGATGCTCGCGGGAACCAGGCTTGGCAGGGCCCTGGCGGAAATACTTCCGGCGATTGAGCCGGGCCGCAGCGATTCCGCAAGCCTGGACAATGCCCTGGAACTGCTGGTCATGGCGGGCCGGAGTCTTCCCCATGCTCTTATGATGCTGATCCCCGAATCATGGAACGATAAAAACCCCATCTCCGACGAGTTAAAGGCCTTTTACGAATATCATGCCTGTTTTATGGAACCCTGGGACGGGCCCGCGTCTATTGTATTCTGTGACGGCCGTTATGTAGGGGGAACCCTGGACCGCAACGGCCTTCGTCCTTCCCGGTATACCATCACCAAAGACGGGCTTATTGTTATGGCCTCCGAAACGGGGGTGCAGGATTTTAAAAGCGAAGAGGTGGAATACAAGGGGCGGCTCCTGCCGGGGAAACTTTTGGTGGTGGACATGGCCGAAGGACGGATCATCCCCGACGAAGAAGTAAAAGAACAAATATGTCTATCCAAACCCTATGCCGGCTGGGTCCGGAAAAACATGATCGTTCTGGATCAGGGCGCCCCCGGCGGCGCCGTCTCGGCCGCTCCGGGACCGGCGGAAAATTCCGGCGGCGCCGTTTTGGGCCGGCCCACGGATTTTGCTGGCGGCGCCATCCCCACTAGAGGGGAACTTCTTTTTATGGAGCGCAGCGCCGGCTATACCAGGGAAGACCGGGACAGGCTGCTCCTGCCAATGGCCGAAACCGCCCAGGAACCCACCAGTTCCATGGGAACCGATACGCCCCTGGCAGTCTTTTCCGATAAACCCCAGCGGGTCTATGCGTACTTTAAGCAGGTCTTTGCCCAGGTTACCAATCCCCCCATCGACTCGATCCGGGAAGATCTGGTAATGACCCTTACCAGCTTTGTGGGTCCCCAGAAGAATCTGCTGGAGGAAACAGAAGAGCACTGCCGGCGGGTAAAGGTGCTTAATCCCATTATGACCGGGGACGATCTAAGCCGCCTTCTTTCGCTGCCGGGCTTTAGTTCAAGAACCCTGGATGCGGTTTTTGCCAAGGACGATTCTCTAAAGGCAGCCCTTTCCGGCCTTATGGGGAATGTTCTGGATGCGGCGCAGGCGGGGACATCCTTTTTGGTCATAAGCGACAGGGCCGCCCTTGATCCGCGGCGGGGGCGCTGTCCCATCCCCGCCCTTCTTGCCGCCGGGGCGGCCCATCATGCCCTTATCGACGCGGGGCTGCGGATGAAGGTTTCGCTCATCGTGGAATCCGCAGAGCCCCGGGAGTTGATGCACTTTGCCCTTCTCTTTGGCTACGGCACAGACCTGGTGGTTCCCTATGGCGCCCTGGCTTCCCTGGAAGCCCTCTGCCGGGAAAAGTATGCCGGGGATTTTGCCCATGCCAGAAAAAACTATATCAAGGGCCTTAACAAGGCCATGCTTAAGGTTATGTCTAAAATGGGTACCAGCACCCTCCGGTCTTACCGGGGCGCCCAGGTCTTTGAGGCCGTGGGTTTGGCCAAGGAAGTGATGGACATGTGCTTTCGGGGAACCGCAAGCCGCATCGGCGGCGCAGGATTCGCCGAACTGGAGGCGGAAGCTCTGGCCCAGTACCGGTTTGCCCTGACCGAATGGGAACGGCAGCCGGAGCCTGCAGGTCCGGAGACCCTTCTTGAGGGACAGGGACAGTACCGGTGGCGAAAGTACGGCGAGCGGCATGCCTGGAATCCCGAAACAATTTACCTGCTCCAGTGGGCCGCCAGAACCGGGGACTATGAAAAGTTTAAACAGTTTAGCGCCGCGGCAAATGCCCTTAACCAATCCCCCCACGTAATCCGGGGACTCATTGACTTCGCTCCTCCGGGAACGGTTTCCGGAGGACCCGCCGCCCCGGTTTCCCTGGAGGAAGTAGAGGGCGAAGATGAAATTATGAAGCGCTTTACCACCGGGGCCATGTCCTTTGGATCCATTTCCAAGGAAGCCCATGAAACCATTGCCGCGGCCATGAATTCGATCAAGGGCCGGTCCAATTCCGGTGAGGGGGGGGAAAGCCCGGATCGGTTCCCGGTTCAAAGCGACGGCCGCTGGCTGCGGAGCGCCATCAAGCAGGTTGCCTCCGCCCGTTTTGGGGTTACCAGCGAATACCTGGCCAATGCGGTGGAACTGCAGATCAAAATTGCCCAGGGCGCCAAACCCGGCGAGGGGGGGCAACTGCCGGGGCATAAGGTAGACGCCCTGATCGCCAAAACCAGACATTCTACCCCGGGGGTTACCTTAATAAGTCCCCCGCCCCACCATGAGATTTATTCCATCGAAGATCTGGCGGAATTGATCTTTGACCTAAAAAACGCCAATCCCCAGGCGCGGATCAGCGTTAAACTGGTTTCAGAAACCGGGGTGGGCACCATTGCCGCCGGAGTGGCCAAGGCCCATGCGGACAACATACTTATTTCCGGCTACGACGGCGGTACCGGGGCAAGCCCCCAGTCCAGTATACGCCATGCGGGACTGCCCTGGGAACTGGGGCTGGCGGAAACCCACCAGGTACTGGTGCGGAACGGACTGCGGGGCCGGGTCCGGCTTCAGACCGACGGTCAGCTTAAAACGGGCCGGGATATAGTTATCGCGGGCATGCTGGGGGCGGAAGAATTTGGCTTTGGAACCTCCACACTGATAGTCATGGGCTGCGTGATGATGAGGAAATGCCACGAGAACACCTGCCCCATGGGGGTTGCCACCCAGGATCCGGAACTGCGCCGGCGCTTTACGGGGAAGAGCGAGTACCTGGTACACTTCTTCCGGTTTTTGGCCCGGGAGGTCCGGGAAATTATGGCGGAGCTGGGATTTAAAAAATTCGACGACCTGGTAGGCAGGGCGGATCTGCTGCTGCAGCGAAAAAGCCGGAAACAAAAATCGGCAAACATTGATCTTTCTGCGGTACTGTACAAGGCCGAAGGTCCCGGGAACATCCCCGGAGGCACGGCCATACGGAACACCATGGATCAGATCCACAAAATAAAACATGTGCTGGACAAAACCCTCATAGAAAAGTGCGCCGACTCTTTGGATAAAAAAAGGCCCAGTTCATTCAGCATGCCGGTTAAAAACACCGACAGGGCCGTGGGGGCCATGCTTTCCTGGGAACTCAGCAGACGTTTCGGCGGCTATGGGCTGCCGGAAAACTTTATTACCCTGGACTTTACCGGATCCGCCGGTCAAAGCTTTGGGGCCTTCCTGACCAAAGGCATAAGCTTTCGCCTGGCGGGGGACGCCAACGATTATTTGGGCAAGGGCCTTTCCGGCGGACGTATTGTGGTGGCCCCCCCGGAGGGTTCACGCTTCAAATCCAATGAAAACATCATCCTGGGCAATACGGTCCTGTACGGCGCCACCTCCGGCGAATTATACGCCGCGGGAATTGCCGGGGAACGGTTCTGCGTCCGCAATTCCGGGGCCACCGCGGTGGTGGAAGGTACGGGGGATCACTGCGCGGAGTACATGACCGGTGGCCGGCTGGTGGTATTGGGCCGGGTGGGACGGAATTTTGCCGCCGGTATGTCCGGGGGTATCGCCTATGTACTGGACTGCGACGGCAGGTTCGAATATTTTCTTAACAGCGGAATGGTAGAACTTTCCGGCCTGGACAACGAAGAGGACGAGCGGTTTGTCAAAGATACAATCTCCAAGCATGCGTACTGGACCGGTTCCGCCCATGCAAAAACTGTTTTGGACAAGTGGACCGAATACAAGCCGAAGTTTGTCATGGTTCTGCCGGTGGAGTACAAACGGGCCCTCCAGCAGATGAAGCTTGCGGAACTGGACAGAAAACTCTACGAGATCCGCGAGCGGGAAGAACTGGAAGTAAAGAATTAGGGGTAGGGCATGGGAGATCCACGGGGTTTTTTAAAAATAAAACGAAAAATGTCCGGCTATAGGCCGGTGGAAGAACGGATCAATGACTACAGCGAGGTGGAGATCCGGCTTTCCGACGATGACCGCCGGCTTCAGGCTTCCCGGTGCATGGATTGCGGCGTCCCCTTCTGCCACTGGGCATGTCCGGTGGCTAACCTTATGCCGGAATGGCAGGACAGGCTTTTCCGGAACGATTGGGCGGGGGCCTGGGCAATACTGGAATATACCAATCCCTTCCCGGAATTTACCGGCCGGGTCTGTCCCGCCCTCTGCGAAGCTTCCTGCGTTCTGGGAGCCAACGACGAACCGGTTACGATCCGGCAAAATGAGCTGGCGGTTATTGAAAAGGCCTTTGAATTGGGATTTGTAAACCCCAGGCCGCCGCTTAGGCGGAACGGCAAAAAGGTTGCCGTGGTGGGGGCCGGCCCCGCAGGCCTTTCCGCTGCCTATTACCTAAACCGGCGGGGTTTTGCCGTAACGGTTTTTGAAGGGGACCGGAAACCCGGGGGCTATCTTCGCTACGGCATCCCCGATTTTAAGCTGGACAAGAGTTTTATCGACCGCCGGGTTTCCCTTATGGATGCCGAAGGGGTGGCGTTTAAAACCAATACCCGGATAGGCCGGGGCCGCTACGGATTCGGCCGGCCCGGTTCGGGGGGCGAAATAATCGACCCCCGGGAACTGGAAGGATCCTTTGATCTTATATTGCTGACCATAGGAGCCCGGGAACCCCGGGACCTTTCGATCCCGGGCCGGGAACTTTCCGGCATAGTCCAGGCCCTGGATTTTCTTTCTCTGCAGAACCGGGCCATAGCCGGGGAACTTGCCGGCGGTCCGGAGTCCGAATCCATTACCGCCTACGGTAAACAGGTACTGGTAATAGGCGGGGGTGATACCGGGGCGGACTGCGTAGGAACCGCCAACCGCCAGGGGGCAAAGCAGGTAACCCAGGTAGAGGTTCTTTCCAAGCCGCCGGAACACCGGCCCCAGGAAGAACCCTGGCCGCTTTGGCCCAAGGTGCTTAAAACATCCAGTTCCCATCTGGAGGGAGGGGAGCGGCTCTGGTCGGTTAATACCAAGGCCTTTACGGGTTCCGGCGGAAAAGTGCATGCCGTTACACTGTGCCGCCTTGACTGGGCCCCGGTTCAGGAAGCATCCGGAGCCCGCCGCTGGAACATGACCGAAATACCCGGATCGGATTTTGAAATTGCCGTGGATCTGGTTCTTCTGGCCATGGGCTTTACCCATGTGGTTCAGGACGGCCTGGTGGCGGATCTGGGACTTGAAACCGATGACCGGGGCAATATACGAACCCGGGGGAGCTTCCATACCAGTAACCCCAAAGTTTGGGCCGCAGGGGATTCCCGGAACGGGGCAAGCCTGGTGGTCCGGGCCATTGCCGACGGACGGGCCGCCGCGGAGGCGATCTGTACCCACTTTGACACGCCATAGATGCCGTTCATACATGCTGCGTTGTTTGTATTGTAATTATAATAGAAGACATACCGGGTATACCCCGGCTTCCGGTCCCCGTAAGGGGCCGCGGGTATGACACGTCCCCCCCTGTTCCGGGGGCTTAAGGCCCTGGCCTTTGACCTGGACGGAACCTTGCTTAGGCCGGACAAAACCCTTAGTGAGAGAACCCTCCGGGCGGTGCGGAACTGCGTGGACCGGGGTCTAAACATTATTATCGCCACGGGCCGGTCCCTTACATCCGGGGAAATATACCGGAAACAGCTTGGCATCTCCGGCCCCCAGGTGTATTACAACGGCGCCGAAGTGGTGGATATGCCCGGCAAAACCGTGATCCACACCGGTTTTCTGGATCCCGAACCGGTCCTGTTTTGCGCCGCCCTGGCCAAAAAACTGGGACTTTACTTCCAGGTATATTTTCCCGGGGGCTTTGCGGGGCCGGAAGAAACGCTGATGGCGGAACGGCTAACGGAAGAGGCGGCGCTGTATGCAAAATCCACGGGAATTACAGCCATTGAAGGGGATGTGGAAGCATACCTTTCCAGGCCCGGCCTGTCCGGGGTAATCAAGGCCATGTTCATTACCGGCGAGAAGTACCACAAAAAACTACAGAAAAGCCTAAGGGAAAAGTACGGGGACTCCCTTTATGTGGTCCGGTCCACCCCGCAATTTCTGGAAGTGCTGGCCCCGGGGGTTTCCAAGGGAACAGGACTTGTTCGTGCCCTACAGTACCTGGGCCTAAGGACGGAAGACGCCCTGGCCTTTGGGGATGAAGAAAACGACATCCCCATGCTTAGGGTCGCGGGTTTTTCCGCGGCCCCGGCCAATGCCCCCCGGTCCGTCCGGAAAGCGGCCCGGTTCCACATTCCTTCCAATGCCGATGACGGGGTGGCGGTGTTCCTGGAGGAACACCTGGCCGCCCCCGGCGAAGAACCGGAGTTCAGCGGACAAGGGGCCTAGCGCTTTTTGAGGTACTTTCTAATGTCCAAGGCCACCGCCACAATAATAATTACCCCTTTAATAATCTGCTGCCAGTACGGGGACATATTAATAAAGGTAAGACCATAGTTGATGACGCTGAAAAGAAGCACCCCGATAACAATTCCCGGCACGGTTCCTATGCCGCCCATGTTGGAAACCCCGCCGACCACACATGCCGCAATGGCGTCAAGTTCATATCCATTGCCGTAGTTATTGGTGGCCCCTCCGGTCCGGGCCGCTTCCAGGGTTCCCCCCAGGCCGTAGAGCATCGCCGCCAGGGTATATACGATAATCAGGGTCCGTTCCACATTTACCCCGGAAACCCTGGCCGCCTCGGCATTACCGCCTATGGCGTAGATATTTTTGCCAAAGGTAGTTTTGTTGTACAGCACATAGACCAGCAGAGAAACCACGGCGGCAATAATAACGATATAGTTGATCGGGAACTTGTGTATTTCTCCTGAAAACCCCGGAGGATTAGGCCCCACAACAAATCCCAGGTCTTCCAAAATACGAAAGGAGTTTGAACCCAGGGTGGTAAAACGGGTGTCCAGGCCTCCAATGGGCTGGGCGCCGTAGGGGGGGCGGTCGAAGTACAGGGAACAGGTTCCGTAAACCGCCACCATGGATCCCAGGGTGGCAATAAAGGCGGGAATCTTCAGTTTGGCGGTAATCCAGCCGTTGAGGAACCCGAAGATAGCGCAGGCCGCCATAGCCGTCAGGATCGGCACTATCAGGGGAAGTTCCCCCAGGCCGGGATACATACGCCGGGAATAGGTAAGGGCCTGGAGCATGGAAGCGGAAACCACCGCGGCCAGTCCCACCTGCCGCCCGCAGGAAAGATCGACCCCGGCGGTAATTAATATTCCCCCCATACCCATGGCAATGATAATTCTGGTGGCGGACATATTTAAAACATTAAGCAGGTTGTTGAAAGAAAGGAATGTGGCGCCGCTGGCGGCAAATAACGAATAAAAATGAATGAAAACAATCAAGACGACAAAGACGATATAAATAGCGTGCTGAACCGCAAAATCCTTAATATCCTTCATCCTGATGTTTAGTTTAATGGGTTGATGTTCCATCATGGTTCCTCCTACATAAATTTTGTGGCCAAGCGCATTATTTCTTCCTGGGTAGCATCTTTTGCCTCCAGAATACCGGTGGCCCGTCCCTCACACATCACCATGATCCGGTCCGAAATACCCAATAATTCGGGCATCTCGGAAGAGATCATGATTATGCACTTTCCCTGTTTCGCCAGCTCAATAATGATATTGTAGATTTCGTATTTAGCCCCCACGTCGATACCCCGGGTAGGCTCATCCATCATAAGAATATCCGGTTCCGTCAGAAACCACCGGGCAAAAAGGACCTTCTGCTGGTTCCCCCCAGAAAGATCCCGAATTAGGGTTTTGCTGGAGGGGGTTTTAACGTTAAGGGTTTTAATGCTGGACTGGGCATCCTGTTCTCCCCTCCCTTCGTTGATAAGCCCCAGGGTTCCCACATATTTTTTTAAGTTCGCCAGGATCATGTTATCCTTCACGGACCGCATGGGGATAATCCCCGTAACCCGCCGTTCTTCCGTAACCAGGGCAAGCTTTTTTTCCTTTGCCTGGGGCGGGCTTTTTATAGTTACTTTTTCACCTTTAATAAGAATATGTCCGCTTTCGATGGGCCGAAGGCCGAACAGGGACTCCACCAGTTCTGTCCGCTGGGCCCCCACCAGACCCCCGATGCCAAATACTTCTCCCCGCCGGACGCTAAAACTTATGTCCTTAAATGAACGGGGCATGGCCGACGTTAGACCCCGGACTTCAAAGACCACTTCCCCGGGGTTGTTGGTTTTTGGAGGAAACCGGCTGGTTAAATCCCGGCCCACCATATAATTGATAATCCGGTCGGTGGTAAGGTTCTTGGCCGAAAATGTTCCGATATGCCGTCCATCCCGCATGATGGAAACTTCATCGGCAATGGTAAGGATCTCTTCGATTCTATGGGAAATATAAATAATAGCGACCCCCTGATCCCGAAGGCGCCTAATAATTTTAAAAAGCTGGGCTACTTCATGTTCCGTTAAGGATGAAGTAGGTTCATCCATAATGATTACCTTGGACTTGTGGGATACGGCCTTGGCAATTTCCAGGGACTGGACCTTGGACACCGATAATTCCCGGACCCAAATCCTGGGGGGAATATCCATTTCCAGATCTTTAAAAAGATCCATTGTGTCGGCGTACATTTTCTTGTGGTCAATAAGTTTGATGGGACCAAAGGAATGCTTGGGAAAACGGCCCAGCCAAAGATTTTCCATAACGCTGCGAAAAGGAATCGGCAGCAATTCCTGGTGGATCATGGAAATTCCCGCATCCAGGGCCTGTTTGGAATCGTTAAAATGTACTTTTTGTCCGTCCAGGATTAGTTCCCCCCCGTCGGGCTCGTAGATGCCAAAGATGCATTTCATCAGAGTGGATTTACCCGCCCCGTTTTCTCCCATCAGGGCATGAACGGTTCCCGGCCGGATATCAATGGAAACCTGATTTAGGGCTTGAACGCCGGGGAAAAATTTAGAAATATCCTTTATCCTGAGGACGTAATTTTCGTCTGCCATTGGCCGGTCTCTCCTCTGTAAAGCAGGGGGATGTACAAACCATACATCCCCCTTACCGGGCTTTTATGCCCGGATTGGCGTGGCCAAACTCCGTGGCCGGCTAAACCCTTTCTAGGGTTTAAAACCGGCCCGGTGTAGAAACTATTTCTGGAAATCTTTGTAATTGTCCTGGGTTACTTTCTGGTAGGGGACCCATACATACTTTCCGTCGGTGATGGTCCAGCCGGAACCGGCGGGATCCGCCCCCGTGGCCAGGGCATAGGCTACGTCAAAGGTGGCCTTTCCCTGGTTGTCCGCATCGTTAAGAACGGTGCCTAAAAGGGTTCCTTCGGCCAGGGCTTCCAGGGCCGGAGCGGTGGCGTCAACCCCCAGGACGGGAAGGTACTTTCCGCTCTGGAAATATCCCGCATTCCGCAGGGATTCAATAACCCCCAGGGCCATGTCGTCGTTGTTGCAGAACACCATCTCGATCCTGTCGCCGTGGGCGGCCAGGAAGGAACTCATTTTTTCTACGGCCCGGGGGCGATCCCACATGGCGGTATCTTTCTGGAGTTCTTCAACTTTAATTCCCTTATCGATCAGGTACTGAATTGAATACTGGGTCCGCAGCTCCGCATCCTGGTGGCCCGGTTCGCCCATAAGCATGATGTATTGGATAACCCCGTCGTTGTTCTTGTCGGCCTCGGGATGGGCGGTCCAATAATCATAGGCAATTTCACCCTGCATGGATCCGGACTGTTCGGCCTTGGCGCCCACATAGTATACCTTGTTCCACTTGTTCATATCTTCCGGCAGGGGTTCCCGGTTAAAGAACACCACGGGGACGTCCTTTGCCTGGGCCTTATCGATGATGGTGGCCGCGGCGGTTCTGTCTACAGGGTTGATGGCAATGGCGCTGAGCTTCTTGGTTAAGAAGGAATCAACCTGATCATTTTGGGTAGCCTGGGCATTCTGGGAGTCGACCACTTCCAAAGCTGCCTTTCCCTGGGCATTCGTTTGAATAGCATTACGGGTGTAGGACATAAAGGTGTCGTCAAATTTGTAAATGGCAACCCCGATGGTGGGCTGCCCGCTGTTCCCGCCGCTTCCGCCGCAGGCCCCAAAGGACAGCAGCACTACGCAGCAAAGTAAAACAAACAGAGCTTTCTTCACTTTTTTCCTCCTGGAAAAATGGTTTTACAGAATCCTGACGATTCTGTTTCCTTATCGTAAAGGGGAATTTTTCCGGTGGAAACGGCGATTTCTTTTTATTTACAGGAAAATTTTGTCCGTATGAATATACGGAATTTATACCAGCACTTTTTTTGTAAAATAGAATAAAATAATGAAGATTCTGTCCAGGCGGACTATGGCGACGGTCCTATTCAACGCGGCGAAGATCCGGACCCGGGGGATCGGCAGACGAAACCCTGGGCAGGGTATTCCGGTAAACTTCGTCTTCCAGGTGAAAGCCGTCCCGGATTATTATTTCTTTCATGTTTTCGGCGCTTACCGCCACCGGTAAAAACTGAAAATAGGGAATGCGGAATGTCCCGTCGTTGACCGCATTGTGGATCGTAAACCGGTAATCCTGGGCCAGGTCTATGGCCAGATCCGCCGCCGCGGTGGCTATATAGTTAATGGGCTTATACACCGTCATGGTTTGGGTTCCCTCCACTATCCGCTGGCAGGCCGCCAGATCCGCATCGGCCCCAATTACCGTTACCCGCCCCGCCAGGTGCTTTAGGGCCAGGGCGCGGATAATTGCCTCTGCCTGGAGATCGTTAAGGGCGATGATCCCGTCCACGGGGGAATTGTAATCCAGGTAGGTATTGATAAATTCAAAGGCCTCTTCCACCCTGGTGGTGTTGGGCCAGTGATCGACGATGGTAATGTGCCCCCTGGTAATGGCGTCTCCCAGGGTGTCCATAATGCCGCGGTGAACCCCTTCGGCATAGAAATCGCCGTTTAAGCCGTTGTAAACCAGAACGGTTCCCCGGGGGATCCGTTTAAGGATCTCCTGGGCCTGAAGAATTCCCACGGCCTCTCCGTCAAAGGCCATTAGCAGGCTTGCGCCCCCGTTGTACACCATCCGTTCGTAGAGCAGCACCGGAACCCCCTGGCGCCGTAGATCCAATACGGTTTTTGAAAGGTAATGGGGATCGCTGGCAATAAGAACCAAGGTGTCCATTCCCCGTTCCATCAAATAATTGATCTGGGCCTCCTGATTGGCCGCGCTGTCTTCTCCAATTTGGACAATCACCTCCGCATTCCGCCGCCGGGCGGTGGCGATAAAAATATTCCGATCCCGGGTCCACCGTTCTTCTACCAGGGAATCCATTACCAAGCCGATGGTTACGCTGTCTTTACGGACCGGTTCCTGCCGTTTGACGCATCCCGGAAACAGAAACAACAATGCCAAAAGCAGCAGCGGCTGTTTTGGTTTTCCGGTTTTATGTTTTATACATATTCTTGGTAGTATCATAATGGTCTCCCACGGGGGGGGGGGGGGGGGGGGGTGTTTTTTATCGACCCAAAAAGTAGTGCTTTGCCCCACAAATTTTTTAAATGCCCGGGGAATGAGTTT
>JAISOA010000096.1 GCA_031275945.1 Spirochaetaceae bacterium
AAACTGAAGTTTCCGGACAACTCTATTAAAAAAGGTTTTTTGTTTTACAATTACGCCATAACATTGTGTCATCTTTTTTAAAGCGCCCCGGTGGTTTTTACCATATAGAATACGGAGGCGGAAATGATCGATGATGTTACTTTAACGGATCCCTTAAACGAAGCGGCCAGGAAGCTTTTTGGCCTTTCCTACCTTTTTCCCTATCAACGGCTTGTCATTGCAAACCTCGTTGAAGCCGCCAAAGCCGAAGGAATCTCTCTTAAATGGCCGGATAAAGACTGCGGTTCCGGCGGGTTCGATGATCCCGGTGATTTTAACGGTTCCGGTGATCCCGCCGGGGGTTGTGACGAAGGCGGTGAAAGCCGCGGCCTGGGACGGCAGATTGTGATCCTCCCCACCGGAGCAGGAAAATCCCTTTGTTTTCAGCTTCCCGCCATGCTTATGGACGGGCCTACCCTGGTTATCTATCCGATCCTTTCACTAATGGCGGACCAGGAACGGCGGCTGCGGGAACGAGGTTTTTCTCCGGTTCTCCTCCGGGGCGGGCAGGACCGGGAAGAACGGGAACGCATCTGGGCCAAACTTGCATCCGGGGAGAGTAAATTTATTATCGCCAATCCGGAGGTGCTTTTAAGCCCCCGGGTAGAGGCACGGCTTCCGGAAATCGGGATTGTCCATACGGTTATTGACGAAGCCCATTGTGTGAGTGAATGGGGAGAAAGCTTTAGGCCCGCATACCTGGAGATTCACCGGATCCTTGAAAAGACCGGATCCCCCATGGTAACGGCCTTTACCGCCACCGCCTCCGCACCGGTTCTGGAACGGATTGAAACGTATGTCTTTGGCGGCTCCGGCGCCCATAGGATCGCCGGCAACCCTGATCGTCCGAATATTGAATACCGTGCCAAGGCGTGTATCCTTCGGGATTTAGCGGTTCGGGATTTGATCCTGGCTAACCGGCGACCCGCGATTGTATTTTGTTCTTCCCGGTCCGGCACGCAAAAGCTTGCCCGGTATCTGCGGAATCAATTTATTGAAATGGGAATGACCTGGGCCAGGGAACTGCGATTTTACCATGCCGGGCTGGACCGGGAGGAAAAAAAAGATATAGAAACCTGGTACCTCCACAATACGGAGGCGGTATTGGTTTGTACCTGCGCGTTTGGCCTTGGGGTGGACACGGCCGATATTAGAACCGTGATACACCGGGACTGCCCCCCATCGGTGGAAGCGTATTTGCAGGAGGCGGGGCGGGCCGGACGGGACGGAAAGCAGTCCCTGGCGGTATTTCTCTGGGGACCCGGCGACAGGGAACGGCTTAGGTCTTTGGAGGTCCATGCCAGGGAGCGCATGGCCCGGCTTTTCCGGTATGCCCGGGATTGGCAAGCCTGCAGAAGGGAGGGGCTGCTTAAACTGCTGGACTATGAGGGGACCGGAGAAAAACCGGAAGGGCGCTGCTGCGATGCCTGTGCCGGTGAAAGCAGCCCCCTGCTTCGGGAAGAGGAAAGCCTGCGGGACTTTTTTCGCCGAAACCGCCGTTCTTACACTTTGGAAGAAGCGGCCCTTGTTTTGGCACAGGCGGAAACGGTACGCTGGTCTGCCGGAGAAGCAAAAGAAGCGGTTCAGGCGCTTTTACAAAAAGGAACCTTAAAAAAACTTACCCTTCCTTTTTGGAAAAATAAAATAACCCTCCTGCGGCAGGGGAATCCCCCGCCCTTAAGCGCCCCGGCGAGCCATACGCTTCCCAGCCGGGCAATCTAGTGTCGCCCCGCATACGCGAACCGTACACGCGCCGTACGTGCCGCCTCGCATCTTAAAAAGAATACCCCGCCATCACCAGCACCGCCATCTTCATAGGATCGGGATTTTCACTCAGCGTAAAAGGATTGTACTGGAAACCCGCCCCTCCATAAAGTCCGGGAACCTTGGAGGTGGTAATTTTTATTCCTCCCTGGATTGCCACAGCCCATGGAAGGTCTAATTGTCCAAAAGTATCGATGGTTTTCTTTGCGTCATCCCAGGCTTTATCATGCTGGAATTCGAGCCCTAAATTTACATAGGGCATTATGCCAAGGGCTCCTTTTTTGATGGTTTTCCGAAACTGGCCAAAGACACCCAGGGTCCAGAAATCGGGGCTGGCAAAATAAATCCTGGCTCCTACCGACTGTACAAAGTTGGCCGATATATACATCGCATTGCCTTTTTCAAAAAGGAACGCATAGCCGGCTTCGATATTAAAAGAGCCGTCGACTCTAATGGCTTTTTCGTTTTTTCTTTCTTCTTCTTTTTTGGTCAGCAGTTCTTTATTTCCCGCGGCAACCTCTCCAAAGGTTCTAAGCCGCCAGTTCCCGAATTCCCGAATCCATGTGGAACTAAAGTCCTTGTTATTCATAGTAAACAATACGGTATATTCTTCACCGGATCCGGTTACTTCTTTTATCTCTGCCTTAATACTTCCTTGATTTCGGATGCTGTTTTCGATGGTCCAGGCAACGGCATAACCCATGGCCCCCACGACGCTGTCTTCACATTTTTCAATAAAGCTCTGCTGTGTCGTCCGGTTTCCTTTTTCAAACAGTTCCGATATGGCGTATTCGGCGTTCTCTCCCACACAGGCGGAAGAAAGAAAATCCGCAATATGGGGGTACACCGCCTTGTTAGCTCCCAAGCCTTCGGTAAATTCCCCAAGCCGTTTATCCAGAGCGGCCCGCCAGGCGTCGCTTTTGGCATCGAAGGCGCTGTTTATAAACTGCCGGGTCGTATCTACCGGTATTGCGTAATTTGCCGCTTGTCTCCAGAGGGCACTGAGGGTATTAACCCCCGCCACCAGGTACCCACCGGGGACGTTCCTCTGGGGAACAAGCAGGGGCCCGCCGGAATTCCCCGGGTCAACCTGGGCGGTATGCTGGACAAATGGACCCATAAGGGTTTCATCCAGTAAGCTTTTGGGGAACCGGGCGGCGGCGTTGGACACCATGCCTCTGCCGAACTGCCACAGGGGCATTGCCCCCAGGCTGGGAAACCCCGCCGAGTACACGTCTTCCCCCTCTTCCAGGGGCCGGGACAGGAACTGCAGGGCGCCGGATACGGGCCTATCCCCGGTGGCAAAAGCCAGCAGCGCCAGATCCGTTTCTTCATCGGCGGCTATGATCTTAAGATTCTCAAAAACCCTTTTGTATCCGTCTTGCCGTTCAAAGGTGATTGAAAGACGGTATGCCTGGGCGATCACATGGTAGTTGGTAAGGATATAAAAAGCCCCGCCGGCGTTGATCACAAAACCGGATCCGGTGGAACCTTTTAAAAAGAGATCTATAGCCTTAACGGCGTCGGGCTCCCCTTTTTTATCAAGTTCGGCCTTGATCTTTTCAAAATATGCGACTATATCGGGATGATACGCTTGATTAATCAGCCCCACATAATCACGAAGAGCCGATGCGCCGGTCTGGGCAGATATGGAACCACACACCATAATCAGAATAACAAACACTATGCCGCGGCGGGCCATATAAAAACCTCCTTTTTGAGTACGCCGCCAGGGTATATTCCGTACAATCAAAATCTTTAATTGTTAAAGGAATAACGCCCATTTTCTCCGGTTATTACGTGATACCAGTTCCCGCCTGAAAGGTCCATACAAAAGGCAGGTCTTTCCTATGATTGCGGAGTACTAAAGAACTGTATGACGCCGATCTTTTTTTGTCAAGAAAGATCTCAACCAGATAAAGAAATTACGCTAAAAAAAGCGCTTTCGACGCCGTGCCGGCGGAGGAATAACGTCTCTTGGCTGCCACAATCAGCCCGTGGTCGTCATAGTCGAATTAGATGTTCCTACATTGGACTTATTTCAATAACCCGTTGGTTATTGAAATAAGTCCAATAACTCTATTGCCGCTTTCTGCCCCTACAGCCCTAAGCTTTTTTTAAAGTTCTCTACCACCTGTTCCTGGGAGGGGGATGCGTCCACGTCAACCAGAAGTCCCTTTTTCCGGTAGTAGCCGGTAAGGGGGGCGGTTTGTTCCCGGTACACTTCCAGCCGTTTGGCCACGGCTTCTTCTTTGTCGTCATCCCGAATGTAGAGTTCGCCGCCGCAGGAATCGCAGAGGCCCTCTCTTTTGGGTTTATCGAATAGGATGTGAAAATTCGTCCCGCAGTGTTTGCAGGTTCTTCGGCCCCCAAGGCGCTTTAGGACAACCTCGTCGGGAAGGTCGAAATTCACTACCCGGTCTAGGGTGGAAAAGCCTTCCAGAGCTTCCGCCTGGGGTATGGTCCGGGGAAAGCCGTCGAGAATGTAGCCCCCCCGGGCATCGTCCCGGGCAAGCCGGTCCCGGACCAGGGCGATGGTGGTCTGGTCGTCCACAAGCTTTCCCGCATCAATAATGGCTTTGACGGTAAGGCCCAGTTCCGACTTTGCCGCAATAGCTTCCCGGAAAATATTCCCCGTACTAATGTGGGGAACCTTAACAATATCGACGGCCCTGGCCGCCAAGGTGCCCTTTCCCGCCCCCGGGGGGCCTAAGAAGATAAGCTTCATAGTACCAGTGTAACATCCTTTTCTAAACTTTCAAGGGTTCGTGTATCTTTGTGCCGCAACACACATCCGGCCGTCCGGGGCGGTATGCGACGGACCGGCATAGCAAAAACCCGAAGAATCCGCTACAGTGGTAAACTATGAAGTGCGACTGTATCCTGGCCGGTGTCGGCGGTCAGGGAGTGCTTTCCATAGCGGCGATTATCGCCCAGGCCGCGGCTGCCGAGGGGTTTTCTGTGCGGCAAAGCGAGGTCCACGGTATGGCCCAGCGGGGCGGTGCGGTGCTGGCCCACCTGCGGCTTTCCGGCGAAGCCATTGCCGGAGATCTGGTGCCCAGGGGCGGGGCGGATCTTATCATCTCCATGGAACCCCTGGAAAGTCTTCGGTACCTTGCCTGGCTTTCCCCTGGCGGAGCCCTTGTTACCGCCGCGGAGCCTATGGTAAATATTCCCGATTATCCGGAACTTGGGGAGATTCACGCCGCGGTAAAGAGGCTGCCCAAATACAGCCTGGTAGACGCGGCGGCCTTGGCGAAGGAAGCGGGGCTTGCGCGGGCGGTTAATATGGTCATGGTGGGGGCGGCAAGCCCCTACCTCCCCGTGAAGGCCGAAACCTTGGAAGAAACCATCGAGGCGGTGTTCGCCCCTAAGGATCCCCGGATTGCCGAGGTAAACAAACTGGCGTTCAGAAAAGGAAGGGGGGAAGCATAGCAGAGTTCCCGGGTATACATCACGAATAGGTGAATTACCGAGGGCGTGGATCATGCATGGCATGCGTTACTAGAATGGACTATCAATACTGGAACGAAAAATTTGAAAAGATGCCCCGGAGGGAGCTTGAAGCCTGGCAGCTTGAGCGCCTTAGGGACGTGGTAGGCTACAGTCTGCGAACCCCTTTTTACCAAAAGCGGCTTGCCGAAGCAGGGATCGCAGGTCCCGGCGATATTAAAAGCCTGGCGGATATAAAGCGTATCCCCTTTACCACCAAGCACGATCTGCGGGACGGCTTTCCCTACGGTTTTCTGGCGATACCCAAAGACGAGGTGATCCGTCTCCATGCCTCAAGCGGTACCACCGGCGCCCCAACCACGATTTATTTTTCCCGGGACGACATTAACCGCTGGACAAGTTTTGTAGCCCGGTGCATCTACGGTACAGGGTGTACCAAAACAGATGTGTTCCAGAACATGATCACCTACGGCCTTTTTACCGGGGGCCTAGGCTTCCATTTTGGCGGGGAAGAGGTGGGGATGCTGGTCATTCCTTCGGGGGCGGGAAACACCACCCGGCAGTTCCGGTTAATGCAGGACTTTGGGACCACGGTGGTACACGCCACCCCCAGCTTCCTCCTTCATGTGGAATCTAAGATGAAGGAAGAAGGGGTCCGCCGGGATTCAATTAAGCTGAAACGGGCCTTTGCTGGGGCCGAGCCCTATTCGGAAGACACCCGCCGGCGCATCGAAGAACTTCTTCATATCGATGTGTACAATTCCTATGGCCTTTCGGAGATGAACGGCCCCGGCGTGGCCTTTGAGTGCCAGGAAAAAACGGGCCTCCATATCTGGGAAGACGGTTACATCGTGGAGATCATCGATCCCGAAACCCTGGAGCCTGTCCCCGAGGGGGAGCGGGGCGAGTTGGTCCTTACGATCCTGTGCCGGGAAGCTACGCCCATACTCCGGTACCGTACCCGGGACCTTACGGGATTCGTCCCCGGTCCCTGCCCCTGCGGACGAACCCACCGCCGGCTTCGCCGCATTACGGGCCGCAGCGACGACATGCTTATCGTCAACGGGGTTAATGTATTTCCCAGCCAGATCGAAGAGGTGATCATGGCGATGAAAGAAGTGGGCAACAACTACCTTATCGAAATTGAAAAGGACGGCGTCCTCGACAGGCTTACGGTAAAAACCGAAGTTACCGCGGAAACCTTTATGGACGACACCCGGCCCCTCAATGCGATAAAAGAGAAAATACGCCGGACCCTTCAGGCTTCCATTACGATCAACCCCCGGGTGGAACTCCATGAATCGGGGAGCCTTCCCGTAAGCGAAGGCAAGGCTGTGCGCGTCCGGGATCGCAGGCCAAAGGACATATAACAGGCGGTCTTCCGGCCTTAGTCCTTGCAGTTACACAGGTTAGAGATCGACATGGTAATCACGAATTTTTTATCCGCCATCGCAGCACACAGGGTGTTTATCAAGTCCATAACCTTTGGAGCGTCGCCCTTAACAATGGTCGACATTTTCCCCACGGTATAAACAAGGCCCGATTTTTCAATGATCGTTATCACTTTATCGATGTCTTTATTGTAAGCGGCATCGCCGAGGGTAACAAATGATAGTTGACAGGAGACCGTTATTTTTTTAGGAATTTGACACATAGAAAACCGCCCTTTGTAGTTTTTTTTCTGTACGTATTTTCCGCTTTTATTGTATATTCTTTTTCGCCCGGCGGAATATAAAGACATTCCCGGGAAGCGGCAACACCGTTCCTGTCAAACGATTCGACATCTTCCCGGGACAAAAAACAAGCCCCGGCATAAACGCTGTCTTTGAATTGGGACGACGTGTACAATTTCTGCCAGGCGCCCCCTTTTTGTATCGTCCCGATAACAAACGGCGCTCCCGGTTTTAGGTATTGTTTTAAATTAGCATACGCCCCGGCCGGATTCGCCAGAAATTCAAAGACCGCCATGGAAATAATTCCGTCAAAACAGCCGTCAAAAGCGGCGGTTTCGCAATCCGCCTGTATAAACGTAATGGCAAGATTATTTTGCGTTTTCTTTTCTTCGGCCAACTTGAGCATTGCCGGTGAAATGTCAATTCCGGTAACCAGCGCCCCCATCCGGGCAAGCTTAACCGAGTAGTTTCCCGTGCCGCAGCCCGCGTCCAGAATCCGCATTCCCTTTGCCGGCTGCAAAAGCGAGAACGCGCATTCGGTTTCCAATGCGTCCACAAAAGCCCCCGCCGGCGTATCGTACCAGCTGTCGTAGTCTTTATAATACTCGTCAAAGACGGCTTTCATATATAAATCATGTTCCGTAGCTCAAGGCCCGTCAAGTACGGGTTAGACGGTACGGCGCCCGAAAACGGCGCAGGCCGCGGGGTTTATGCCTGCCCTTTTGCCCGGAAAATCATGGCGGATGGGAACCCGGATTAACGCAGGCATTGCCTAAATACCGGTAACACGCTATACTGTAAACATCCTAGTAAACAGAGGGAAACAATGTCAGACAAAAAAATGGTTATGATCGACGGGAATACCGCCGCCGCGTATGTGGCCCACGCTCTTAGTGAAGTAATTGCCATATATCCCATCACCCCTTCCAGTCCCATGGGGGAAGTTTCAGACGAATTCTCTGCCCAGGGCAGAAAGAACCTTTGGGGAACCGTCCCGGAGGTGGTGGAAATGCAGTCCGAAGCAGGGGCCGCCGGGGCGGTGCATGGCGCCCTTACCACCGGGGCCCTGTCCACAACTTTTACTGCATCCCAAGGGCTGCTGCTTATGATTCCCAATATGTATAAGATTGCCGGGGAACTTACTTCCACGGTATTCCATATTGCCGCCCGGGCCCTGGCCACCAGTTCCCTTTCGATTTTCGGGGATCACCAGGATGTAATGGCCTGCCGCCAGACCGGCTGGGCCATGCTTGCCAGCAATAGCGTTCAAGAGGTAATGGACCTGGCGATTATCGCCCACGCTTCCACCCTGCGCTCCCGGATACCCTTTCTCCATTTTTTTGACGGTTTCCGTACCAGCCACGAGCTTCAAAAGATAGAAGAAGTTTCCTACGAAATTATGAAGCGGATGATCGACGATACCCTGGTTAGGGCCCACCGGGAACGGGGACTTACCCCGGAAAAGCCCCTGATTAGGGGAACCGCCCAGAATCCCGATACCTATTTCCAGGGCAGGGAGGGGGTAAACATGTATTACGACGCCGTTCCCGGCCTGGTCCAGGAAGAAATGGATAAATTTGCCAAACTTACCGGCCGGCAATACCGGCTCTTTGATTATTTCGGCCCCCCGGATGCGGAAAAGGTACTTGTCATCATGGGCTCCGGGGCGGAAACCTGCGAAGAGACCGTGGAATATTTGATGAAAAAAGGTGAAAAGGCCGGGGTGCTTAAGGTTAGGCTGTTCCGGCCCTTTGACGCCGCCGCCTTTGTAAAGGCCCTGCCCGCCACGGTTAAGGCTATTGCGGTTCTGGACCGGACCAAGGATCCCGGCGCTTTGGGGGAACCCCTGTACGAAGATGTCCGGACCGCCCTGGGCGAAACCATGGCTGCCGGTACCGCCCCCTTTACCGATTATCCTCTGGTGCTTGGCGGACGCTACGGTTTGGGATCGAAAGAATTTACCCCCGCGATGGTTAAGGCGGTTTTCGAGAATCTTACGGGAAAGAAGGTTGCCGGTTTTATGGTGGGGGTTACGGATGATATACAGGGTAAGAGCCTGGACTATGACGAATCCTTTGTCATTGCGGAAGATGACATGAACGAGGCGATGTTCTACGGCCTTGGTTCGGATGGCACCGTGGGGGCCAATAAAAATTCCATTAAAATCATCGGGGACGCCAAACCGGAACTTAATGCCCAGGCGTATTTTTCCTACGATTCCAAAAAATCAGGCGGATTTACCGTTTCCCATCTGCGCTTTGGAAAAAAAGCAATCCGCCGGCCCTACCTTATTACCAAGGCGGATTTCCTGGCCTGTCATAAATTTTCATATATGGAAACCTTTGACATGCTGGCCAATATCAAGGAAGGGGGCACCTTCCTGCTTAACAGCCCCTTCAAGGCCGCCGAGGTATGGAAGGAAATTCCCCTGGAAGCCCAAAAGCGGATTATCGAAAAAAAGATCCGGTTTTTTGTTATCGACGCGGCGGAAATAGCCCGCAGTAGCGGCATGGGCAGCCGGATCAATACGGTTATGCAGGCCGCATATTTTAAGATCTCCGGGGTCCTTCCCCAGGACGAAGCGGTTAAGTATATGAAGAAATTCATTGAAAAGTCCTACGGAAAGAAGGGCGCTGATGTGGTGGAAAAGAACTTCAAAACCGTGGATGCCGCGCTGAACGCGGTGGAGGAAGTACAGTACCCCTCCGCCCCCGAGGGGAATCTGCACATGAAAAAGCCCTTTGGGGCCGCGAAAGATAACTGGATCCGGGAAGTGCTGGGAACCATGTCGATCCAGGAAGGGGACAAGCTGCCGGTGTCGAAGATCCCCGCGGACGGCACATTTCCTACCGCTACCACCCAGTACGAAAAGCGGGCCGTGGCGGAGCG
>JAISOA010000123.1 GCA_031275945.1 Spirochaetaceae bacterium
CCGGAAGTATTTTTCTGCCAACGGAGTTACGGCCTTGGATGGCGCGGATTTTAGCCTTAACGGGGGGGAGATCCACGCGCTGCTGGGAGAAAACGGCGCGGGAAAATCCACCCTAATGCAGATCATGGCGGGTTTTATGCGGCCCGGGACGGAACATACAATCCGGGATCTATTGCCGCATAAAGCGGGTCGTAGCAGCCGGGCGGGGACCATTACCGTAGACGGCAGAGAACAGCGCTTTTCTTCCCCCGCCCAGGCCATGGCCGCGGGGATTGGCATGGTTCGCCAGCATCCCCACCAAATACCTCTATTTCCGGTATGGGCAAACTGCGACATCGGTTCTGCAACACACCCGATTCTATGGCTGAACCGAAAGCTCCGCCGGGCGCGGATTGCCGACATGGACAGGCGTCTTCGCTTTGAGCTTCCCCTGGACAGTCCTACGGAGCTTCTTACCGTAAGCCAGAGCCAAAAGGCGGCTGTCCTGGCCCTGCTGCTGCGGGATGTACGGTACCTGATTTTTGATGAGCCCACCGCAGTATTAAGTCCGGTGGAGACCGTCGCGCTTTTTGCAATTTTTCGCAGATTAAAGGACGAGGGCAAGGGAATTGTGTTTATCTCCCACAAGCTTGAAGAGACCCTGAATCTGGCCGATCGGGTAACGGTGCTTCGGGACGGAAAAACCCAGGTTTGTCTTAGGGCGGATACGCTTGACAGCAAAACCCTGTGGGAGTTTATGTTTGGCCCCGAATACAGTTCCTCCCCTTCACCGCCGCCGGTAAATATTCCTGTGGGGCCCCTAAGGGGGCCTCCAACGCCCATGTTAAACGCTTCGGTACCCGGGGTTCCGCTTGGACAAGGGACTGCCCGTATCCGGGAATTTCCCCGCCGAGGCGGGGAAATTCCGGCCCTGGTCCTCCGGCATTTTAGTGTAGCCATGACGGATAAACCTTTGATCCGGGGGGTAGATCTAACCCTGGAACGGGGAAAGATCATGGGGATCACCGGCGTTCGGGACAGCGGGCTGGAAACCCTGGAATTGGCCATTACCGGCTTTCTTCCTTCGTCGGGGCTGATCTTCCTTAATGGACGTGATCTTTCCCGGGGAAGTGCCCGGCTGTTCCGGAAAGCCGGGGGGGCGTATCTGGGAACCCGGAACGAGGGGACGAACCTGTCCATTAGGGACCTGCTCATTGTTCATGCCCACCGGCGCTTTCAAAACCGGGGTTTTTTGGACCTAAAACGGCTTGATGCCTGGGTTAAATCCATAATGAGCACCGCGAAGGTTCCGGTCCGGGAAAAGGCCCCTGCCGCGGCTTTTTCTGGGGGCCAGCTTCAAAGGCTGCTTTTAACCAGAGAGATGGCGGAGAACTCCTGTCTGTTGGTCCTTTCCGAACCCGGCCGGGGACTGGACAGACGGTACCAGAAACGGCTTTCGATCCTGCTGCGGGAAAAGGCCGCGTCCGGAACCGCGGTGCTTATTTTTTCTACCGATGTGGAGGAACTGCTGTTTCTGGCAGATTCCATCGCAGTGCTGCGGAACGGAACCATTGCCGATACCTTGGAAATCTCGCCGCCAGAGGCTTCCCTTTTGGAACGAATCCGGACGGCCATGGTGGGGCAGGTATGAAGTCGCGCCGTTCCCTGTACCGGGATTTTGCTTTCGGTGCATTGATTCCTTTAGGGGCGGCGTTTTTGATTCCCCTGGTATTTATTTTTTTAGGTTCTGAAGACCCCGTAAAAACCCTGGCCGGTTTTTTCATTGGTCCCTGGTCCAATCCCTGGTTTTTGGGGAATACCCTGGACAGCATGACCCTGCTTCTTATGGGTTCCCTGGGAGCGGCGGTGGCGTTCCGGGGGGGATGTTTTAACCTGGGCGGGGAAGGGCAAATCTACCTGGGCGGATGCGCCGCCGCCGCGGTCCTGCTTAGCCGGGGAACCCTTTCCGGTCCGGCGCTATTGTTTCTGGCGGCCTTCGCGGCCGCCGGGGCCGGAGGAGTCGTGGGGGGGCTTTCCGGACTGCTGCGGCAGAAGCTTGGGGTCAACGAACTTATCAGTTCCTTTCTTGCGGGAGCGGCCCTTATTCCCCTGGGGGATTATGTAATTTCCGGTGTACTGCGGGATCCCGAGGGCAATCTGCTGTCCACTGAACAAATCACCGGCTCCCGGCTTTTGCCGCGGATCTTTCCCCCTTCGGTATTGTCAATTTCGATCATCATCGTTCCGGTTTGCATGCTGCTGCTGCACCTGCTTATCCACAGAACCGCCCTGGGTTATCGTTTCCGCATTTCCGGCGCCGCCCCGGATTTAGCGCGGTTCAGCGGCATCAATGCGGAAAAACGCTTTCTTCCCGCCATGGCCGGTTCGGGAATTATGGCGGGCCTAACGGGGTTTTTTGCCGTGGCCGGAACATACGGTACGTGCTACCAGGGCTTTCCTGCAGGTTTGGGCTGGAATGCTATTGCCGTGGCCCTTATCGCAGGCAGCGAACCTCTGTTTATTTTGCCGGTGGCGTTTATCTTTAACGCGGTTAAAACCGGGGCCGATACGGCCATGCTTCAGGCGGGTTTTGGGTTTGAAACCGCTGCCTTTATCCAGGCGGCGGTTTTACTTTTGGCGGCCTTGCCCTTTAGTAGCCGCTATCTTTCCGGGAAGAGGAATGACTGATTTTTTAGACCGGCTTTTTACCTCCGCAGCCCCGTTGATCCTTGCGTCCATAGGGGCTTTGTATACCGAACTGGCGGGGACCCTGGGAATCTTTGTAGAGGGATTTATGAACACCGGGGCGTTCTTTGCCTGGATACTTGCCGGCTGGACAGGGTCCGCGCTATACGGAACGTTTGTAAGCGCCTGCGCGGCGGGGCTGGGCGGCTGGGGTTTGGCCCGGCTGGTGCGAAAAACCCATGCTAATCCCTTTATAGCGGGGCTGGCGGTTAATGTCGCCGCGGGGGGTATTACCAGTACCTTGTCTGTTCTGTTGTTTGGAACCAAGGGAGTCCTGCGCGACCCCCATATTGCTATTCCCGGCCGCATAACAATTCCCGTGATTCAAGACATTCCCGGACTGGGGCCGGTTCTTTCGGGTCATTCTTTTTCGGTTTACCTGTCCTGGGGGGTCCTTATGGGGGCGGTGTTTTTTTTAGAAAAAACCTCCTGGGGTATGCGGCTTAAGGCCTCGGGACTTTCCCCCGAAGCGGCTAAGGAGCGGGGTATACGCCCCGGCCTGTACTGGGAAGGGGCCTGGGGGGCGGCGGCGTTTTTGGCCGCGACGGCAGGGGCCCTGCTGTGTTTCCGGGTGGGGGCGTATACCCCCGGAGCTGTGGCGGGCCGGGGCTGGATAAGCATAGCCGCTGTGTACCTTGGCTTTCGCACGGTGGGAGGAGTTTTTGCCGCCTCCCTGGGCTTTGCCTTGGCGGATCGTCTAAGCCAAAGCCTCCAAGGTTTTGGCGGGGTTTCTTCCACCGCCATCCTGGGGCTTCCCCATGCCCTGGCCCTGATCCTCTATACCCTGTCCCAGTGGATCAGAAACAGGCGTATTCGCCGGCCCTAGGGGCTTATTGCGCTTCGCTCATAAAATCGTATAAAAATTTTAGGGAACTCAAAGCCGGGCTCCCAAAACTTTCCTACAGCTTACTTGTCAGTTCTTCTTTTACAAATTTATTTGTGGGATAAATGGTCAGCGCCCGGTTAATCCAGTTCCGTGCTTCGGCACTGTTTTTTTCTTGTATGTATCCGTATGCCAGGGCCGTATATGTGTTAAATAAATCGTCCCGCTGGAGAGTATAATTTCCCGACAGGATCTCTTTCATCATGGCAATACCCCGTTTTATATCATTAAAGGGCGGGGGGGCATAAATCCACCGGGATGCCACAATGTGCCGGGCCGCGGCATCCCGGGGGTTTAGCTTAAGGGCATTTTCGGCAAATTTTCCCACGTCAAGGCCGTGGGTTATGGCCCAGGCCCTTGATTTTAGGGTACAAAGCTGGGAAAGGTTATTTGACCGCATGGTCCAGCCGTCGGCGCTTTCCCTAAGGGCCAGGGATTGTTCCGCCGCCTCCAATCCCCTCTGGTAACATTCAATGGCCGGCGTTTTTTGTTCAAAGTACTGGTAGGCCCTGCCCATTAAATATTCGCAACGGGAAACGGCGTTAAACTTTTCGATGCCGGAAAGTTCCGCCGCGGCCATGTTCCTGGCACTTACATATAGAGGATAAATTTGTTCCGGCCGCAGTACCTGTTCATAAACCGCATCCCGCAGTTTAAGAAGCCACGGGGGAAGCCGGTCTTGATAGTTCTGGGCATAGATCCCGGTATATGCGGCTGCGAAAATGCTTAAAAAAAGTAGCGTCTTTTTCATCCGTTTATTCCTTTTAACCTGCCCATTTTTCCCCTGTAATAAGCCTGGGTACCCCACCGGGGATTTTCTCCGTGGCGCCGGTCAATTTCGTTCTGCATCCGCCGCCGCACTTCCTCGGCAAAGGTATAGACGGAATCCATATCTAGGTCTCCGTTTTTCCTACGGCGGATAAAATCACCGGGGTAGAGGGGATCTAACACCACCAGAGTTTGTTTTGGATACTTCCGGGCAAAGGGCGTTTTTGGCTTAAACCGGCCTTCCGAAAAAACCGTAACCAAAGGATACACAGGTACATTCAGCCTGGCGGCCACGTAAAAAGCCCCTACCTTAAAGGGTTGTATCTGTTGATTGTACAGGTAACATTCACCTTCGGGGTAAAAATGGATAAAGGGTTTGTAGCGAAAGGCCCGGGATGCGATTTTTATGATCTTTTCCAGGCCCGTCATTCCCGGAGGAAGGGGAAGTCCCCCCAGAAGGCGGGTAAAGGTTCCCAAAAATGGAGACTCCACGGTGGCCTCTAAAAGGGTGTGCCACATGGTCCGGGGCATTGCGGCGCCGGAAATAAAAACGGGATCCAAAAATGTAGTATGGTTGGATACCAAAACGGCGTTCCCCCTTAGGGCCCTAAGTTTTTTTTTACCTTCGTAGCGGGCCGATCCGAGGATACGGCAAACCATAAAACCTACGTGCCAGACCGCATAAAAAACAACATAGGTGGCGGCCTGAAAAAGAAAAGAAAAATTGATAAGGCTATCCCCTCTTTTGTAGCCCATCTTAGCTTACCACCCGGCCCTTCCAAAAAAAACCCTTGTGGGAAACGGTTCTGTAAAAGGACCACAGTACCATAAACAGCAGGCTAAAATACATGGCGGGCCACAGGAGGGCATTGTACCAGGGTATTCTGCGGCCTATAAATAACACAAGACACGTAAGGGTAAACAGCGCATGAACCGCTATCAAATGGGACAAAAAGGGGGTATGTGAAACGAAGCCCCAAATAAGCATGGGAGCGGGCAGAACAAAAAACAAAAAGATTAAAAGAGCAATGCTTATAAGGATCGCAGGCTGTTTTCCTAGAAAATCGTAAATATTTTTTCCGATCCCCTGAATGCCGCTGTAGTATCCCCTGTACATTCTGCATTGAACTTGACCGGTGATATCCAGAAATTCCGTTTTGTACCCATGCTGTTTTACATGCCGGGCCATATAGACATCTTCGCTGGTCTTTTTTTTAAATGCGGTAAATCCCCCTATGTTTGCAAATGCATCTTTTTTAATAACAATATACTGACCCACCGCGGCAGAAAAATAGCCGGACTTAACCAGGCTGTTAAGAAAGGTGGGGATAATAAAGCCGGTAAGGAAAAACATAACCGGCACCGTTATCCGTTCCCCCAGGCTTTTTAAGGTCTGTCCCACATAACCGGAAATAAAATCGCAGCGGTTTGCCTCGAGGTTTGTTACCGCCCAGGAAACGCTTGTGGGGGCGTGTACGGTGTCCGCATCGGTACACAAAAAAATATCCCCCTTAGCATGGGCGGAAAGCTGCTGCAAGGCAAAGGGTTTGCCGTACCAGTCCGGCGGCAGGGGTTTTCCTTTATACACCTTAAGGCGCTTGTTTTTTTTTGCCATTCTGCTGATTATAGAGAGGGTATTGTCGGTGGAATTATCATCAATAACTAATATTTCGTATGCTTCGTAACTTTGCTCAAGCAAAGACATAAGACAGCGCTCGATATTTTCCTCTTCGTCCCGGCAGGGGATTAAAACGGAAACCAAGGGTCCGGTTTTTAACCCCGGGGGAGCGGTTTTTTTCCTCATTTCCAGAATGTTTGCCACGGCCATGATAAAAAAATAAACGGACACGGCCACCATTCCGTAATAATATACTGCAGTAATAAAATAAACCGTCATTATAGCAAATTTATACTACTCTGTATTACAGATCAAGATGGCAAAAAGTTAGATACATGGACTTACTCCCCGCCATTTTTTTTAAATTTTATTTTAAAGAAGAAATTCTTCTAAAATCTTGCCTGACAAATTTAACTCTATGGTATATAATTGCCCTATTACGGACACATCGGGAAAAACATGGAAAAGGTAAATTTACCCCGGCGCGGATCCCTTGTAGCCGCTCTGCTGGCCTGGGGGCTTCTTTCTGTACTTGCAGTGTTTATTATATGGGAATACAGAGATCGGGCCCGGCTGCTCCGGGATAATGAAAACGAGCGTATCCTTAACACCCTTTTTACCAACCTGAGGGATTATGATGACTTTGGATCCGCCATTGAGGCCAATGAAACGCTTAGGGAACGGATCACCTGCCTTGCCATCTATTCGGACAATTTTTCTCTTGTTTACCGGTGGGGTAAGGCGCCGGAGCAGTTTAATGTAGAGCTCCTGGAAGCGAAGGAACAACACCGGTTTAACCGCTATACTATTCCTGATCGCCGGGACAGGTCGGTTAAATTTGTGATCCACCACGAAAGGCCCCCTCGCCCGCCGCAGTCCCCGGAAGTTCCCGGACAATCCGCAGAAACTCAAAAACCCTTCCCGCCGCGAAACGCCCGGTCCCTGTGGTTCAATACCCTGGCGGAGGGGGATTATGTCTACATTGACATTAACCACAGCGCATACTGGAATACCATTGCCTTTACGGACATTCTGTACCCCGTCTGTATTGCGCTTTTGTTGCTGCTGGTCGCGGCCATACGGTTCCTGTACCTGCGAAACATTGAATACCGCCAGCGTATCGAGGGCCAGCAGAATCTGGTGGTTCTGGGAACCGCCGCAAGTACCCTGGCTCATGAAATTAAGAATCCCCTTCATTCGATCCGGCTTCAAACGGGGATCCTAAAAAAAATGGGCCTGGCCGCCGGGGCGGAAGAAATAACGCGGATCGAGGAAGAGGTGGACCGGCTGGCGGCCCTGAGCTACCGGGTAAATGATTATCTGCGGGATGCCGCGGGAAGTCCCGAATCAATCGACATTGCCGAAATAGTTGAAGAGACCTCCCGGCGGATCTGCGGAAGATCGATCCTGGAGGCCGGGGAGGGCAGGGATGTCCTGATACGGATGGACCGCGGCCGGGCCTGTTCGGTTTTCGAAAATATCATCCGCAATGCCCTGGAGGCCGGGGGGGCGGAAGAAGCTATCCGGGCCCGGATTAAAAAAGAAGGAGGAACCGCCGTTGTTATCGTGGAAGATCGGGGAAAGGGTATACCCCGCCAGGATATGCTCCGGATTACCGATCCTTTTTATACCAGCAAAAGCGCCGGTACCGGTATAGGGCTGACAATCAGCAAGCGCTTTGTTGAAGCCGCCGGTGGAACCATAACGCTGGAAAACCGGAACGGCGGCGGCGTTTCTGTAAGGATCACGGTGCCATGCGAGTCCTAATTGTAGATGATGAAAAAAATATCCGGGAATCTCTTAAAAAATATCTTGCCTTGGATCACATTGATTCGGAAGCCGCCGCTTCCGGAGAAGAGGCCCTGGCCCTGCTGGAAGACAAAACGTTCGATGCGGCGGTCCTGGACCTTATGCTACCGGGCATGAACGGCCAGGAACTGCTGCGCCAAATCCAGGATAAGGGTTTTTCCGTTCCGGTGATCATGATCTCTGCCCATGGGCAGATTGCCGATGCGGTCAATGCCCTTAAGGCCGGAGCCAGGGATTACCTTTCCAAGCCCGTGGACCCTGCGGAACTTTCTATTAAGCTTCGATCTTTAATTGAAAACCACCGCCGGGAAAACCTTATCGAGGCCGAAACCCGCCGCCGCACTTCCGGCAAGATGGGGCCGGAAAAACCGACCCTTATCGGAAACAGTCCGGCCATGAAGGGCCTTTCCGCGCAGATCGACAAACTTGCCGCCACCGGCGTAACGGTCCTTATTACCGGTGAAAGCGGCGCCGGCAAGGAAGTGGCCGCCCGGGAAATACACCGCCGCGGCCCCCACCGCGAGGAACCCTTTGCCGCGGTAAATATCGGGGGCATCCATGAATCATTGATGGAAAGCGAACTTTTTGGCCACGAAAAGGGGGCCTTTACCGGCGCCCTCTCCCGGCGTCCGGGGCTCTTTGAATTAGCCGGCAGGGGCAGTATCTTTCTGGACGAAATAGGAGAAATGCCCCTGCCCCTGCAGGTAAAGCTGCTGCGGGTTCTTCAGGAACGGAAGATCCGCCGTCTGGGGGGTATTACGGACATTCCCGTCAACGCAAGGATCATCTCCGCCACTAATAAGGATGTGGAAACCCTGGTTAAAGAGGGCAAATTCCGGGAGGATCTCTACTACCGGCTTAATGTATTCCGGATCCGCCTGCCCCCGCTACGGGAGCGCCGGGAGGATATTCTTCCGTTGGCGGAATTCCTTTTAGAAAAGCTTTGTTCCCGCATGGGCCGTCCCCGCCATGCCCTCGGCGCCGCCGCTCTGGATAAACTTGCGGCCTATGATTTTCCCGGCAATGTCCGGGAACTGGAGAACATTTTGGAACGGGCCCTTATTTTTTGCGACACCGGAACGATAGAACCCTATGATATCGATATCCACGGTTCCTCCCGTCACAGCGGCGGCTCCGGGAACGGACCCGGCGCCCCCCCCGACGGCACCGGCAACATTAATAAACGAGAAAATTGCGCGGAGGCTCCTGGGACGCCGGTTTTATTGGAAGAAATAGAAAAAAATGCCATATTGGCGGCCTTGGCCCGCTGCGACGGTAACCGCACCAGGGCCGCGGAAGAACTGGGAATAACCCGGAAAACCATACTGAATAAACTTAAAAGTTACGGATACGCGTAACGGAACCCTTATGTAGCAGCGGCGCGCAGTGTTTCCCGGCGTCTTTTGCCGGAGCGCCGGAATTCCGGCGGAATCCGCCGGGACCTTCAGCCGTGCGCTATCGTATTAGTTTTTTATAGGTTCTTTCATCCAGCGGATAGAACTGTAGTATTATCCAGGCGCCAAGGAAAATAAGCGCCGGAATCGGCCCAATGATAAGCCGGATCGCCAGTTGGGTCCGGGGACCCTGAATCTGGTTTGCTGCGTAGCCTCCCCATTTAAGAATTTGGCCTGTGATCAGCATCGACAGGGCGGCTCCTGTTTTGGAAATAAGGGTCCACATGCCGTAGTAAGCTCCCTCCTTCCGCTCCCCGGTTTTAACAGCGTCAAATTCCACCGTGTCGGGCACCATGGCATAGGGCGCGACATAGCTAAAGCCTACCCCCACCCCCGCATAGACCAGCAGCAGCAGAAAAAACGGCGGTGGCAGCAAATGGCCGACTGCGGCAACAAGCATGCAGGCCGATGCAATAACAATAAAGCAGATTTGATAGGTTTTCTTTTTTCCGATTTTTTTTGAGACGGCCACCGAAACAGGTATAAACACCATGGCCGTCACCAGCAGGGCCAGCATGGAAATTATGCTAAGATCAAACCCCGCAAATTCAAGGGTATAAGGATACAGGTATTCTACATAATACAGCAGGATACTCTGTAAAAATGTAATGGCCGTTATGTGGAGGGCGTAGGTAAGAAACAGGATCACGTAGGGCTTGTTGGTAAAGACCTCTTTGTATGTGGTAAAAAACCGTTCCACAGGACGCTCGCTTCCGGTATGCCTTTTTTCGCTCGTCCCAAAAAAAGTAATGAGGGTTACAACCATTATGAGAGCGCCCAGACTAAGGCCCGTCATGGACCAGCCCCGGCCGCCGCCCCCGAAGGTTTCAACAAGGGGCACCACCGCCGCCGCACCGATAATGGTTCCGACTACGGCAAACCCGAAACGGTATCCGTTTAGGCTTGTCCGTTCATGGTAGTCGCTGGTAAGTTCCGGGGTCAAGGAGGAGTAGGGAATACTGATGATCGTGGAGACCGTATTGACCAGCATCAGAGTTCCGGTGGCCCACAGCATCAGCATAATCTGATTGGAAATGCCGGGGGCGGTAAAGAAGAGCCACAACGCCAGCATCATCGGGACGGCCCCGGCAAGCAGATAGGGACGCCGCCGCCCCAGAGGCGTACGGGTTCTGTCGGAGGCAAAGCCCATTACCGGATCGCTTACCGCGTCCCAGCCTTTGCCTATCATCACCGCCCTTCCGGCCAGGGCTGGCCCAAGCAGGGCCACATCGGTCAGATATTTAAGGCACCAGAATCCCATAAGGGTAAACAGCATGTTTCCCCCCAGGTCAAAAATGCCGAACCCCAGTTTTTGCCCCACCGTAAGTTTTTTATTATTCATCCTGTCCCCCGGTAATGCCCCGGTATGTTCCGGTAGCTTTACCGGAACCGCGGCCAACCTTAATGGTTGCCGCGTACACACTGTTCATTATCCCCAAAAATGCCGAAAGCGAAAAGAGCACCTCGATGCCCGTACGTTCCCAGATCCATCCGCCTAAAAGGGCTATGGCTATACTGATAAGGTGATTTACCGAAATTCCCGTGGAAAGGGTGGCGGTAAGTTCTTCCTGGCTTGAGGCAATATCCTTAACATACACATTGCTGGCCATGCTTGCCAGGGAGATAATCGAATCCAGAACAAAGTTAATACAGACCACAAGATAGGCAATGCGTTCCGGAAAAATTCTGTGTGAAAAGCCGTAAAAGAGGCACACGATCACAAGCACCAGGGTATCGGTGACCATGACAAATTTGTAGCCCGCCCTGTCGATTAACTTTCCGAGTAAGGGGCTTACGATAAATCCCGCGCCTGAACAGATCGCATAGAGCAGGGCGATAACCGAAGTATCGGCGCCGTACTGGAGAATAAGCACATAGGGAGCAAAGGTAAGGAATATCTGTTTTCGTGCGCCATAAAAAACTTCGAGCATGTAGAACTTGAAAAATTTTCTGTGAAAATAAAAGCGCCGCCGGGGTCCCTTGAGTTTGGTTTCGTGCATTGTCAGGGAAACAAAAACCGCGGCCAGTATCAAAAACGCGGCAGCGGCGAACACGATCCTGTAGCGCGGTGTTCCCGAAAAACGTATCCTGCCAAAGATAAAGAAGAGGAACGTTACCGCCACGTATCCGGTAATCCTTCCCAGCTGATCCAGCGCGTTGGTAAGCCCCAGCGAAGCGCCGCCCTGTGAAGGTTCTGCCAGATCCATGGAAATGGTGGACTTTACCGGCATAATAATATGCTCCCCGGCGCTGAAGATCACCATAAAGAGGATCACCGAAAATTTAGCGGAGAACCCCGGACCGGCGGGACCGAACAAAAGCCCCAAAATACCCGCCAGCATGATCGCCGTCCCGATTTTGAAGATTCTGCTCTCGGCAAACCGGTACATCGCGGCCAGGATAAGGATCACCAGAAGTCCGGGAATTTCCCGGAAGAATTCCACAATGCCCCGTTCAAACTTGGATATGTGAACAATCTCCGCAAGAAAATTGTCCTGTACGCCCCGGTAAAGCCCATAGCTAATTCCGGAAAGGGCAAGGACCCACAAAAAACGGCCCTGCTTTGCGTTGTGCCTGTAGATGTCATTCAACATGGTAGGGAACAGTACCATGTACAGGCGCTTTTGTCATAGACGCCGCACGCCGTATGAGCGGAGGAGACCTTGAAGAAACTGTTAAAGTACAGTGGACTTATTTCAATAACCCGGTTGGTTATTGAAATAAGTCTAGGCAAAATGCTCCGCATTTTGCTGTTTTTAAGCGGTTGTTGTTTAAAAACTGAAGTTTTTAAACAACTCTACTGCGTTAAAAATAACGCGTCTTTACGGTTCCGCCAAAACGGCAACGCCCTTATGGCCGCATCCGGCGGATGTACCGCTCTTCCTCGCTGAATATGCAACCACAGTATTTCTGCATATACAGCCCCGCGGCCCGGGCTTTTGCCTGGCCTTCCCGGAAGAGGGGTCTAAAATCCCGGTACAAAAATTCAATCCCGTACCGGTCCGCCAGGGCCTGGGCGATCTCCCCTATGAGAGCGTGGGCTTGATAGGGGCTTATAAGCAGGCTGGTACTAAAGCCGTCAAAGCCCTTCTCCCGGGCGGTCCGGGCGGTTTCTTCAAGACGAAGGCGGTAACAAAAGGCGCAGCGCCGGTCCGGGGTCAGGTTCCGAAGATCCCCGGCGTCCAGACCCGTCAGGAAGGGCCGCAGGCCGTATTGATCTTCCATAACTAGCGGAAGGTTCAGGGTCTTTGCGTATTCCGACAGGCAGTCCCGGCGGTTTTTGTATTCGGTATACGGGTGGATATTGGGATTATACCAGTACAGGGAAATTTCCATCCCCTCTTCCCTAAGGGAAGTTATACAGGCCACCGAGCAGGGGGCGCAGCAAACATGGAAAAGTATCTTCATCATACCAGATAATAAGCCCGCAGTGGTTCCCAAGGTAAGCGGCTTATACGCCCTGTTCCCCGGCTGTATACCAGTATACCAGTTCCGGCATACTATGCCATATCCGCCTTGCGGCGTTCCTATTTCCCCGGTATACTCAAAGCCTATGAAAAGGCCCCGGTCTTATGTCCCCGTGGTTAAGGCGGAATCCCGGAGGATATGCTGATGCGCCGTTTTGGGAATGGATATGCGGGGATCGGTATGACGGAAAAACCTGTACAAGCCCCGTGAAAAAACAGAGCTTTTTTTCAATCCTGTATGAAAATGAGGATATTATCGCGGTGAACAAGGCTTCGGGTATTTCCGTGGGCGGGGAACGGTGGGAAGAACACGTTCCCCGGCTTGACAGGGTCCTGGCCGAGGCGCTGGGCGGCATGCCGGATGGCGGCATGAAGGGTACACCAGCCGGCGGCGTGAACGGCGGCGCGGAAGCCCCGGGGAATAAGGGAAGGGGCCGGCTCTACACGGTTCACCGGATAGACAAGGAAACTTCCGGGCTTGTGGTGTTTGCCAAAAACGCCGCCGCCCACCGGATCCTTTCGGAGGCCTTTGAATCCCGGCGGATAAAAAAAGTCTATACCGCCGTGGTCCATGGAAGGCCTCCTTGGCCCGGCGGCAGCTTCCTCTGCGAGCTTCCCCTGCTTCCCAACGGCAATAAAAAACACCAGACAATTGTTGACACATACCGGGGAAAGCCCTCCTGTACCGGCTTTACCCTGCTGGTATCCGCAGGAAATTACAGCGTCATAGAGGCCCGGCCCTCCACCGGCAGAACCCACCAGATCCGGGTTCACCTGGCCGCATTGGGGTATCCCCTTGTCTGTGACCCCCTGTACGGCAAAAATGCCGGAACCGAAAAGGGGGTATACCTTTCTTCGTTCAAGCGGAATTGGCGGGGAGACGCCCTTGAGGAGAAACCCCTCCTCAGGCGGCTCGGCCTCCACGCCCGGGAACTTACCATCCCCGGCTATGGCGGCAAAGGCGGGGACCTTTGCCTGGAAGCTCCCCTCGCCCGGGATATGGGGGTCCTTATCAGGCAAATGAAAAAAACCGCGGGGGTGTTATGAAGCGCGTGTTTTTTTATGAGTATCCCATTGGCCCCCTGGGGATTGCCGAAGAAGAGGGCGCCATAACCGGGGTGTTTTTTGCCCAGAAAAAAACACCCCCCGGTTTTAGTACCGGTGAAACTCCGGTGATACAAAGAGCCGCGGCACAACTGGCCGAATATTTTACCGGCAGGCGAAGGGTCTTTGACCTTCCCCTGGTCTTGAAGGGAACGGCTTTCCAGGTATCGGTCTGGAAGGCTTTGCAATCCATTCCCCTGGGAGAAACCTGCAGTTACGAAAATGTGGCGGTTCACATTGGAAACCCCAGAGCATGCCGGGCGGTGGGGATGGCCAATAACCGCAACCCCATTGCCATTATTGTTCCCTGCCACCGGGTTATAGGAAAAGACGGCAGCCTTACCGGTTACGGCGGGGGCCTGGATATTAAACGGTACCTGCTTACTATGGAAAAGAGGGGGGCGGCAGGGGACGCCGGGAAACCCTGTATTCCCGGGGAGAAAGGCCCGTGTTCTTTTTAAAAATAAAACTAAAATAGTGGGGATCGCTAAATCCCGTCTCGCAGGCTATACCGGCGCTTTTCATGGCGGTATTTTCCAACAACTCTTTTGCCCGGCCGATCCGTATCCGGGTAAGGTACTCGACAAAGGTTTCCCCCATTTCCTGGGAAAAAACCGTACTTAGATGGTTGGGGCTGATCCCCACATACGAGGCCGTGCTGTGAAGGGAAATTTCAGGGTCCCCGAAATTTTGATCGATATATTCCCGGGCCTTTAAAATAACCGACCGGTACCTGCCGTCGATATGGGAATCCCGGAATTCTATAACGGCGTTAAAAAGAGCCCGCACGGTATCATAAAAGACTTCCCGGGAATGGATAATTTCATTGATGGCCTGCCGGCCCAGACAAAAGGGGATCACCTCCTTGACGTTTCCGCCCATTTCTTCAACAACCTTCGCGGCAATAACAATAAGTTCCCCCAAAATAAAATACTCCAAAATGTGATCATCATCAGGATTCCCGCCCAAAAGGGCCGTACATTCCCCGATGATGCTGTCAATGTCCTTTCGTGAACCGTACTGGAATTTTGTCCAGAGGGAATTCCCGTTAACGGCAAGAAGCCCCGTTTCATCAAAAAGCCCGGCGATGTTACGCTTCAGCGAAGGGCCGGCATCCGCCGCAGCCCCGGGACCGGTCCGGGGCTTGAATTCAAGGGTCTCCCGGAGCATTTCCGCATGGGATTGGACCTGTTGTTTCAGCCGTTCAATGCTTAACAGGTCTTCTTTTTCCCTGTCTATCCGGGCAGCCACCGTATCCAGAACCTGTATCATATCTTTGGCGGATATGGGCTTTAGAAGGTATTCTTCCACCCCCACGGAAATAGCGTCCCTGGCGTACTCAAATTCATCATGTCCCGAGAGAATAATTATCTTTATCCAGGGGAGGGTTTTTTTTACAATCCGTGAAAGAGTAAGCCCGTCGATAAAGGGCATTTTAATGTCGGTGATTAAAATGTCCGGTTTAATCTCCTGGATCATAGAAAGGGCTATTTCCCCGTCCGGGGCTTCCCCCACCAGAGTATAGGAGGTGGTTTCCCAGGGAATGGTGTTCCTAATTCCTTCCCGGACTACAATTTCATCTTCGGCCAAAAAAACTTTGTACATCCTGCGTTCCAACTGAAATTTTTAAACAGCGCTATTCTTTGACAATCCATTGGACTTGTTCAATAACCCGGTTGGTTATTGAACAAATCTAGGCAAAATGCTCCGCATTTTGCTGTTTTTAAGCGGTTGTTGTTTAAAAACTGAAGTTTTTAAACAACTCTATTGCCAAACTCAAGCGCAAGATTCCCCGTCCTTGTATACCTCAGGAATTCTTACCGTTACCTTTGTTCCCTCCGTATAGACGCTTTGTATTTCCAGCAGACCCCGGCAATTATAGTACAATTCCAGCCTTTTGTTGACATTGTAAAGGCCGTATGCCGAATTGCCCGGCTCAACACGCGGGGGCTCCCTAAGCCGCTCCCTGATCCATCCCAGGTCCCCGGGCCGCATACCTATGCCGTTGTCCTCCACGCTAAAGCAAATATGGCCGTTTTCCAGCCAGCCCCTGATGCTAATGGTCCCCTTGCCCCGCTTGTTTTTTATGCCATGGTACAGGGCGTTTTCTACCAGGGGCTGGAGCAAAAGCTTAAGGATGATCTTATCCGCCATGCCCCCTTCATACTCAATGGAATAATCCAGTATATCCCTGTACCGTATTTTTTGAATAGTAAGATAATTTTCCACATGCTGAAATTCACTGGCCACACGCAGATACTCGTTACCCTGGTTCAGCGAGATGCGGAAAAAGTTGGAGAAGGCCCGGGTAATGGTCACCACCTGGGCGTACTGGTTCCCCTCGGCAAGCCAAATAATTGAATCCAGGGTATTGTACAAAAAATGAGGGGTTATTTGGGCCTGCAGGGCCTTCATTTCGGACTTTTGCAGATTCCGCTGTTCCTCGATATTTGCCTCAAGCAATTCCTTGATTTTTCCGGCCATGGTATTAAGATTTTCCGTTAGGGTGTTCAGTTCCTTTACCCTGGGAACCTCTGCCCGGATGTTAAGGTCCCCTTCGGCGATGCCCGAAGAAAGGGAAACCAGGGAGCCGATGGATTTTTCCACATTGGAGGCCACCGACATTTGCACAAAGATAGAAAAGGCCGTTACCGCCCCAATAACCGCCAGTTCTATAAACCCCACAATAAAAGTCCGGCGTTTTATTTCTTCGTTTGCCGCCGCGGATGATTCAATCTCCAGGACAATAAAATCCTGGAGTATCTCCGACACCAGCAGGGATACTCCTCTAATTTCGTCCAGGATCTGTTCGTTTTTAATTACCGGGTAAGACATGTCCATTTGAAAGCCCAGCCGGTCCACATACCGTTCAAGGGTGCCCATGGCACGACCGGCCACCTCCAGAAGCTGGCGGCTTTCCCTGGCCGTGGTAGTGGACATGATGTCCCCAAGCCTGCTGTTTATGTCCGTAATAATGTTATATTGATTTCCCTGGGCAAAGAATTTGTTGCCCGCCACAATATCCCACAGTTCATTGCTGATTTCGGTCTTCACGATCTGGTTAAGCCGGTTAGTCTTGTTAACGTTGGTTATCAGCATGTCATAGGTAATTGTATTGTAGAAGGACATGGCTGCGCTTAAAAGCAGCGGAACAAGCATAAAACAAATAATAACCAAATGAGAAGTTTTTATATTTTTTTTGATGCTGGAACCGATAAAAAAAGACCGTAGCCAGGGAAGCAGGCGCCGGAGCATCTAGTAGCCCCTGGGCGGCAGGGAAGAAAGATCCTCCCCTTCGTAAAACACCGTTTCTTCCATGTGGATAAGCCGCGGTATTTTTTCTCCCCGGACCAGGGCTTGGGCAAGCCGTATAATTTCCGGACCCTGTTTAGGATTGCACTCGATAACGCAGTTTACCTCTCCCCGTATAAGGGCGTTAATGGCGGCCTGTTCTGCATCCACCGTTACAATGACCACGTCCACTCCGGGTTTAAGTCCCGCTTCCTTCATAGCGTTCAAAACCCCCAAGGTCATGCTGTCATTATGGGAAAAAAGCACGTCTATGTCTAAACCGGTTTCCAGGATTGACCGCATTAACTCATACCCCTTGGAACGCAGAAAATCTCCGGATTCGCTGTAAATAATTTGGAACTGGGAATAGGGGCTAAGGACCTCCCTAAAACCTTCCGCCCGGCTCATGGCCATCGATGAGCCGGTGGTACCGCTTAGTTCCACAATGTGGATTGGCTCGCCGTTTCCAAGCTGGTCCTTGAATTTTTCAAGCAAAAACAACCCTGCCTTTCTTCCTTGCTCAACACCGTCGGTACCGATGTGGCCTGCGTACAGACTTTCGTCCTGGATGTCGATTTTCCGGTCCACCACCAGCACCGGGATCCCCGCATCCTTTGCCTCCATAAGTACATTATCCCAGCCGCCGGTAACAATGGGAACAAAGGCAATAACGTCAACCTGGTAGGCAATAAAAGATCTAATGGCTTTAATTTGATTTTCTTGTTTTTGTTCGGCGTTTGAAAAAAGAAGCTGTACTCCCGCTTGGGCAGCCGCTTCTTTAACCGACCGGGTATTGCAGGTTCTCCAGGCGCTTTCCGCCCCAATCTGGGAAAATCCAACAATAACACCATCTTTAGAGGAAAGCCCCTCGGGATGTTCCTGCTTCGCACATCCCCCCATGACAGACAGAACAAGGCAGAACAGCCAGGGTTGTTTTAGCCGGTAAAAAATCATATTCTTCATCCCCGCCCGGTTAGAGTAGAAATAGTTCCGCAAAATGTCAACGGAATGGAACCGCCACCGGAATCCCCGTTTTTGGATCCCGCAGCTTCGTAAGAAAAACCCCCTTTGGCCCATTCCCCGGACCGGCCCTTTCCATCTCTTTCCGGCTTCCGGCGACCAGCACCAGCCCCCGTTCCGAACACCCGTAACGGCCCCATGCCTCGTCATTCCCCTTGGGGGCATTTTCTTTCAAGGTCTTTTCTTTCAGGGCCGCGGAAAGTCCCGGCAGGGGAAAGGGATCCGAGACTATGCGCACCCCTATCCGGTCCGGAGATGAAACGGCGGACCGCGTTACATCCGCGGCGGCCCCGGCGGGTCCCGCCGCAGCCGCTAAAAAACTAAAGACCGCCCGTTCCTTGGGAAGTCCCGCCAGGACGGAAAGCCGCTGCAGTTCCGCCGGGGCCTCCGCGGTATCGAAGGCAAAGTGGCACCACTTGGCCTTGCCCCGGGAAGCGGCGGGACCCGCCGGGGCCGGACCGCCGGAGGGGCGGAAAGAAACTTCCGGATCCATTCGTTTCCGGGGACCTCCTTCAGAAAGCCCCGGCAAAGGACAGGGCTCCCCGTGAGTACAGGGGGCGGCGATCCACTTTCCCCCTTCAAGCAGGATCCTCCGGAGGGCCGCAATAAAGGCCCCGGAACCGGGGACCCCCGGTTCCATCACAAGAATTGTTCCGCCGCCGGCACAGGATCGTTCAAGAAGCCCCGCGGCTTTTTTTGCCGCAAGGGCCGTAGTGCCGGGATCCCCAAAACGGGACAGCTCGTTAAAGACATTAAGGGCCGTTACCAGGGCCGCTTTCTTTCCCCGGACCGGAGCGTCCAGGGAATCATGGATGGTCCTGATCTTCCAGGCCCCTCCGCCCCCGGTGAGGGCGGCCAAGAGTTTTTTTCCCGCCTCCAGGGCGGAACCGGCGGAATCCACACAGCGGAATTCCAGGCGCCGTTCCCGCAGTTCAGGCCGGTAAAGCCACAGAGCCACGGGCAGGGTAAGGGGCCCGGACCCAAGATCCGTTACGGCATCGCCGTCCGCCAAACCAAGGGGAAGGGCCCCGGCGGAGAGGCCGGCGGCGGTAGGGCCATCAACGGCGGTAAATGAAAAAAGCCGGTGGAGCCTAAAAATATTCCAGGGCAGAAAATACCGGAGATACGCGGAAAGCAGGTTGGGCCGGTTTAGGTAGCCGCCTTCCCGCCCGGACCGGGAACCGGTAAGGAGCCGGGAAAGTTCCGCCACATCCCCGGGCAGTCTTGAGCGGAAGCGGCCCGGCATGGGAAAGGTCTCTTCGATAACCCGAAGAAGTCCTTGAAGTTCACGTGTCATCGTATACAGGTTCCCGGCTGCGAACCCCGGTAAAATACGCCTCCAGGGGAACCGGCCGGGGTTTCCAGAAGTTTCCTGCAGTATATCCCATAGATTCGACTTTGTCAGGGAAAAAAGCCGGACAATGCGAAATTGACAGGGTTCCCAAAGTTCACTATACTGGCAGTATGTTCAGCATAACCGTAAGCGCCCGGTTTGGCGACATGGATATTCTGGGGCATATTAACAATACCGTTCCCGTGGTGTGGTTTGAACTTGCCCGGAATCCCATTTTTAAGCTGTTCGATCCGGAACTAAAGCTTTCACGGCAAACCTTTCCCCTTATCATGGCCCATACGGATTATGATTATGTGGATCAGCTGTACTTTCAGTCCGATGTAGAAATCCGTACCTGGATAAGCCGTATTGGCGTTAAGTCATTTACCTCCTACCACGAGGCCTGGCAAACCGGCAGGCTCTGCGTCAAGGGCAGCGCCGTCATGGTCCACTACGATTTTAACATAGAACAAAGTACGCCAATCCCCCAACGCATGAAAGATATGCTGTCGGAACACCTAAGAACCGGGGTTTAACAAAGCTGTTCCCCGGCGTATGTTTCTCTTGCCCCCGGGGACTTTTTTGTGTATTTTATATGCGAATCAACAATCCCGCCGCAAGCGGACGGGGTATGTTGTTCTCTAAAGGTATTTGACTCAGGGTCCGGAGCCTTGGTTCCGCCCCAAGGCTCCCCCGCGCAAGGGGGTTCTTGGGCATGGACCCTTCGCAACGAATCAAAGTCTGTCCACAAAGTCGCAAACCTAGTTTGCGCACCGGCTTTGCGGGCAGACCCTAGAGTTGTTTAAAAACAGCAAAATGCGGAGCATTTTGCAAGACTTGTGAAATAACCAACCGGGTTAGCGAACAAGTCCACTAATTATCTTATCGATACCCTTGAGGAGTCTTATATGGCACAGCATCAATTCCAAACAGAAGTAAGCCGGCTGCTTCATCTTATTATCCATTCATTATATTCCAACCGGGAAATATTTCTTAGGGAATTAATTTCCAACGCGTCCGACGCCGTGGACAAACTAAAATACCTTACCGTGGCGGAGGAAGCCTACAAGTCCCTTAGTTTCGATCCCCGGATCGACATTAGCTTTAACAGGGACGCAAAGACCCTGACAATTTCCGACAACGGCATCGGGATGAACGAGACGGACCTGGAAGAATCCCTGGGAACCATAGCCCGGTCGGGGACCAAGGCCTTTCTGGAAAAGCTCAGCGCCGATGCAAAAAAGGATTCCAATCTTATCGGCCAGTTCGGGGTGGGGTTTTATTCAGCCTTTATGGCGGCGGACCATATTGAAGTTATAAGCCGCAAGGCCGGGGAAGAAAAAACCTGGAAGTGGACCAGCGAGGGGCAGGACAGCTACGACATCGAAGAGGCCCCGGAAGATGCGGGACGAAAAGAGCAGGGAACCACGGTTATCCTCCACCTTACCGAAGAGGGGCTGGAGTACGCTAACCGCTGGACCATTGAAGATATTGTCAAGCGGTATTCCAACCACGTGGCCTTTCCTATTTTTCTTACCCACGACGAAAAAGAGTACGACGACAAGGGAAAAGAAAAGGGAACCAAAACAAAGACAGACCGGATCAACTCTGGCCAGGCGATTTGGCGCAGACCTAAATCGGAACTAAAAGAAGAAGATTATATCGAATTTTACAAAAGTATTTCCTATGGGGATGACAGCCCCCTCCACTATGTTCATACCAAGGCCGAGGGAACCCTGGAATACTCAACCCTCTTTTACATTCCATCCAAGGCTCCCTTTGATATGTATCAGGTGGATTATAAACCGGGGGTTAAACTCTACGTTAAACGGGTATTTATCACCGACGACGATAAGGAACTTATACCCCCCTATCTTCGCTTTATCCGGGGGGTAATCGATTCGGAGGATCTTCCCCTGAATGTCAGCAGGGAGATACTGCAGCAAAATAAAATCCTTATGAACATTAAGAACGCGTCGGTAAAAAAGCTGTTAGGAGAATTTAAATCCCTGGCGGATGCGGCCTCCGGTTCCGAAGAACATAAGAAAAAATGGGAAACCTTTATCACCCACTTTAACCGGCCCCTTAAAGAGGGGCTTTACCAGGACTATGCCAACCGGGAGGCCCTGCAAGAGCTGGTACGCTTTAAAAGTACCGCGGTGGAGGGCTGGACAAGTTTTGCCGAGTATCTTACCCGGATGAAGGGCGATCAGAAAAACATTTATTACATCACCGGGGGAGACGAAAAAACTCTTCGGGCTTCGCCCCTGCTGGAAGCCTACAAGGCCAAGGAGCTGGAAGTCCTTATTATGGATGACGAGATCGACGACATTGTCATTCCCTCCCTGCACAGTTACCACAAGGAACTGCCGGGAACCGGCGGCAAGCTGGAAACCAAACACTGGGATCTTAAGGCGGTTAACCGTTCCGGGGCGGACGAGGAACTGGGGGAAAAACAGGACAAGCAGGCGGAAAAAGAAGCCAAGCCCGTTATAGAAAAAATTAAGAAAGCCCTGGGAGACCGGGTCAAGGATGTAAAGCTTTCCCGGAGGCTCCACGATTCCCCGTCCTGTATCGTGGCGGACGAAAACGACCCCAGTATGCAGATGGCCCAGATGCTTAAGGCCATGGGCCAGGCCGAAATGCCGGATATCAAGCCTATACTGGAAGTCAACGGCGATCATCCCATTGTGCGATCCCTTAAAGATACGGAGGACGAGACCCGTATTGCCGATACCGCGGGGGTATTGCTTGACCAGGCCCTGCTGGTGGAGGGGATTAAGCTAAAGGACCCGGCGGATTTTGTACGACGGTTGAACCGCTTACTGTCGGTGTAATCCCTATTCCCCGGAACCGTAGGTCTCCGGGGAAGCTTCGAAAACCCCCGTTGGGTTTTTAGCTGTTCCTTACGGTGCATAAAAACCGCCGGAACACGGGCCCTCCGCGTTCCGGCTTGCCTGCTTGCGTATCCCCGGAATGAATTGTACACTCTTATATAATGAAACAATATATAGATCCCTTTATTCAAGTCTGTACCACAGTTTTTAAAGACATGCTAAACTGCACGGCAATACCCGACAGGGCCTATTTTACCGGGAAAGAAACCTTTCTTAACTGGGACATATCCGGAATCATTGCCCTAACAGGAGAAGTCCGGGGAATGGTGGCTATTTCGATGAAATACCCCACGGCGTCAAAAATAACCGGAATCTTACTAAAAACCTCGGAAACCATTTCCAGTCCCGACATGGTTGACGCCGTGGGAGAACTGGTGAACATTATCACAGGAAATGTTAAAAAAAAATTAGAAGATATGTTTCGTATTTCCATTTCTCTTCCCAAGGTTGTGTATGGCAAGGCCCACAGCATCGTTATTCCCGATGAACGGACCAGGATGCTCTGCATACCTTTTTCCATTTTTGATACGGAGACAATCTGCCTGTCGATTAATATTAGTGAAACATAGGCTCCTTTAAGAATCATCCTTTATCTGATACCATATCTCCCTATGAAAAAGACCGGGGGCCTACTCTTTAGATGCACCTCCTGCGGCCACGAAGAGACCAAATGGCTGGGCCGTTGTCCCGAATGCGGGGAATGGAATACCCTGGCGGAAACCGCCGTATCCGCCGGAAAACAGATCCCGGGAAAGAGGGAAGTCCCCCGGTCTTTTCCCCTTTCCGCGGTGGATCCCGGCGAGGGAAAACGTATCGGCAGCGGCATTGAAGAACTGGACCGGGTACTGGGGGGCGGGATAATGAAGCGTTCCGCCGTCCTCCTGGGGGGCGAACCGGGAATAGGAAAATCCACCCTGCTCCTCCAGGCCGCCACGGCGGCGGAAACCCCCGGTCGGATCCTGTACATATCCGGGGAAGAATCCGCCGGGCAGGTACGGATGCGTGCAGACCGGCTGGGACTTTCGGGAAAACTCGACCGGATTGAACTATGCTGTACCGGCAGAATAGAAGATATTCTTTTGATCCTGGATTCGGTAAAACCCGTACTGGTTATGGCCGATTCCGCCCAGACCCTCCATACCGATGTGGCGGGTCCTGTTCCCGGCACGGTAAACCAGATGAAATTTTCTTCCTACGAGCTTATCTCCTGGATAAAGGAACATGACGCGGCCCTGTTCCTGGCTGCCCATGTTACCAAGGACGGGCTTATTGCGGGGCCCAAGACCCTGGAACACATGGTGGACACGGTACTGTACTTTGAACAGGGGGACCGTGGCGGGGAATGCCGTTTTCTTAGGGCGGTAAAAAACCGCTTTGGCTCCGTGGACGAAATCGGCATTTTTACCATGGGAGAACAGGGGCTTATGGCGGTGGCGGATCCATCCCTGCTTTTTCTGATCCGGCGGGAGGGGGAATTCCCCGCGGGTATTGCCACCGCCGCGGTACTGGAGGGCTCCCGGTCCCTGCTGGTGGAGATCCAGGCCCTGACGGTGCCTGTAAAGGGAAGCATCAGCCGGGTGTTTTCCGGTTCCATAGAAAGCGCCCGGGTATCCCGGGTGGCCGCATCTTTGGAGAAGCATCTTTCCCTGCGGCTCTCCAACCAGGATCTGTACGTAAATGTTGCAGGGGGCATCAAAATTGCCGAAGTGGGGATAGAACTTGCCCTGGCCGCGGCCCTGTATTCCGCCCGGACCGGTATTCCCCTGCCGGCCAAAACCGCCATTGCGGGGGAACTGTCCCTGGCAGGCGAAGTCCTCCCCATACACCGGCTGCCCGGACGGATTAAAACCGCCCAGGACCTGGGATTTACCCGCTTTGTGGGTCCCCCTCCGGGCTCTACGGAAGAACAGGGATTCCGGGGGGCGGCGGATTTAAAAAGCGCCGTCCGGATACTATTCTCTCTAGACCCGGCGCACAAATGAAGATACCCAGGAGCAAGCTCGAACCTCTGGTTCGACGGGGTATGGACCCGGCCTTCCAATCACCGGCCCCATTCTAATAGAGTTGTTTAAAAACAGCAAAATGCGGAGCATTTTGCCTAGACTTGTTCAATAACCAACCGGGTTATTGAACAAGTCCAATGGCTCCGTCACAGAGCACGACGGCGACAGACAGTGCAGACCGCCGGCGGCCACCGTACGCCGCCGACGGGACCCCCTATGGTTTCAGATTATAGAAGGCCTTTTTTCCAGCGTATTCGGACACGCCCATAAGTTCGTCTTCGATCCGCATAAGCTGATTATACTTGCAAATACGATCCGTCCGGCTCATGGAGCCGGTTTTAATTTGTCCGGTCTCCAGGGCTACTACCAAATCGGCAATAAAGCTGTCTTCGGTTTCCCCGGAACGGTGGGAAATAATCGCCGTATACCCTGCCCGCTTGGCCATTTCCACGGCTTCGTAGGTTTCGGTAACCGTACCAATTTGATTTACCTTGATAAGAATGGAATTGCAGGCCCCCATGCTTATGCCCTTGGAAAGCCGCGTAGTATTGGTAACAAAAAAGTCATCCCCCACAATTTGGATTTTGCTTCCCAGGGCCTTGGTCATGGCAACATACCCGTCCCAGTCGTTCTGATCCAGGGGATCCTCAATGGATACAATGGGGTACTTGTCTACCCACTTAGTATAAATGTCTATCAGTTCATCGGCAGAAAAAAGTTTATCGGGGTTGGATTTCCAAAACTTGTAGCCCTTCTTTCCGCCCTCTTCAAACAACTCGGAACTGGCGCAGTCCAGGGCTATGCCAAATTGATCCCCCGGCTTATATCCCGCTTTTTCGATGGCCCGCATAATATACTCCAGAGCTTCTTCGTTCCCGATATCCGGGGCAAATCCCCCTTCGTCTCCCACGGCGGTATTCTTTCCCCCGTCCTTTAACAGTTTTTTAAGGCTATGAAAAACCTCGGCGGTCCAGCGAACGGCTTCGCGCACCGAGTCCGCCCCCAGGGGCATGACCATAAATTCCTGAAAATCCACCTTATTATCCGCATGCTTGCCGCCGTTAATAATGTTTGCCATGGGAACAGGCAGCACATTGGCATGAAAGGTTCCCAGATAACGGTACAGGGGAACCCCCAGGCTTTCCGCGGCAGCCCGGGCGGCGGCCATGGAGACCCCCAAAATGGCGTTGGCCCCCAGCTTGCCCTTATTTTCCGTTCCGTCCAATTCGATCATCGTCCGGTCAATATCAACCTGATCGGTTACTTCAAAACCCGCCAGTTCGGGCGCAATCAAATCGTTTACGTTTGAAACCGCCTTCTGGACGCCCTTGCCCTGGTACCGGGTATTGTCCCCGTCCCGAAGCTCCACGGCCTCGTGTTCCCCCGTGGAGGCCCCGGAAGGCACCGCTGCCCGGCCAAGGGATCCGTCTTCCAGTACAATATCAACTTCTACAGTAGGGTTTCCCCGGGAATCAAGGATCTCCCTCGCCTCAATGTATTCAATAGCGCTCATTGTTTTCTCCTTATCGTATTACAAAATTACTATATTTTTAGTATAAAATCCGGGATCGATCAAGGATGCTCCCTTGTTTTTCTAACAAATTAGCATGGTTTTACCTTGTGATTTTATCCCACATGCAATATACTAACGGAAAGGACCGCACGGATGAAACAAATTCTGGTTATTGACGACAACCTTGCAAATTTAAAGAATATCCAGTTACAACTTTCAGACGCTTACCAGGTACTGCTGGCAAAATCGGGGGGCCAGGCCTTAAAGATTTGTGTTCAACGTATTCCGGATTTAATTCTTCTGGACGTAGATATGCCGGAAATGGACGGGTTTGAAACTCTGCGTCGGCTCAAGGACAATCTAATCCTAAGTAGAATTCCGGTTATCTTTCTTACCGCAAATCAGGATGTGGCCACGGAAATCCGTGCCCTGGAATCGGGGGTAGTAGACTTTATAACCAAACCGGTGGAAAAAAGCATCCTTCTTCACCGGCTTAAGCTTCACCTGGATTTTTCCCAGTACCGACAAAACCTGGAAGAAACCGTGCGGGAACTGGAAGACAGTATAGTCCTGACATTTTCGGAAATGATCGAAAACCGGGACAAGGGTACGGGGGATCACGTGCAACGAACGCGGATCTACGTTACCCTGTTGGGACGGGAACTGATACACCAGAGACACTTTGCGGAGGAACTAAACGAAAAGGAAATGTCCCTCATAACCCGGGCATCCCTGCTCCACGATGTGGGTAAAATCGGCATCAGCGACACCATACTCCTTAAGCCGGGAAGGCTCGACGACGCCGAATTTGCTATTATGAAAACCCACACCACCATTGGAGCGGGGATCCTGGATACCATGTACGAACGGACCCCTACCCAGCATTACCTTAAATATGCCAAGCAAATAGCCGAGGGACACCACGAAAAATTCGACGGTTCAGGATATCCCCGGGGCCTGGCAGAGGATGCCATTCCCCTGTGTTCCCGGATCATGGCGGTGGCGGATGTTTACGACGCTGTGGTAGCCGACCGGGTTTACCGGAAGGCCATGACCACCCAGGAAGCCTATAATCTTATCGTGGCCGGTAAGGGTTCCCATTTTGATCCCCGGATCATCGACGCATTTGAGGTAGTCCATGCGGATATGGAAAAGGTCGCCAAAAGACGTTCCGCCGCACTGGAGACCGCCGCCATGGAGGGGTAATATACCCCGGGAAAGACAGAACAGGATGAGAAAATCAATCCGGTCCAGCATATTGTTATTTGTGGTACTCCCCTTTCTGCTGGTGTACATCATACTTTCAGCCACCATGATATACCAGGCGTATCAGGCACAGACCATTAAAACCCGCCGCGAACTTTTAAACATGGCCCAGTATTGCAAATCGAATCTTATCAACTTCTACGAATTCGCCGAACTTTCCGTCCGGATATCCGCCACGGAACTGGAAATGCTTGATTACAACGCTCAGAATGCCCGCTCCAGGGGCGAAAATATCCTAACCAGCCGCTTTAACAATGCCCATGTAATTAACGCATGGCTTATCTTTGAACCTAACGCCTTCGACGGCCGGGATGCCCTCCACACCGGCGACTATTCCGGAGCCCCCTCGGGACAGTATATCCGGTCTTTTAACCGGAAGGGAAATTCCTGGGAAATCGCCCCGGACATTACCGAAACCATGCTGGACAACCAGGACATGGCGTACTGGTATATCATACCCCGGGATACCGGTAAAATTTTTACCGATCTGGGGGAATTTAGGCCCCTGTGGGATTATAAAAACAACAAGACCGTCAGCAGCATAAGCGTTGCCGCCCCGGTTTTTAGAAACGGTAAGGTCATAGGCTGTGCAGGCCTGGACTTTGAAATGGACGAAGAAATCCTGGGCGCGACCATGCGTCTGGACGTACAGACCACTATCTTTTTATCCGACGGAAGGCTGGGCTATTCGGTGAATACCGGCAATGTGGGCAAAACCCTGGAAACCCTGGAATTTGATAATGTCCCGCAGATACGAAAGGCGATGCAAAACCGGGAACAGCTTCTTTACAACGGGTATTCAGGAATTTCCCATACCAAGAGCCTTAATTATTTTTATCCGGTACGGCTTAAAGACAGGTTTATATATATCTACATTGCCCTTCCCCTGGAGTATGTCTGGCAGAATATGTTTCCGGTACTTAAACCTATCGGATTCTCTATCTTTGTAAGCCTTGTCATGTTTTTTCTGCTCCTCCAATACCTTTCCCGGGGAATTTCAAAACCCATTCAAAAACTTACCCAGACCAGTGAAGCTATTGTAGCGGGGAATCTGGATCTTTGTATAGAGTATACACATTCCGAAGACGAACTTAACATGATCACCAGGGCCTTAGGCCGCATGGTGGACCAGTTTAAAATCAGCAAGCTGCTCCAACTGCGGTACCAAAATCGCTTCGACGTGATCCTGGACATTCATTACGCCCTATTCCGTAGCGAAAGCCTTAGCGAGGCCTTTAACGCCACCCTAAAGGTGGTGGCGGAGTATTTCCGGATCTCTAAGGGAACTTTAATTATTATTCAGGAAAACAGCCCCCGGATTGCCGCGGTGTACCCGCCGGCGGCCTTGGAAGAACACAGTGAATTTTTTAGCCACCACCAGGTAGTTAAGCTTATCGGCAACAAAAAACACCTGGTCATGAATTACGGAACCCTTAGCTCCATGCAGCTACCCTTTGTTGGTTTTTCTACTAAATCCCTGTGCATCCTGCCTCTACGGACAAACGAATGCCTTATGGGGTACATCATCATGGAGGAAAACGAACCGGAACCCTTTGTCCATGACGACACCATCTTATTGTTTATCGGCGATACCCTTGCCTACCTGCTGGAGTCCCTGCCCCAGCGGGCCTTGGAAACAGCCGGCTCCGCGACCGGCGGGACCGGGACGGCTGCCGGAACCGGCACAGAAGCCGCCGAGGAACCCCTGGAAGAACCGGTATTCATTCAGCCCGAAAACACCGAAGCGTTTTTGGAAAAGGCTAAGAATATTCAAAATCTTAATGTAGACAAAGGACTTCTTCTTATAGGCGGCGAAAAGGAACAGTACACCGAACTGCTGCGAATAACCATTAAAGTTATCGGCGAAGGAATACAAAAAATGCGGGGCCTGTATGCCGAAAACAGCACGGACTTTGGCATAGAGATCCACGGCATGAAGGGAGCCCTTTACAATATCGGCGCCGAGCTTTTGGGGGACGAGGCGCGGAAGCTGGAATTTGCCGCCAAATCCGACGATACCACATACTGCCAGGAACACTACCCCGGTTTCGAGGAAAAGCTTAGGATCCTATCCCGAAACCTGGCGTCCCTCTTTCCTCAGCAGGAAAGCGGAACAAAAACAGGCACTCCCGGGGAACTTAAGGAGCTTCTTCAAAAAATCCAGGAAACCTGTGCCAATTTTGACAATACCGGCGCCCAATCCCTTCTGGCCCGGGCAAATAGCTTTAAATGGGAGGACGAACGGATCGTGGAGGCCCTGCGCAAAATTGGAAGCGATGTGGAAAACCTGGAGTACGAGGGGGCGGCTGAAAAAATTAAAGAGACCCTGCAGTACCTGGGGAGCGGCCAGGAATGAAGCACCTTTTTATTATTAATCCCAAGGCGGGAAAGGCTAACGGGCGGATACCTGAAATAAAAAACGACATACAAAGTTTTTTTGCCGGCCGTCCCGAGGTGGATTACACCATCCACGTTACCCGCTGGAAACGGGATGCCTCCGGATATACCCTGCGGTATGCCAGCGACACCCGGGAGATTGTCCGCATTTATGCCCTGGGAGGCAACGGCACGTTTTATGAAATAATCAACGGCGCCGTAGGACTGCCTAATGTTCAGATTGCCTGGTATCCCCTGGGAAAAAATAATTCCCTGCTCCATTCCTTTGGGCCCGAACATCTTCCGGCCTTTCAATCTCTTATGAATTTAAGCCTTTCACCGGTAGGCACCATCGATACCATCAAAGTAGGAAACAACTAC
>JAISOA010000151.1 GCA_031275945.1 Spirochaetaceae bacterium
CCCCCCCCCCCCCCCCCCCCCCGCCCCCGGCCCCACCCCCGCCCGCCGCCGGGCCCCCCCACCCCCGCCGGCGCGCCTAAAGGCAAAGTTTATTGAAAACTGCAAAGTCGCGGTCCGTAAAACAATCACCGTTGATGCGGATATTGTGAATTCGTCGGTTTTTACCCTAGAAAAACTTGACATGGGAGACAAAGGAAAGATCCTGGGAGGGGAGATCTACGCCGTTCAGGGCATAGTTGCCGGAGGAATCGGCAAAAAAACCGGAAAAGCTACCCGGATTCACTGCGGAGTGGATTTTACCGCCCAGCAAGAGAAAGAAAAATGCAACTACCAAATGCGGATCCTCTCTGCCAAACTTGACAAACTGCGGAAGCTGCTGGCTTCCGAAGCCGGGCTTCCCCCGTCTCCGGCCCAGGATGAACGGCGGAAAAAGATGGAAGAAATTCTGGCCCGGGTTGAGGAAGAGCAAAAAAAGCTGGGGGAACAGATCACCACTATTTTGGGCAGGCTAAACGCTTTTGAAGGGGCCGCGGTGGAGATAAGCGGAGAAATTGCCCCGGGGACCCTTATCGAGATATGTCAAATTGCGCTTTTTGTTTCGGAACCCCTTAGGCATGTACGGATTCGGCTGGACAGGGGACTTGGCAAACTGGTCAGTGAAAGCCTATAACAAAACCATGTACAGCATATCCCTGGCCTATCTGCTCTGGTTTTTTTCCTTTTTTGGGGTGGCGGGGTTCCACCGGTTTTACCTGGGTAAAATAGGCACAGGGCTACTGTGGATGTGTACCGGGGGTCTTTTTGGGCTGGGGGCGGTTTACGACCTTTTTACCCTGGGCCGTCAGGTCCGGGAGGCAAACTACCAGGCGGCCCTGACGGACCGGCAGCCGGGACAGTTCCACCGGAGGGTACAGCAGGGCTGGCGGGATATTCAGGACGGCAATTTCAGGGTGATCCACGGAAAAAAAGAACACCCCGAACGGATAATACTAAAAACCGCACGGGACAACCAGGGGATTATCACCCCCGGGGATCTGGCCCTGGAAGCGGATATCCCCATAGAAGAGGCAAAAAAACTGCTGGATGCCATGGTAAGCAAGGGCTTTGCGGAACTGCGGGTCCGCCGGTCGGGAACAGTTGTGTACGTTATTCCGGAATTTACCGACCGCAGTTCGCCGCTGGAAGATCTGTAGTCCCCGCCGCAAGCCTTTACCCAAGGCGGATCATGTATGGGCCGGACGCAGCAATCCCGCCTGGCTGTAACTAAAAAACCCCCAGCCGGAAAAAATAAGATGATCAAGAAACCGCAGTCCCAGAATTTCAGCGGCCGAGCGTAGCCTCCAGGTAATTTCGTTATCCTCGCCGGAGGGTTCCAGCCTGCCGGAGGGATGATTGTGGGCCACACATACGGCGCTAGCCCTGTCCTGGAGGGGGTCGGAAAAAACCTCCCGGGGGTGTACGATAGTTTTGTTTACAAGTCCCACGGTTACCACCCGGACAGCCAGTACTTCGTGGGCGCCGTTTAAAGAAATGCAGATAAAACGTTCCTGCCGGCGGTCGGCATAGTGCCGGATAAGGCTATAGGCGTCCGAGGGCAGGCTGATCCGTGTTCCCGGTTGTCCCCAGTGCCGGCGGCCCAGTTCCAGCATGGCGGTAACGGCAGCGGCCTTGGCCATTCCCAGGCCGCTAATCTTTACCATCTCATTCACCGGCGGTATGTCCTTGTAACGATCCAGTTTGTTTAGCACCTCATCCGCCAGGATATCCACGGCTTTTCCCTTAATTCCGGTATTGAGCAGAATACAAAGCAGTTCCCGGTCCGACAGGGCCGAAGCCCCCTCCCGGCAAAGCCGTTCCCGGGGCCGGTATTCCTTGGGCAGATCCTGAAAATCTCCGGCATCGCCGGTAAATCCCGCCGGACCAAAGCCCGGCAGGTACTTTACCTCCCGGTCCTTCCCGGCCTCAACCGGGGTTGCTTGAAAATCCTCAATCATATCCTTGTATAGGGCAAAAAGCCCGGGGACGCTTTAATCACAGGGCTCTTTACGCAACACGACACTACGCCGATATATTAAAAAGATGCGATTCCTCATATCCCTTTTGCTATTCTGTTCTGTGATGGAACTGTACGCATGGCCCCGGTCCCGAAGAAAAGAATCCGTGGAGGTACCGGAAACCCCGGCGGCCGCGGAAATTCCCCCGGAGAACCCGGCGGTGGTAGAGGCGGTATTTTTGCCGGAAGTCCTCCCGGTGATCATCATAAAGGATCTGCCCGCCTGTCCCCGGCTTATTCTGGGCAGGGGAGAGTTCGAGGCGGAACTGCTTTCTGCATTTTTGTTAAACGAAAATAAACACGCCGGCAGGGAATTTATTGAACAACTGGTGAACTTTTACATTCTTGAGGCGGCTGCAGAAGGAATCAACCATGACGTGGCCTTTGCCCAAATGTGCCTGGAAACCGGGTTTCTCCGCTTTGGGGGACTTGTACGTGCGGAGATGAACAATTTTTGCGGCCTTGGCTCCATAGGACCCGGCCAGCCGGGAGAAACGTTCCCCTCGGTTCAGATTGGAATTCGCGCCCATATTCAGCATTTACAGGCCTATGCCACAAACCTGCCCCTGCGAGGAACTCTGGTGGACCCCCGGTACCGCCTTGTCCGCCGGGGATCGGCACCGGTGATCCAAGCCCTGGCCGGTTCCTGGGCGGCGGACAAACAATACGCCATCAAAATAGAAGCGATCCTTCAACGGCTTTACCGTTATAGAGAACTATTCTCTGCCGAATCCACCGCCGGACTTTCCGGCGAATCCTCCACGGGGCCTTCCGGCAAAGTTTCCGCGGGACTTTCCGCCGAAGCCCCTGCGGGGCCTTCCGGTAAATCCGCCGCCGGGTCCCCATAATCGCCCCCTGCCGGAAGCCTTAGAAGGGGCGGTTTAACGACAATCCAGCCCCGGCCAAAACGCTGGGCTGCCTTAAAAAGCGGCGCCCCCTCGCCATCCCCTTGCAGGTCCTCTTCTTCCAGGGGCCGGGGCAGAAGGTCACTGAGGGGAGGTCCGTAGATGGCAAATCCGCCGGTCAGGGACTGAACAAAAGCGGTTCCGCCGGCGGCCCGCCCCAGGGAATTTTCCCGATCCAGACCGGGCAGCCTAAGCCGGGCTGTAAGAACAGAAAGAATAGGCTCCGAAAGCCGGTGGGCCCGGACAGGAAGGCCCTGCCCCTCCGCCACCACCAGGACCTCTTTCCCCCGGTTATAGCTTTTTACATAGATCCCGGTAAGAAAAAGCTCCCCCCCCTGGGTTTCCAAAACCCAGGGACTGGAAAAGGAAACTTTTACCACCGGTCCGTCAGCGACCCATTCCTGGCCGGACAAAGCGCCATGCAAGGCAAAAGCGAAGGCCAAAGCCGTGCTAACTTCCGGAGGAATACCCCGGCCGGTAAATTCGCTGCGGTTCTGTTCCGAAAAAAGGTCAAGGGGAATACGTGCTACCTGGGGAATAAAGCGGCTTCCGTCCCGGTCTATTTGTATGATCCCCCTGCTAAAACGCTGGACCGCAGCTCCCTGGGAAAAGCCCAGTTCCCCCAGAGGGATGCCGTAGCCCGTGGCCCCGTTGGCCCGGTTAATACCGGCGCTTATCCCGTACTGGTGCAGAACCTTTCCGTAGACCGAGTACACGGGGCTTCCCGCCGGACCAGTGTAATTCCGCAGGGCCAGCACCAGCCCCGGTATTCCCCAGGAGTTCGGTTCCGTGTCCAAACTTGTCCAATTCTGGGTCCAGCCTTCGGGGGTTCCCTCGGGCCAGGGATTAACTCTGTCGCTTCCCAGCACCCCCCTCAGGGGAAGCCCTCGGATAAGGGCCTCGACATAGGCTTCCTGGAAGGCCTTTCGCAGTTCCCCGGATTCCTCCGCGGGATCCTCGGCCCGGGCCCCCGCATCGGAGGGCACGGTCAGGTCCGGCAGAATCTGGGGCACAAAGTACAGATCCCCGGTTACGGAAAGCTCCGGAACCTTACCGGCTACGCAGGCGGAAAAGAGCAGCAGGGATACAGTCAAAAACAACAGCGGATATCGCCCTATCATAATTTACCTAAGCCCCTTTAACTTTAAGAGAATGAACAGGCTATTTGCGTCGCCCATGGCTTTAAGCCGTTCAAAACCCTCTTTTGTTTCCGTATCCGATCCGGAAAGGATTAGATCGTTTCCCCGTCTACGGTACCACAGGTAGTGCTTGGAGTGGATTATATTCCATTTGCGCCGGGAGGGGGTATTCATTTGCCCCTCCAGTATCTCTGCTAAAATTATATGGTTGTTTTCCCCCGCAAGCCAGTATATATCATCATCGGCAAAAAAAATCACCACCCGGCGGAATCCCTCTGCCAGGGAGGCATCGTTGCGAAATCCGTCAAAAACCAAATTTTGCTTTGCCAGGCTTAGATCATACCCCTGACATCGCAAGGTTCTACGAAGCTCGGTTATTTCTTCCCGCACCTTCTTTGCCCTATCGCCGTTGTTCCCGGAACTTTGCAATTCCCGCCGCCAAAGGCGAAGCTGATCTTCGTGCTGCTGGAAAATCTTGGTCTTGCTAAGAAACTGAGACGTCTCGGAAAGCAAACGCCAGGGATCCGAAAAACGATCCTGCAGCAGATTTTCCAGAAACGCGGATTTTTTTTTCATCCTATGTGTTTAGCCCCGCCGGTATTATTCCGGCCATTTTACAAATGCACCCCCGTTCCGAATACCGGGAATGATAAATAGACTTGTTCGACAACCCGGTTGATTGTCTCACTAGTCTTGCAATTTCCCGCCTTACGGTTGCGAAATTGCGATTTTTAGCGAAATTTGTCCGGAAAACTGAAATTTCCGAACAACCGCTTAAAAACAGCAAAATGCGGAGCATTTTGCAAGACTTGCTCAATAACCAACTGGGTTATTGAACAAGTCCAATAAGCCAACTATAACCATAATTGACTTCTAATGCAAAGCGTCTTATAGTAATGATGAATGGGTGTTATAACCAGCCAAAAGATTGCAAGTTTCTACGATCGATTCAAGACCATAAATGTAACCTTTTCAAAAGAAATAATCCAGGTTACGGGACTTGTCAACCAACAAGTATATTTAAAGTGCGGCGGAGATTTCTGGCCCTGCGTAATCTATTCCAGTTCCTTCGAAATGGCAAAGGTGGCGGCCAACACACAATCGGGACTGGTAGAAAAACTGCGCCCGGCAAATAATATGGTAAGCCTTAGGTTTTGTTTTAAAACACCGGACTCCGACACGCCGGTAACCTTTTTTGTTTCCACCCGGGTCTGCGGATACAGCCCCTACGGGAACTCCGGCAATATAGCCCTGTTTTCTCTCCAATTTACCCAGCGTCCTCCGGATGATCTTATTGGGATCATAGGGACGGTGCTGGATGCCAATGTTAATTCGGCAAAGCGGAGCGAAGAACGGATACTGTTGACGGTGGAGTCCATTAGAAAGATGGGCCTTCTTTCCAAGGAAACGGCGGTCTTTATCCAGGGCGTGCCGCGGCGGTGCATACTACGGGATGTTTCATTTTCCGGCGCCAAGTTGATTATGATGGGAATTGCAAAATTCCTTATTACCCGCGAGGCGGCCCTGCGAATAGACTTCGATGACCCCAGGGAAAGCTTTCTGCTTAAAGGATCCTTCGTCCGCTCCGAAGAGGTGGAGGGCCGCAAGGAAATGGTCGCCCTGGCGATCAAGTTTACCGGCGGGGCCGTGCCTATGGGCTACAAGATCCGGATTAATAATTATATAAGCCAGCTTAGGGTAGAACCTAAACCGGAATCTGCAGTTCCGGCGGAAGTTTCAGGAACAGAACCGGCGGCGGCGCAGAAAACTTCCGGCAACGCTCCGAAGGCCCGGGAGGGGGATGCGTCTCCGGAAGTGCCTTTAGAAGCGCCCCTGGAGGCCCCTCCGGAGGCCCCGGATGCGGCCCCTTCCCCGTCAAAACCCGCTTAAAGGACCTTATTATGGAAACAGAGCCCCTGGGCACCAAGTTTGCCGCCGGAAAACTTGGGTATATAACAATTCCCCTGTTATTACAGAAGTACCTTGCCGGCCGGACCAATTTTTCCCTGGATTTTTCCATCCCCCTTCCCGTGGAGCTTCCCCCGGAGGGGGAATTTACCGCGGAACAGATAAGTGTCGAAATGTTTCTTTCGGGGATCCTGAGGGATCTGTCGGAAAACCCGGAAGGGCAGCACAGCGCCTATTACCGGGAACTTGCCGAAGCCCTGCGGCCAAATATGCCGGAGGAACTGCTGGAAGCGGCGATGTTTAAAGCCCGGAACGGAAACTACACCATGGCCCTGGAAATCCTTAGCCTTCTGGAGGGGCTTCGATCCCGGCGCCCGGAACTACTCTTAAGTAAGGCTGTGGTTCTGGAAGCTCGGGCCTTGGCGCTGGAGAATGCCGCAAAATACCCGGAGGCGGAAGAAGCCTTTACCCAGACAGAGCAGGCCTACGAAACCGCCCTGGGCCTGCCGGTGGGGGATACGTTTTTTAAAGCGGGACTTTTTTACCGGCGCCGGGGGGACTATCGCAGAGCCGCGGACTGCCTGGCGGCGTACCTGAATACAGAGGATCCGGACATAAGCCCGCCGGAGGACCAGATGCAGGATCCGGAATCCCAACGGGAAGGGCGTGTCATGGCCCGGGAACTGCTGGCAGAGATACGGAACAGCGGCCTTGACGATGAGGCATTCCGGGGAGCCTTGGAACTTATACGGAAGGGAGAAGAAGAAAAGGGCATCCGCAGGGCCCGGGAATTTTTAGAACGCCGCCCCGGCGCTGGAAAGGGCTGGTTTGTTCTGGGCTGGGGACTGCGCCGCCTAAGCCGCTGGGAAGATGGAAGGGCCTGTTTTGAAAAGGCCCTGGAACTGGGCTGCGACAACCCCGATGCCCGCAACGAACTGGCCATATGCCTTATGGAAGAGGGCCATGTGGACAGGGCGGAAGAAGAGCTAAAAAAAGCGCTGCAGCTCGATCCGCACAATGTTAAAATTATCAGCAACCTGGGGGTGCTTGCCCTTAAACGGGGCAGGGACGCCGAAGCGGAAGCCTTTTTCCGGGCGGCCTTGGAATTAAACGGCGAGGACCCCGTTGTAAGGGCCTGGACAAAATCCCCGCCGAGGCCCTAGAAGCTTGTGGCGCTTCACGCATAAAATCGTATAAAAATTCACATTCGTGAATTTTTATATCTTAACAATCTCCCAAAGGAGCCCCGGTAACCGGGATTTTTTGCATGAAGGGCGCAACAGGCTCCTTGGGACAGGCCGAAAAATTCGATGCGTTTCGGTGCTTCTTTAACCTAAAAAAGCCCCCAGTTCCTCCAAGGAACGTATCCGGGGAGGGGGAAACTCGCTCTGGCCATCCTCGTCAAAATAAACCCCCATTCCCCCTATGGCCCGGTAGCCTTCAACATAGCGCCCCACGTCATCCACAAAAAGGCAGGATTCGGCCCCCAGATTCAGTTCCCCAAGGACCTGACGGTACACATCCGGGTCCGGTTTACCCTTGAGCCCGTTCCGGCGGATATCAAAAATAGAAGGAAAGAGATCCTCGATTTCCAGTTTTTTAAGTATCCGCAGGGCATGTTCCCGGGGAGAATTGGTAAGGATCCCCATGGGACGGGCAAAAGAAAGGAGCAGGGAACGAAGCCGGGGATCCGCAGGTAGTCCGCGGGCCTCGTGTTCCGGATGGATATAGGCAAAGTAGTTTTCCAGTTCCGCTTCGTCCATACCCTTTTCGGCCCGAAGCCACTCCAAGGTGGTTCCGTAATTACAGGCGCGTATCCGTTCCTTTCGCAGGGCCCAAGCTTCGTCCATAGAAAGTCTCAGGCGCCGGGTAAGGTATTCGTTTACCCGGCGGTTTACCTCTTTTTCCAATCCCCAGCGGGCGGAATAGAGGGTACCATCTAGGTCAAAAAGGATGTATTCTATCACTGGATGGATCGTCCTATGCTATACTACCAAGGAAGGGGCATGAATGAGAATAGTCAGTACCGGCAACCGCTCCGGACGGATTGCTACACAACTCCTTAGGATAGAAACCACCGCATGAATTCGATCATCGGCTACGATCCCGTGGGGGCCTGGGAGTACGCTTCGGACACCCTGGAAGAACTTCTGGAACACCATAATCCCGCGGGGATAAGCTGGATTAACATCAACGCCCTAGACTCGGATACGGTAAATGCCCTGGCGGTTAAATACCACATCCACCCCTTAACGGTGGAGGATATCCTTGACACCAATCAGCGACCCAAGACAGAAGAATTTGACGATTATTTTTTTATCGTCCTTAAGGCCATACACCGGGAAAACGAAGAATTCGACTATGAACAAATAAGCATTGTCCTGACGGAAGATACGGTTATAACCTTCCAGCAAAAAACGGGAGATAACTTCGGAGGAATTAGAAAACGGATCCTTAACAACGCAGGAAAGATTAGAAGGGCTTCCTCGGATTATCTGGCCTATGTTTTAATGGATGCGGTGGTGGACGATTATTTTACGGTTCTTGATTTGGTAAGCGACAGGATCGAAATGATGGAAGACCGGGCCTCGGACGATACGGACGATACGTTTATGACGGATATCCAGGATATTAAACTAACCCTGCTGCACCTGCGCAGGTGTATCTGGCCCCTGCGGGAAAGCCTTACCAAAATGATCCATTCCGGATCGCCCCTAATCCACGACGAACTGTCCCCCTTTCTTCACGACCTGCACGACAATGTGATCCAGGCGGCGGAAACGGTGGACAGCCACCGGGAACTTTTAACGGGAGTTATAGAGATGAACCTTTCGGCCATTTCAAACCGTACCAACAAGGTGATGAAGGTCCTAACGATTATTTCTACAATTTTTATTCCCCTTACTTTTATCGTGGGAGTATATGGGATGAATTTTACCAACATGCCGGAACTTTCTTCACCCTACGGGTACCCGCTTACATGGGGCGCCATGGCGCTGATAGCCATCGGCATGCTGTTTTTTTTCAAGAGGCGGCGGTGGATATAGGCCCCGCGGCGGTAAAAACCATGCTACGGTTGAATACCTCCGCTGCCGATTTGTCCCGGGCTGCGGATATCCTTAAGGGGGGAGGGCTCGTGGCATTTCCCACCGAAACGGTCTATGGTCTTGGGGCCGGCGGATTTAACCCCCGGGCTCTGGCCCGGGTATTCGATGCCAAGGGCCGGCCGCGCTTTGATCCCCTGATTATCCACATCGCCGGAATTGAGGGACTGGAACGCGTGGCCCGGCTTGAGGCCCTTTCCGCACCCCGGCGTGGCATGCTTATGGATTTAATCCGGGCTTTTTGGCCCGGTCCTCTTACCCTGGTACTTCCTAAGCGGCCGGAACTTCCCGGCCTGGCCACCGCGGGGCTCTCTTCCGTGGCGGTCCGTTTTCCAAGCCACCCGGTGGCCCGGAAGCTTATAGCCCTTTCCACCGGCGCTGTGGCCGCCCCCAGCGCCAATCCATTCGGACGGCTTTCTCCTACCAGGGCAGACCATGTGGCGGAAGGATTGGGAAACAAGATCGACTGCCTTATCGACGGCGGTCCCTGTTCCATCGGGATAGAATCCACGGTCCTAAGCCTCGCGGAAACCGGAGAAGAGCCACCCCGGCTCCTGCGGCCCGGCGGAACCAGCCGGGAAGCCCTGGAGGCCTTGATCGGACCCCTCGCGGCGGGGACAGAAAAAACTGAAGGGACCCCGGAATCTCCGGGGATGTTGAAAAGCCATTATGCGCCGGAAATTCCCCTGGTCCTTCACAGGCCGGAAGAAATGTCCGTCCTTCCCCGGAATGCCGACGAAGGCTTTCTTTTCTCTTCCGGGGCGGCCCGGAACGCATGGCTTAGGGGACCGGGAAGCTCCGGGGGAACGGAAGGGCCTGGGGGAACCGGCGGCCCCCAGAAGCCGCCCGCGGATTCCGGCATCCTTGCCCTGTCGGAATCCGGTAGCGTCCTGGAAGCGGCGGCCAATCTCTTCGAGAGCCTTCACCGGCTTGACCGGCTTAAGCTGCGCCTTATCCGGGCCGAACTTCTCCCGGAAGAGGGGCTGGGAGCGGCGGTTAACGACAGGCTGCGCCGGGCCTCGCTGCGGGACTAGGTTCCTGCGGAAGTTTCAGCGTTCTCGTAGCTCTTGTACAGGAAACGGCGTATTTTTCTTTGGGCGTTTTTTTCAAATTCTTCGTAACGAATTATAAAATCCACGATCTTTTTATAGCCCGGCAGGGTCCGGTTAACCTGCTCAATTTCTTTTTTTACCAGGGATCGGATAAACGCATCTCCGTCGCCGGTCATACTGCCATCTCCGGGTATTTTGTCCGGGTAATCTTGGGCCAGGGCTTCCCGGTTGGGAACCACCACCGCCAGGATGTGTTCCCCGCCGGCAGAGTCCTTTCGGCCCACCACCAGGATCTCCCCTATGGTCCGGGAACCGTTAAAGTACTGTTCTATTTCTTCGGGATAAATATTCTTACCCCCGGAGCTAACGATAAGATTTTTTTTGCGACCGTTGATATAGATATACCCCTTGTCGTCCAGATACCCCAGGTCCCCGGTACGCAGCCATCCATCTTCGGTAATTACCTCTTTAGTGGCCCCGGGGTTTTTGTAGTACCCCAGCATGATGGAGGGGGATTTAATGAGGATCTCTCCGGTACCGAATTCGTCGGGATCTTCTATCCGCACCTCGGTATCTTTAACCGGCAGCCCCACAGAAACGTTGTTTTTATACCCCGGGGTTCCTACGCTAATAAGGGGGCTATTCTCGCTCATCCCGTATCCGTGGAAAATGTTAAAGCCCAGGGACTCAAAAAAATCTGCGGTTCTGGGGTTCAGGGGCCCCCCGCCGGCCACCATGAGCCGTATGGATCCCAGGCCTGCTTTTTTCCGTACAAACTTAAGCATCACCTGGCCAAAGCGAATTTTATTTTTCTTTGCCCTGGCAAGGGCGATACGCCGCAACAGGTTGATAAGCCCCCGGATCGGCGGAGCCAGTTTTTTTATCCCCGCCTCCAGGCCGTCCATAACCTTGTCGTACAGCAGCGGGACGGCAATAAGCAGCACACCCCCCGCATCCCGGATATCGTCAATGACCACCTTTCCCACAAGCTTTTCTACAATAATAAGCCCCGTACCAACCGCTAAGGGGGCAATAAACGAACAGGTAGTGGGGTATGTATGATGCAGCGGCAGGACATTGATAAACCTATCCTGCTCAAAGGGCTGGATGGAGAGTATGGCCGCGTTCACATTGGCAATAATCCCCTTATGGGAAAGGGTAACGCCCTTGGCAAACCCGGTGGTTCCAGAGGTAAACACAATAGACACCGGATCCCGCTCCGCAATACTGTCCACCGGCGGCAGCCCTAGGCCCCCGGCGGAAAGGCCGAAACTGCCATACTGATCGCCTTCATCAATACAGATTCGGAGCTCTTGACCAATATCCAGGGTCCGGGCAAAGCCTTCTTTTCGTTTTGAATAAAAGAATGCCTTTGCCCCGGTTATGGCGGCTATATTCCGGCACTCCGTATCGCTTACCAGGTAGTCCACCGGCACAATAACACAGCCGGCAATCACGGTTCCCATCCAGACAACCATCCACTCCGGACGGTTTTCCGCCCACAGAATCACCCGATCACCCTTTTGCAGGCCCGCAGACATAAGTCCCCGGGCAATGCGCCGACATTCTCCGGCAAAACCAGCATAGGACAAACAGGTAAAATCTTTTTGCTTGCCCGAACGGAAAAAAATGGCAGTCCTTTCTTTCCATTTTTGTTCTATGTCGTCTAATAGGGCAATAAAATTGGGATACGGAAGATCCGGCCAATCGGCTAAATATTCACTGGGCTGTAACATATGGGTATGCTAAACAAATTTTTAGATTTTGTCGAGTATTGATGCAACTTTTTTTATTTTTTCGGGTCAAAATTTGCCCTTTTTTAGAGGCTTCACGGGTATCGCAAGCCCCGGATACGCCCCCTCGAGCAGAGCCGGGAACATCCTGATGCCGCCATACAGAGCAAAATAGAGCAAATTTGAGAACACCGGAATGCCTTTTCCCCGGGGCCCCTTTACGGCCCCGGCTGGCCGGACAATTCCGGCCAGAGACTCCCTTTAATATTCTACTTTGCCTCTTCGGTTTTTCTTGAGCAGTTTGCGAGCGATTGCTTTCTTTTTTCTGTTAAGAATTGTGGAGGGTTTTTCGTAATATTCCCGTTTTTTATATTCCCGGATGATGCCTTCTTTTTCCACCATCCGTTTAAAGCGTTTGATGGCTTTTTCCAGTATCTCGTTCTCATCTACAACAATATGAGCCAACCTGCATTCACCTCCTTTCCCTTGGGTAAAAATAACATAATAGAGTTGTTTAAAACTTCAGTTTTTAAACAACCCCCGCTTAAAAACAGCAAAATACGGAGCATTGAAACCCGTGGTTTCTTGCAAAACCTGTGAAACAATCAACCAGGTTATTTCACAGGTCCAATTTATTCGCAGTGAGGTCTAATACTCCGCCGCTCTGCGGCGAAGAGATTTATTCGTTGAGTATACGCAAAATCGCGTCTTTGTCAAGGAGCCGTTTCCCCAACAGTGAGGCGGGATCGGTATTTTCTGTGGCCACCCGCAGTTCCCAATGCAGATGAGCGCCGGTGGCAAAACCCGTGGCCCCCACATCTCCCAGACGGGTTCCGGTCTGCACCATGTCTCCCTCGGCCACATCTATCTTGTCCATGTGATAGTAGAGGGAATACACCCCCGGCATGTGTTCTATCACCACCGTATTACCGGTAACGATCCGCATCCGGGCAAGAATCACCTTACCGGGAGCGCAGGCGGAAATAGAGGTCCCCGTGGGGGCCCGCCAGTCCACCCCGGCGTGGATCGAGGTGCTGGTTCTGCCGTCGGGGTATCTATACACCCGCCGGCTTCCAAAACGGCTGGTTTGAACCGTGGATTTAACGGGCATGATAAACTCCCCGAAGGTATAGATATCGGTGCCCGTCCGGGCCAGAATAGCCCAGAGTTGCTCGGCCTGCCGGGTTTTTTCCGGATCCGGCGCCAAAATATCCACCATGGCCCCGGTAATGGGAAAGGTTTCGGTAAGAAAGTGCCGTTCTTCAATAACAAGCTCCAGAGTCGCAAGGACTTTGCCGCCCTGTTCCACCCGCAGATGGGCCTTACCCGCCCCGGCGGTAGAGGGAATCGCCATTACCGCGGTCCGTACCGGCCCCCGGCGGCTGGTTTCCCCCAAATCAAAGAACTGGGCCCGGCCCAGTTGAGTTTCGCCCCGGAGCAGAACCGCCCGCATCCGGGAAACCCCTTCCGGGGCGCCGCCGTTCCCACGACCACCCCCCGGCTCTCCCGGGGGGATCCCTGCGGCGGCCACCACAAAGGGTTCCCCGGGCTTAAGGGTCCCGAGTACCGCAGCCTTAAATTCCCCGGTTTGGGCATATCCCTGGGCGCTTTGGCATGCCCCGGGCAGTACCACGGTAAGGAAGATTAAAAAAACCGGTACTATCCGGTTTCGGCCCCGCATTTGTTTTTGTGCCACCTTATGTCCTTCGCAAATCTTCTATTATCATTTGGGGAGTTTCGGTTCCGTTAAACCAATTTCTGGTTACCCTGTAGACCACATCTACCACGTCCCCCAGGTCAAAATCAACCCGTACCTTACCGGAGGCGTTCCAGTAAATTGCCGGCCACTTGAGTTTTCCCGTATCCAGGGTAAGCTTGACATGCCGCAGTTCCTCTTTCCCCATAAGGGTAATATCGGTAATTTTAAAGCCCCGGGAAAGAAACAAAAGGGGCTTGTTTTTCTCGCCGTAGGGTTCAAAACGATCCGCCAGTTGAATAAGAAAAAGATCTTTTTTATCCTGAACCTTGGAATTCCCGGTTACCATGGAAAGGTAGGAAAGGGGTATTTCCGCATCGATTACGCACCGTTCTTCTTCTTCCGGCTTAAGCTCCATGTGGCCGCTTATGGTCCTAAGCCGCTGGAAAAATGCGTCCATGTTTTCTGTTTTTATGGTGAACCCCGCGGCAAAATCGTGACCCCCGTGGTGAATAAAAAGATCGTCGCACTGTTCCCGCAAAAAGCTTAGGTTGTATTCCCGGACGGAACGGATCGATCCTTTGGCGGTATCGCCGGTAACGGAAATTACCAGGGATGGGACCTTAAACCGGGAAGCCATGCGACCCGCAATAAGTCCGGTAAGTCCCGGTAATATTCCCTCGCCGGCAAAAACGGTAAACTTTCCCGAATATGTGTCTAGACTCTTTGCCGCCGCGGGTTCCGCCCGGAAGCACAGCTCTTCCACCATCCGCTTGCGCTTTTCGTTCATTGCGGCCACTTCGCCGGCCAGCCGTTCCCGCTCTTCGGTCTTTTCTTCCAGCAGCAGGGCCACGGCCTTTTCGCTTAGCCCCATACGGCCCGCGGAATTTATTACCGGGGTAAAGCGCCAGGAAATTTCCCCCGCGGTAAGCCGGCGGGGATCCAATTCAAGCCTGGTAAGAAGTTCCGCAAGTCCCCGCCGGGGTTTACGGCGCAGGGAATCCAGTCCCCCCCGGACGATAAGACGGTTCTCGTCTTCCAGGGGCATAATGTCCGCAATGGTTCCCAGCGCTGCAAACTGAAGGTCCAGGGCTTCTTCCTCGTCAAAAAAGCCCTCCTTCTTTTGGACAAAGCTTACAAAAAGATTCACCAGTACATCCAGTTCGCCTATGCCCCGATCGTTGTATTTACCAATCCGGGATATTTCCCGCAGGCGAAGCAGACTCTTCCCCGCGGTTTGGGGTATGACTTTGCCGATTTCTTCGGCCATGTCCAGCATCTGTATTTCCACCCCGGTTCCAAAGGTCTGGCTTAAGAGCTTCCGCTGCACCGGCAGATCCCAGCAGAGGATCTGCTGCCCCCCAAGAAATTCGGGAAGCCGGGTTTCTACGATGCGGACCATGCCGGGAACCACCGTTTCGCTTAGGGTGTCGATTAGGGCCAGGTTGCGGAGTTTCGCGGCTTCGATAATCATCGCATCATTGGAAGGCCGGGCATTAAGGAAGCAAATCGACTGGCCGTACACGCCGCTTCGCAGGGCAAAACGAAGGGCCGAAACAAGCTTGCCGGCCACGGCGCAGCCCGAAAGGTGCGGAAAGACATACGGGCCGGGAAGTTTTGGATTTACCAGGGCATAGGCCGGGGGAAGATTTTCCGGCGGATTGTGATGATCCGTAACCACCACCCCCACCCCAAGCTCCGCGGCCTGAGTAATTTCGGCGACATTGGAAATGCCGCAGTCCACGGTGATAATCAGGGTTCCGTAGGCCCGGGCGAATTCCTCCACCGCCTCCACGGAAAGACCGTAGGGTTCATCCCCCATGGGAAGCCGCCAGGATACGTCAAATCCGTTCTGGCGTAAAAAATCCGTAACCAGCGCCGTACCGGTAATGCCGTCCACATCCCGGTCTCCAAAGACCAGAATTTTTTCCCCCTCTTCTTTCGCGGCGAGGATCCGTTCCACCGCGTCTTCCATTCCGGGAAGGTCGTAGGGGTTCCGCAAATACCGGGGATCGTCCTCCAGGTAATACCGGATTTTTTCACCGGAATTAATGCCCCGGCGCAAAAGTATGGAAGCCGTTATCAGATCGCATCCGTATTTTTCGGAGAGGGCTTTAACCGAATCGGGGCTAAGTTCCGGCTTATACCAAACCATCAGCGGACGCCTTCCGGAACCGGGCCCGCCGCCTCCGGAGATCCTTCGGATTGTATTTCCGTAAGGATCAATGTCCGCGGCGCCGGCGGCGCCGGGCCGTATGTTACCGCCCCCTCCAGCCGGGACAGGGCCGCGGCCAGACCTTTTTCGGTGGCGGACCATAGGGTCATCACCGGCTCCCCGGCTTTAACCGGATCCCCCCGCTTTTTGTGAAACCGAATTCCAGCGGTGGGACTAACCTGATCTTCGGTCCGGTTACGACCCACCCCCAGGCTTACCGCAGCATGCCCCACCTGCCATGCGTCGATGCGCTGTATGTATCCGGCGGACCCTGCCGGGTCCGGGGGAACCCGGATCTCCCCGCAGATCGGGGAACGCCAGCGGCCCCGGAGTTCCAGCAGTTTTTCCGGGTCTCCTCCCTGGCTTTTAACGTTCCGCAAAAAAAGATCCCGGGGCTTTCCGCCGGCAATACAGTCCTCGCAGAGGACCCGGCCTTCGGCGGCGTCCCCGGCTTTTCCCCCAAGTACCGCCATCCGGGCCCCCAGTTCCAGGCTTACTTCCATAAGATCCCCGGGACCCGGCGTCCCCGGTAATCCCGCCCCTTCAAGGCAGTCCAGGCTTTCTTCCACTTCCAGAAAATTCCCCACCATGTTTCCCAGGGGCTCATCCATATTGGTAAGGAGGGCAATGATCTTTTTTCCCATGGCCTGTCCGGTAGTAACCAGGGAGCGGGCAAGATCCTTGGCCTGCTCCGCCTCTTTCATAAAGGCCCCGCAGCCGTATTTGACATCAAAGACCAGGGCTTCGGCTCCTTCGGCGACTTTTTTGGCCAGAATGCTGGCGGTAATAAGGGGGATCGATTCCACCGTGGAACAAACATCCCGCAGGGCATAGAGAAGCCGGTCCGCGGGAACCACCTCTCTGGTCTGGCCCGTCATGGCAAAGCCGTCTTTTACAAGGATAGCGCGAAACTCTTCAACGGAAAGGGCGGTCCGGTAGCCGGGGATCGATTCAAGCTTATCCAGAGTACCCCCGGTATGGCCCAGGGCCCGGCCCGACATCATGGGATCCCGGATCCCCAGAGCCGCCGCCAGGGGGGCCAGGATCAGGCTTGTTTTATCCCCTACCCCGCCGGTGGAATGTTTGTCGACAAAGGGACCGGGAATGGGCGAAAGATCTATTACCCTGCCGGATCTAAGCATCACATCGGTAAGAGCCGCTGTTTCCGCCGCATTCATGCCCCGGAAAAAAACCGCCATGGTCCAGGCGGCAACCTGGTAATCCGGAACGGTTCCGTCCAAATAACCCCGGATAAGAAATTCGATTTCTTCCCGGCTTAATTCTTTTCCGTCCCGTTTGGCGGCGATAATATCAACTGCCCGCATGGTATTTCCTGTTTCCCGTCTCAAGGTGAGTAATAAGGGTCCTGATTTCACCCAGGGAGGCCGCGTCCAGGCCATACCGGACCAATTCCCGGGGCTGCAGGTTCTGAACCGCCAGCAGCCAGCGCCGGGCTCCCGCTCCCAGGGCAAGGCCCTTTCCCCGGAATTCTCTGTGTACACAGTTTACGCAGAGAAAGCCCTCTCCAGGCACATACCATAATACCCCATCACCGGCGGGTTCACAAGCGCAGGACGTACAACGGCCCGGATCCCCCCGGTCCCCCAGCAGGGCCGCCCAGTTCCATAAAAAATAAAAAAGTATCCTCTCGCAGCAAATTTCATCGGCCCCCTCCAGGGCATCCAGGGTTCCGTCGCTTAGGGTCAGGACATCGGCCCAGGGACCGCCGCCGCCGTGACTTCCCAGCAGGATCCCGGCAATACGGGAAGCGGCGCTGCTCCGTTCATAGAGGTCCCGAAGCCCCGGCCGCCAGGATCGGACGTCAAAGTCGCTGACCTTGCGGAAGTCTTTTGCCGGGTCCCGGTATATCCACAGGGTTCCGGAATTAAAGGGGGATACATGGGCACGCAGGGCACTTTTTGGCCCCCCAAAGAGGGTTGCCGTAATAATTCCTTCTTCGGCGCTTAGAAACGCTGCTTCCCGGTTAGATTCACCGGACGAACGGACCCGTAACACCAGGGCGGAACAGGAAAAAGAACGCTGCATGGACTTAAAGGGTATCATAAGAAAAAGTACATAGGAAGGCTTCCTTTTCGGTCCGGGACTTGGATATACTTGTTTCCATGAGACAATCCACCGGCTCCCAAATGGATATGGTCCGGGAAGCGCTGCACTATCAAAGCCGTTTCTCCGGTTCCACCATGGTATTTAAGATTGACTTTCCCGTTACCCAAGATCCGGCCTTTCCTTCGTTTATGAAGGACCTGGCTATCCTGGCCCAGACGGGCTTTAAGGTGGTTATTGTTCCGGGAGCCAAGGAATGGATTGACTCGGTGCTGGCCGAATACGGCATTACCAGTTCGTACATCACCCAGGAGCCGCCGGAAGTTTCGGCGGGGAAAGCCACAACCGTACTGAGAACACCCCTGCGAATTACCGCCGCCCGGGCCATGCCCTTTGTGGAAATGGCGGCCTTTCATGTGGCCACCCGGTTTATGACGGGGCTTTCGGCAAACCGTACCGATTCGGTTATCGGGAATTTTGTCCGGGCCCGGGGGCTGGGGGTCCTGAACGGCACAGACATGGAAAGTACCGGCAGGGTGGAAACGATTCTTACCAAGCCCATCAGGAAGGTCCTGGATTTGGGGATGGTTCCCGTTATCCCCTGTATAGGCTGGGGTCCCTCGGGAAAGCCCTACAATGTACCGGGGGATGAAATAGCCCTGGCCGCCGCCGGGGCTCTGGGGGCGGTTAAACTTTTTATTGTTGGTCTGGGGCCGGAAATCCGGAAGGAACCCAGCCCCGGTGATGAAAACGCCCTGGTTCTGCCTGAGGATGCCGAAACGGGAGAAAGCGGCCGGCTTATCCGGCTTACCCCCCAGGAAACGGAACGGGTCCTGGAATTGAACCGGCATCCTCTGGGAGCCGCCGCTCAGGCCGTATCGTCCCTGACCCTGGCCTTGGCGGCCTCCCGGGCCGGGGTAGAGCGGGTTCACATTATCGACGGCCGGGAAGAAGGAGCGGTGCTGCGGGAACTGTTCTCGAACCTGGGCTCGGGAACCATGGTCTATGCCGACGAATACGAGGCCATCAGGCCCCTGCGAACCCAGGATATACCGGATGTACTGCGGATCATGGAACCCTTGATGCAGCAGGGCATACTGATCCGCCGGAGCCCCGAGGATATATCGGAAAAAAAAGACGATTATGTGGTTTTTGGCGTCGACGGCCGGGTCCACGCCTTGGGGGCCCTCCATATCTGGGGGGATCAGGGAGAAATTGCCGCGGTAACCGTGGACAGGGTCTATGCCGATATGGGCCTGGGAAGCCGCATCGTCCGCTTCCTTATCAACCGGGCGGTAAAAAAACATATTCGCCGGGTTTTTATCCTAACCACCAAAACCCAGGATTGGTTTGAAACCCTGGGATTTACCGAAAGCGATACCGCATCCCTGCCGGGGGAACGGCGGAAATTGTACGATCCGCAACGAAAAAGCAAGGTATTTGCCCTGGAACTGGGGCCTTCCTAAAACTTAGCCCTAAACGCAACTTGTTTCCCCAAAAAACTGTCAAACATGCTAAGGGTGGTTCTAAAACCACGATCTTTTACCGCTACAATGGAAAATCGCTTGACAAGAAATGGAGGAAAAATTATGCTTCGAGTTACGACAAATTCACAAAAAATGTCATGGAAAATCTATGGTAATTGAAATCGCCGGAACCGGCAGGGCCATCCCCCCGGAGCGGATAAGCAATCAGGATCTGGCGGAACAAATTGATACCAGCGATGAGTGGATCCGTTCCCACACCGGTATTGAAGCCCGGCACATAGCCCCCCCCCATGTGTCCACAAGCGATCTGGCCGTTGAAGCGGCCTGGGAAAGTCTAAAATTTGCGGTGGCACGGGCCGAAGTGGAGGAGCCGGGACCCGAAGAACTTGCCCGGACCCTGGATCTTATTGTGGTAGGATCCACAACCCAGGATTATTACGGCTGCCCCTCCACAGCCTGCCTTGTTCAGCACCGGCTTGGGGCGCAAAAAGCCGCAGCCATGGATATAACCGCGGCCTGCAGCAGTTTTATCTACTGCCTGGAAACAGCCGCAGCCCTGATCCTGGCGGACCGGCGGCGCAAGCGGGCCCTGGTAATCGGTGCGGAGACCCTTTCCAGGGTTGCGAACTGGAACGATCGGGGAACCTGTGTACTCTTCGGCGACGGCGCCGGGGCGGTGCTTCTTGAGAAACGGGACTACCCGGAAGAAAATTCCGGCGGGGCCGGCCCGGGTAGATCCCGGGGACTGCTCCGGACCATACTCGGCGCCGACGGATCGGGCTGGGAACATCTGATCATCCGCCGCGGAGGTTCCCGGGAACCCTGGAAATCCGGCGAAACCGTGGACATCCCTCCCCATGTAGAAATGAACGGCCATGCCGTGTATAACTTTGCCGTGAAGGTTATCACCGAAACCATGGCCCAGCTTATGGAAGAAGAATCCTTAGCCATCCAGGACATTGCCCGGATCGTTCCCCACCAGGCAAACGCCAGGATAATCCAGGCAGCGGGAAAACGGCTTAAAATACCGGAAGAAAAGTTTTACCTCAACATGGGAGAATATGCCAATACCTCCGCCGCGTCGATTCCCATTGCCTTGGACGAGCTTAACCGTTCGGGGCAGGTACAAAAGGGGGATCTTATCATAACCGTGGGATTCGGCGGCGGACTTACCTATGGGGGAAACTTAATCCGATGGTAACAAACAGTTGTTTTTTATTCCCCGGTCAGGGGGCCCAGTATCCCGGCATGGGACTGGACCTGCTTAGTCCGTCCCCGGCGGCAAAAGAAGTCTTTGATACCGCCTCGGCAATTTTAGGGGTGGATATAATCCGCCTTATCGGCGATTCGGATGGGGAAACCCTTAAAAAGACCGATATTTCCCAGCCCGCCATAAGCGCCGCGTCCCTGGCCGCCGCGGCTTTTCTTAAAGAACGGGGCATAAGCCCCGGCGCCTGCGCCGGCTTTAGCCTGGGGGAATACCCCGCCCTGGCCTGCGCCGGGGTAATCGGCCTGGAGGACTGCTTCCGGCTTACCAAAGAACGGGGCCGGGCTATGCAGGCCGCGGTGGACCGTATACTGAAGGACGGACCGGAAGCTCCCCCCGGAATGGCCGCGATCCTGGGGCTTCCGCCGGAGGATCTTACGGCCCGCATCGGGGAGTGGAAAAAAGAGGGACTTCCCGCGGGGGATCTGTATACCGCCAATATCAATTCCCCAAAACAAGTCGTGGTGTCGGGAACCGCCGCAGCCTTGGAGGACGCGACGGCGCGGTTTAAGGACGCAGGGGCCCGGCGCGTTATTCGCCTTCAGGTGGCCGGGCCTTTCCATTCACCCCTAATGAAGGGGGCCGCAGAAGCCTTTGCCCCGGTCCTGGAGGAAACTGTTTTTACCGATCCGGGGATCCCCTTTTTTTCCAATGTAACCGGAGGGCCGGTACACACCGGAAAGGAGCTTAAAGAACTGGCCCTGCGCCAGATAGTTGAAGGGGTTAAATGGACCGGGGAAGAGGCTGCCATCGCGGCCCTAAGACCCGGCGCGGTGCTTGAAACCGGGCCGGGCCGGGTCCTGCAGGGTCTATGGCATGAAACGGGAACGGGGATCCCCGCCTATGGAGCGGGAACTCTGGAAGAAATTCTTAACTGCATAAAGGAGCTGTCGTGAAACTGGAAAACAAAAAGGCCCTTATAACCGGCGCATCCCGGGGAATCGGAAAGGCCATTGCCGGTCTTTTCCTGGCCGAAGGGGCCGTGGTGTGGGGACTGGGGACCAGGGAGCCGGAGGATCTTCCCGAACGGGTAGAAGCGGCGGAAGGGAAACTCCACTGGATTTCCGCGGACCTGTCCAATGTGGAAACGGTGGAAGATGTAGCCGCCGCGGCCCTTACGGACGCGGGGGGCTTTGACATTCTGGTAAATAACGCGGGAATTACCAGGGATAATCTGGCCTTCCGCATGAGCCTGGAAGATTTTCGCCGGGTTTTGGATGTAAACCTAAGCGCTGCCTTTATTATCGCCCGAACCCTGGGAAGGGACATGATCCGAACCAGAAAGGGATCGATCATCAATATGTCCAGTGTGGTGGGGATCCACGGCAACGGTGGCCAGGCAAATTATGCGGCCAGCAAAGCGGGGCTTATCGGCCTTACCAAAAGTCTTGCCCGGGAAACCGCCCCCCGGAATGTCCGGGTTAACGCCATTGCGCCGGGTTTTATCGAAACCGACATGACAGGAGCCTTGGGGGAAGAGCTAAAGAAAAAGATGATAGACCATATACCCCTAAAGCGCATGGGCAGGCCGGAAGATATAGCGGCGGCGGCGCTTTTCCTTGCATCGGACGATTCGGCGTATATTACCGGACAGGTCTTTGCCGTCGACGGCGGCATGTTTATGTAAAGGAGAGATTATGCGGAAAGTTGTTGTTACCGGCATGGGGGTAATTTCGCCCATCGGAAATTCCCTGGACGAATTTACCCAGGCCATTAAAGCGGGAAAGAGCGGAGTCTCCCGGATCAGCGCCTTTGATGCCACAGATTTTGACGTTAAAATTGCCGGGGAGGTAAAGGACTTTGATCCTTCCCTGTGGATAGATAAAAAAGAACGGCGAAAGATGGCCCGGTTCACCCAATTTGCCGTGGCCGCCGCCGACCAGGCCCTGAGACAGGCGGGGTTGATCGAAAAAGATCCCGAAGACCCCAGGAAGATAAAAACCGATCCGGACAAAACGGGAGTGGTCCTGGGGAACGGCATTGGGGGCTTTGAAATTGTCAGCGAATCTTTCGGAAAACTTCTACGGCAGGGTCCCCGGCGCATGCTTCCTCTAACCATACCGATGATGATCAACAACGAAGCGGCGGCAAACATTTCCATGATCTACGGAACCACCGGACCGGCCTTTACCCAGGTAACCGCCTGTGCCTCCGGCACCGACGCGCTGGGACAGGCACTGGATCTGATCCGTTCCGGCCGCTGCGATGTGGTCATATCCGGCGGCTCCGAATCTTGCATAACCCCCTTCGGCTTCGGGGGCTTTCAGATGCTGAAAACCCTTTCAGTTATGCACAACGACGATCCGGAAAAAGCAAGCCGGCCCTTTGACAAGGACAGGGACGGTTTTGTCCTGGGAGAAGCCGCGGGAATTCTGGTTCTGGAAAGCGAAGACCATGCCAGGGGGCGGGGGGCCGCAATTCTGGCAGAATTTGCCGGCTACGGTGTTAGTGCGGACGCGTACCATATCACTTCACCGGACCCCACGGGGATCGGAGGCAGCAAGGCGATTGCCGGAGCCATCCGGGACGCGGGACTTAGGCCGGAAGACATCCAGTACTACAATGCCCACGGCACTTCCACGGAAATAAACGATCCCACCGAAACACGGATGATTAAAAAGGCCTTTGGGGATCACGCGTACAAATTAAAAATTTCCAGCCTCAAGAGCATGACCGGCCACTGCGTTGCGGGCTCCGGGGGCATGGAGGCAATTACCTGCGTACTGGCTATCCAGCAGGGCTTCTTTCCCCCCACAATTAACCTGGACACCCCGGACCCCGAGTGCGATCTGGACTATGTACCCCACAAGGTCCAGCACGGTACGGTAAACGCCGCCGCATCGGGAAGCCTTGGTTTTGGAGGGCACAACGGAGTGGTGGTCTTTAAAAAACACCAGGAGGACGGCCGGAATGAGCAATGAACACGAAATAGAAGAACTGCTGCCCCATAGAAAACCCTTTTTGTTTGTGGACGAAATTGTCTCGCTTAACGAGGAAAGGATCGTGGCCCGGCATGTGTTTGGCGAAGGGGAATTTTTTTTCCCCGGTCACTTTCCCCGGTACCCGGTGGTGCCGGGGGTAATTCTTATTGAAACCCTGGCCCAGTCCGGCGGGGCGGGCCTGCGGAAACAGAACAGGCTGCCCCAGGATGCGCTTTTTTTTCTTGTGGCGGTAGACAAGGTAAAGTTCCGCCGCCAGGTACGGCCGGGAGAAGAACTTAGATCGGAAATCACCACCCTGCGGTTTTCTACTAAAATGATCAAACAGGCAGGAAAAGCATACGTAGGAAACGAGCTGGCCGTCGAAGCCGAATGGCTCTGCCTTGCCGGTTCCGCCCCCGTATGATTATTATACTAGAGTTGCTTAAAAACAGCAAAATGCGGAACATTTTGCCTAGACTTGGCGGTTAAAGCCCGTTGGACTTTAACCGGCGCTAATCGCAGGTTAGCAGATAACCAGCCGGGTTATTGAAATAAGTCTAAGTCCACTGTAGCCGGTAACAAGGAGTAAACAAACAATGGTAATTAAACCCATGATCCGTAACAATATCTGCCTTAACAGCCACCCCGCAGGATGCCTCCGGGTAGTAAAAAATCAGAGTGAATATGCCGTAAACACCCTGGCGGGGGGACAGGCCCCCGCCCCGGCAAGCGCCGCCCCGGCGGGGACCGCGAAACGGGTCCGGGTCCGGGGC
>JAISOA010000016.1 GCA_031275945.1 Spirochaetaceae bacterium
AAAAAAAGCGATGAATCATAAGCCGGATTCTGTTTAGCGCCGGGTTTTAGGGTTTGGCGTGAAAATTTCCACATCCTTGCCCCGGAAACCCGGAGTTACGGCAGCCATCTGTCTTGGGCAGCCGTTGCCGGCTGCCTCTCTGCGGTCTACCCGCGTTCAACCGGCGGGCCCGCCGGTATGAAGGCCCTCCCCCTTCCGGGGGGAACCTTCATCGTAAAAGGCAAGCCTTTTACACGCTGCTTGACCTTGCTCCCGATGAGGTTTGCCATTTTCCGGGAAACCCGGAAAATACCGGCGCCGTTGCCGGTGCCGGGGTGGGCTCTTACCCCGCCATTTCACCCTTCCCTTTTACCCCGGGGGCAAAAGGAGGTTTTTTTTCTGTTGCACTATCTATCAAAGGATCCTTTGCCCCGAAGGACTTTTTGCATCCCCTGTCCGGGCGTTACCCGGCATCGTGCCCTGCGGAGTCCGGACTTTCCTCCCGGCTGCAGGCCGGGCGGCTGCCTGATTCATCGCTTGATATGCTTTTAGCTAGCTCTGGAAACTCTTTATTGGATATTCAGAGCTTTCGGCCAAAAACCGCCGCACCCGGTATCTGCGGCCGTCCGGCGGAATACCCCGAATACGACTCCCTATTCATCGTATTCCATACCGGCGGCGGAACTTTCCTCGTCATCCGCATCCTCATCATATTCATCTTCGTCCATATCGTCAAGGTCCGAAAGACTTCCGGCGTCTTCATTGTTAAAATAATCCCCTTCCTGATCCGTATCCTCATAATACAGGATCCTGGAACAATAGGGGCAAAAAAGGATATCCTCCCCCTGGTGAACCGTGTTGGCAAACTGAACCGGCAGCACCATGTGGCAGCCCATGCATACCCCGCCCTTAATGGCCACAATACCCCGGCCCATTTTGTTCCGGATAATCCGTTCAAATTTAAAAAGCACCTCGGGATCCAAGCCCTCGTTTAGCTTCCGTTCCTCTTCCTCAAGCCGCCCGATTTCGGCCTGTTTTTCCGCCACCTCCGTTTCGATGCCCAGGCGGCGTTCCTCAAGTTCCTTTTCCTGCTGTTCGATCAGGGCCTGGTTTTGTTTTATCTGCTCGTCCAGGTCCGCAAGTACCCGTTCTTCCCGCTGTAGATCCTTCCGGTACTGCTGTTCCCGGTCCGCGGCATCCCGAATTTCCTTATCCAGGGCTTCGTATTCCCGTTGGGTACTGACCACGTCCATGTTTTTTTCGGATTTTTCCCGCATGGATCCCGCCTCTTCCAGCAGCGATCTGTACTCCGTTTCGGCCACCCGGCATTTTTCATATTCCAGGTTTTTATCGATAAACGTTTTTTTTAGCCGGGCAAGAAGCTCTTCCTGGGTAATAAGGATCTTCGGTATTTCCTCTACCTCGTGTTCCAGCTTTATTTTTTCAGATAAAATCTCCTGGAGTGTCCTAAGTTTTTCAAACATCGATTCCATTACCATACATCACCTCGTTAGTGGTCCAAGTAGTCTTTAAGCCTGCGGCTTCGTTTGGGATGCCGCAGCCGCCGCAGGGCCTTGGCTTCAATCTGCCGTATCCGTTCCCTGGTAACGTTAAAGTAAAGTCCCACTTCTTCCAGGGTTAAAGAATATCCGTCGTCCAGGCCAAAGCGCATTTTAAGCACCTCCTGTTCCCTGGCCGGCAGGGTGGAAAGGACCCCGGAAAGCTGTTCCTGCAGCAGGGTAAAGGCGGTCTGGTTCGCAGGATTTTCCACATCCTTGTCTTCGATAAAATCCCCCAGCAGTGAATCCTCTTCCTCGCCTATGGGGGTTTCCAAGCTAATGGGTTCCCGGGCAACGTTTTTTACCGATTTAACCCGCAGGGCGGTCCAGCCAAGCCGCTCCGCAACCTCTTCGTCCGCCGGTTCCCTGCCCAGGATCTGCATAAGTTGCCGGGATTCCCGGACCACCTTGTTGATCTGCTCGATCATGTGAACCGGCACCCGGATAGTTCTGGCCTGATCGGAAATGGATCTGGTTATGGCCTGACGGATCCACCAGGTGGCATAGGTAGAAAATTTATACCCCTTGCGGTATTCAAATTTTTCCACCGCTTTAATGAGCCCGATATTCCCTTCCTGGACCAGATCAAAAAAATGAAGCCCCCGGTTGGTGTATTTTTTCGCAATGGAAACTACCAGCCGAAGATTGGCCTTAATAAGCTTATCTTTGGCATTTTTCATCATTATCCGGCCCCGGTTTATTTCCTTGGCCATCTGATTGATGTTATCTATGGTTTCTTCAAATTCTGCTTCCATCTGGCGAAGTTTCTTTTCCGTTACCTGAATATGGCGGATTAGTTCTTTTATCTCGTCGGAACTAAGTCCCAGTTCTTCTTCCAGAAGTTCCCGTTCTTCTTTGACGGTAAGCCCCCTGCCAAGGACCCGCAGTTCTTTAAGGGAGCCCACCTGCAGGCGTTTTTCTATCCGTTCCTGTTCTTTTTTGTACCGTTTTATCTTTTTAGCAGCCTGGACAAATTTTTCGGAAAAGCCGCTGATCTCTTCGGGATGAATTGCCGCCCCCTCGATTTCCCGCAGCAGCCGCTTGCGAAGCGCCGAAAGTTCTTCGTCTTCGTAAATATCCGTTCCCCGGGCAATAAGCCGCCTTTTTATTTCCATGTAGTTTTTTAAGTCCCCCCCCAGGGTCCGCAGGGTATCTTTATAAAACTGGTTAAGCCGCCGCCGTTCGGTCATAAATTCCGATATTTCTTTTTTTGACAGGGAAAGCTCCCGGGGGTCTTTTTTGGAAAACGCCCGCTGGGCAATGTGGTAAAATTCCGGGATTATCATCCCCGAGTTTTTTACAACCCCTTTAATAATGTTTTCCCCGTTTTCCATTTGCTTTGAAAGTTCCACCTCCTGTTCCGCTGTAAGAAGGCTTTCTTTTCCTATTTCCCGCAGGTACAGCCGGATCGGATCGTCCGCAGAGGATTCCCGTTCGTTGTATATAAGCTTTTTCTTCCCCGCTTCGCCGCTCTTTCGGGTTTCTGCTTCTTCGTCATCCCCCAGGGTGTCTTCTTCCACAAGCTGGACATTATTTGCCTCGAGCAAAACCAGAACCTGTTCAATCTTATCGGTATTGGCAATATGTTCCGGTAAAAAGTCCTGCAGTTCGTCGTAGGAGAGGATCTTCTTTTCCCTGGCATACCCGATAAGCTTAATTACCGTGGTATCCAGAGAAACATCCAGCGAACCAGCTTCCCCTTCGGCCTGGGGAAGCTTGTGGCTTTTACGGCGGGGCCCCTTGTGGATGGAAAGAACACCGGTCTCCACGGGGGTAGTAACGGTAACGGCAGGTACAGTTTTTTCGCTCATTTACCGCCCTTCCTTTGATATGACCGTAGATGCGTCCAAGGCCGGAACATGGATCCGGTCCTTTAACTTGATTAATTCAGCGTCGATATGGATTTTTTCCGCCAGCAAATCGCCCTGCCGAAGCGTTTCAAGGGCAGGGCTGCGTAATTCCCGGATAATTTCTCTTCTTCTCCGTTCAAGAACCTTACTCTTAATCTTGGTTATTCCGTCACTAAGCAGCTTTTCAATACTGGAAAAAGCTCCGGACGCCTCCTGACGTAAAATATATTCCTGCAACCCTTTGTCCTGGACCATTTCCAGGAGTTCCCCGGAGGCCGCCGAATTCAAAATCCCCGAAGCGCCTGAAAGCCCCCCGTCCTGAAAGCCCCCGCCGGTTTTGCGGTACCATTCTTCCAGAAGTATAAAAAGCTCCCGGGCCCTTGGATCCTCCAAATCTTCCAGGGAAATCCCGGTCCGCAGGGTTTTAAAAAAAACCGGGTTAACAAACACCGCGGTAACAAGGGTTAATTCATCCCCGGCGCGGAAGTCCCGGCTTCTCGCGGAGCCCCCCCCCTCGGCGTTTCCGCCGCCGGGGCGCATTCCCCGCCTATGGTAATCTTCCCGTACCGCCCGGCTTTCCACCCCGAAGGCATCGGCTATTATCCCTATGGAAGTATCCCGGTTAATTTCCGAATCCAGAGCATCCAGATAGGGAAATAAAAAAGTCACCGCCCGTGACTTGTCCTTATTATTGAGCGTCCGGCTGCGGGATATAATAAAATCCAAGTCTAGTATACAACATTTTACACTTTTTTTCAATTCCTCAGGACCGAATTTTTGGAAAATTTCCGCAGGATCCTTGGGAATTTCCTGTTCTTTGGCAAAATATTCCCTAAAATTTACCACTTCGCAGTCAATACCGTTTTTTCTACAACAAAGGATCGCCTTAAAAGCGGCGTTTTGCCCTGCCTCATCGTTGTCCAGCATCAGGTACAGTTTCCGGGTCCACCGGCCCAGAAGCTTCGCCTGATCTTCAGTAAAGGCCGTTCCCAAGGGGGCCACGGCATTGCATATTCCCCCCTGGTGCAGGGCCAGTACATCCATGTACCCTTCCGCAAGGTACACCGCCTGGGTATTCCGGATTTCCGGCAGGGCCATGTCCAGGGCAAACAGGGTCCGGCCCTTTTTAAAAATTTCCGAATCCGGCGAATTAAGGTATTTTGGTCCTTCGCCGTCGAGGATCCTTCCTCCGAAGGCCAGGGTTCTGCTGTTCCGGTCCCGGATGGGAAACATAAGCCGGTGAGAAAAAAAAGCCGTCTTAGGATATTTCCGGGAAAAAAGGCCCGAAGAAGCAAGAAAGGAATCGGAAAATCCCCCCTTGCCGCTTAAAAAGCCGTAGAGCCAGGACCGGTCCGCCGGGGCGTAGCCAAGACAGAACCGTTCTACCGTATCCATGCCGATTCCCCGGTCTAAAATATACCGTTTTGCCGCCTCTCCTTCGGACTTTTTTACCAGCAGATGGTGGAAACTTCGCGATACCCGCCGGTACAGATCCTCTAAAGCTTCGGCATTACCGCCGGCGGCATCCCTGGGGCCCCCGGTTTCATAGACCAGGGGTACCCCGAAGCGCTTGGCCAGGGTTTCCACTGCCTCGGCAAAGCTTAGTTTGTCCATCTCCATGATAAAATTAACGATGGACCCTCCCTTGTGACACCCGAAGCAGTAATAGAACTTACGATCCGGTTCCACGGTAAACGAAGGGGTCTTTTCATGGTGAAAGGGACAGAGCCCCCAGTAACGGCCGCTTTTTTTTTCCAGCCGAAGGTAATCTTCCACCACCGCCACCGCATCGATCTTATCAAATACCGCCTGGATCGAGGCTTCGGTAAAACGGGCCATGGGCCTAGCCGCCCTTTACAAAAAGGGATCCTGCCTTGATATGGTCGTCCAGGGTCTTTGAAAAGTAATGCCGTCCTGCGGACTCGTCCACCAGCCTGAAGTACAGGTATTCGGTATCTGCGGGGTGGAATGCGGCGGCCAGGGCCGTCCTGCCGGAAAGGGAAATGGGTCCCGGGGGGAGCCCGGAGATAACATAGGTATTGTAGGGATGCTCGATCTCGATGTCGGCGTTGTACAGTACCCGGGGATGGGGTTTTCCCTGAATTTCGGTGATAATGTACTCCACCGTAGCGCAGGATTGGAGGGCCATGTTAATCCGCATCCGGTTATAAAACACCCCCGCCATAATGGGAGCTTCGTCGGGGACCCGGTATTCCCGCTCCACAATCGACGCCAGGATTACCACGGCGTTAAGTTCCCGGGGGTTTAGATTCTTTGATTCCGGGGCAATTTCCCGGATCCGGGCAAAAAAGGTATCCGCCATGGTCCTAACGACCCGATCCGCGGGAAACGACGCGGGGAAAAAATAGGTTTCCGGGTACAGGTATCCTTCCATGCTTGTATTGGGAATATGGTAGCTGTTTAAAATCGCAGGATCCTCCGCGGCCGCAAGAAAATCCTCCGCCGGACAGATCCCCCCCTCTTCCAGAATCGTCCCGGCCTTTTTAAGGGTTACCCCTTCGGGGATGGTAACCCGCAGCAACACCTGCTTACCTTCCACCAGGGCGTTACGGATTTCCATCTGGGAGGCGGAAGGGACCAGGCGGTAGGTTCCCGCTTTAACGTAATCCCTTCCCAGCCGGGAAAGGATATTCCAAAAATACCGGGTTTTAATAAGCCCCGCCTGCTCCAACCGTTGCCCTACTCCGTAGGCGCTTTCCCCTTCCCGAACCTCGAAGAGGATTCCCCCGGATTCGTCAAACTGTATTCCCGGGGCGTTTCCCGCCGGCCCCTTCCCCGGGGGGGCGTTGCAATATACCGCCGCTCCGGCCAAGACTGCCACCAGAAGCAGTCCTCCCCCGATAAGGGAGCTTAAGAGGCTAAATACCAGGCGCAGTCCCCGGGGCAACGCTTTACCTTTACTCAATGGATCCTCCCAATGTGTGTGCTATGCTCTTTTCGATATCCTGAATAGAAAGATGCTGGTACAGGGTTTTTTCCACCCGGTATAGAAAAGACCGTTCCGGTACGCTTAGCGTGTCTTCGCTTTGCTTTAGGCGGGGAAAAATAGCCAGTAATTCTTCCAGGCTAAAAAAAGCGCCCTCCGGCTGTTCCATATCAGCGGTTCCTCTGCATATCAACTAGATTTACCCTAATATCCTACAGATTTATTTCCATTCCTTCCATAGCCAAGGATATCTGGATTCCCTTAATCCCCATCCGCTCGGTGTACCAGCGGGCGGACTGGAGGATATTGTACAGTTTTCTGTCGTCGTAGGTGGGATCGTGGTGAAACAAAATAAGCTGCTTAATTCCCCAGTTGGCCGCAAAATCTACCGCCAGACTAAACGCGCTGTGGCCCCAGTAGTATTTTTCGATGGCCTCTCCCAGGGTATACTGGGAATCCAAGACAATACAGTCCGCTTGGTTAAAAAAACCGGTATTTTCG
>JAISOA010000177.1 GCA_031275945.1 Spirochaetaceae bacterium
TAGAGTTGTTTAAAAACTTCAGTTTTTAAACAACAACCGCTTAAAAACAGCAAAATGCGGAGCATTTTGCCTAGACTTGTTCAATAACCAACCGGGTTATTGAACAAGTCTAGTGTCAAATAACATATAGGTCTATGGCGTATTCTTTAATACCATACTGTTCGTGGCTTGTCAATCTTTTGGAGAACCAATGGATGTAAAACGGGTTTTCGTCGAAAAACGGGAAGGGTTCGATCTGGAAGCCCAAAGACTTAAGGCCGATGTGGCGGATTTTCTGGGCCCCCAGTTTTCCTGCCTTGCCCGGTTGGAGGGTATCCGCATACTCCAGCGCTACGATGTCCAGGGCCTTACGGATGAACAATTTAAGCAGACCGTGGATCTGGTGTTTTCCGAACCCCAGTGCGATAGGGTGTATATGCAGGAACTTCCCCTGAAACCTGAAGCGGCGCAAATTTTTTTTGGGATAGAATATCTTCCCGGCCAATACGATCAAAAGGCCGATTCCGCGGAGCAGTGCGTAGAACTGGCGGTGGGACTAAAACCCCTGGTCCGTTGCGCCAGGTTCTACATTTTAAAGACCTCCGGCCCCATAGGTGATGAAGCGGTGGCCGCGGTCAAGGCATATCTGATAAACCCCGTTGATTCCCGGGAGGTGAAATTTCCCTTTCTGGTGCCCTCTTTCCTGGAACAGACGGTAGTGGAGCCGGAGGACATACCTGTTCTTGAGAGCTTTCTGGGGCTTAACGATGCGGACCTTGGCGTTTTTGGCCGGAACTACGGTCTGGCCATGACTGCGGCGGATCTGGCTTTTTGCCGGGATTACTTTATCGCCGAAAAACGGGCTCCTACCCTCACGGAGTTGCGGGTTCTGGATACCTACTGGTCCGATCATTGCCGGCACACCACATTTACCACGATCCTTAGATCCATTACGATCCTGGGCCCCGGATCCGGCGGATTACAAAATGCCCTGGACGTATACGAAAACATCCGGCGGGAACTTTACGGCCCGGATGCCGAAGCTCCCTCCCGAACCCTAATGGATATAGCCACCATCGGGGCACGGGTATTGCAGAAACGGGGCCTTTTGCCGGATCTGGATCAATCGGCGGAGATCAACGCGTGTACGGTCAAGGTGGAGGCCCGGTTTCGGGAGGGGCCGGGGGATACGGAACATGCCGGCGGCGCCGCCCCCGCCCCCGCCGGGGAGAGCACGGAGCCCTGGCTGCTCCTTTTTAAGAACGAGACCCATAACCATCCCACGGAAATAGAACCCTTTGGCGGCGCGGCAACCTGCCTGGGGGGTGCGATCCGGGATCCCCTGTCAGGCCGGGCTTATGTTCACCAGGCCATGCGGATCACAGGGGGCGCCGATCCCCGCCGGCCCCTGACGGAAACTCTGCCGGGTAAACTGCCCCAGCTTAAGATTGCCCGGGAAGCCGCCGCCGGATATTCGTCCTACGGGAATCAAATCGGCATAGCCACGGGGCAGGTGGCGGAATTGTACCATGAAGGATATTTGGCAAAGCGACTTGAGTTGGGGGCCGTTATTGGAGCGGTAAGCGAAAGCCAGGTTCGCCGTTCCGAGCCCCTGCCGGGGGACCCGGTGATCCTGATCGGGGGAAAAACCGGACGGGACGGCATAGGGGGGGCCACCGGTTCCAGCAAGGCCCACACGGGGGAATCGGTGGAAAGCGCCGGAGCGGAGGTGCAAAAAGGGAATGCGGTGGAAGAACGAAAACTCCAGCGGCTTTTCAGGAATCCTCAGGCTTCGCGGCTTATTAAACGTTGTAATGATTTTGGCGCCGGGGGTGTTTCGGTGGCGGTGGGGGAACTTGCGCCGGGACTGGAAATTAATCTGGATGCGATTCCTAAAAAATATGCAGGATTGGATGGAACCGAACTGGCGGTCTCCGAATCCCAGGAACGGATGGCGGTGGTGGTTTCTCCGGAAGATGCCCCCGCACTGATAGAACTGGCGGCGGGGGAAAACCTGGATGCGGTGGTGATTGCAGAGGTGTCCGCCCACCGGCGACTGCGGATGAACTGGCGGGGAAAACCCATCGTGGATATTTCCCGGGATTTTCTTGATTCAACCGGCCCTTCCCGGTTTGCCGAAGCGCTGATACGTCCCGGTTCTTTTACCGGCGAAACCGGATCCTCTGCCCGGACTATGCGGGACAGGTTGAAAGATGAACTATCCTCCCTTCGCAGTTGTTCCCGCCGGGGTCTCCAGGAACAGTTTGACGGATCCATTGGCGCAGGGTCGGTGCTTTTTCCCTGGGGCGGCGGGGAACAGGGAACGCCGGAATGTGGCATGGCGGCGCTGCTTCCGGCGCCCGTGGACAGGACGAGCCTTACCGCCAGTCTTATGTGTTTTGGCTTCGATCCGCACTTAAGCGCCGCAGATCCCTACCGGGGCGCCAAGGGGGCGGTAAAAGAAGCGTTGGCAAAATATGCCTGCCTGGGAGGGGATCCCTGGAGGGCCCGGCTTTCCATGCAGGAATATTTTGAAAAGCTGGAAGGCCGCGAATCCTGGGGCAAACCCGTTGCCGCCCTGCTTGGAGCCCTGGAGGCCCAACTTGCCCTGGGGGTTCCCGCCATAGGGGGCAAAGATTCCATGTCCGGCTCGTACCGGGATCCCCCGGCGGGCGTGGATCTGGCGGTTCCCCCCACGATAGTGGTCTTTGCCGCGGGAACTGCTCCGGCGGCCTCCGTACGGTCCGGGGCCCTTAGCGGGGAACCGGGAAATCCGGTAGTTCTTTTGTATGCCGGAGAAGGGGAAGAGTGGGATCTTTTTAAAGCCAATATGAATACGCTGGGGATTTTGGCTAAAAAAGGACTGGTGGTGGCGGCCTACCCCGTGGGCGCCGGCGGTATTGCCGCTGCCCTGGCCCTTATGGCCTTTGGGAATATGACGGGGGTTGAAGTCCGTCCGCAGTGCCTGGATCTGCTGGACGAAAAAACCTATCCCGGGGCCGTACTGGTAGAAATAAACGGAAAAACCCTGGGGGTCCTTTCCGGGGAATCTTCTGCCGGAGAAGAGGCTCAATTATCCGTCCTGCTTGAGGGCACGTCCTGGGTAGAAGCCGCCCGGACCATTCCGGAACCGGTGTTTCGTTTTACCGGCAAAGCGCAGGGGGCTGTGGACGCTAAACCTACAGCCGGTAAAGACAGCGGTGAACGCAAAGACAATAACGGCGATATAGAGGAAATCACCCTGGAAGAACTGCGCCGGGCCTACGAAGCCCCCCTCTCCCAGGTATATCCGCCGGTATCAGGAACCATGGTTCCGGAAACGGCTGCACAATCCGTGGCCGTTCCACCCCTATCTGTGTACAAACCGGCCCCCGATCGAAACCCGCCGCGGGCGGCCCGGGGGCCCGGTTCCGCCGCCAGGCCCCTGGTGGTGCTGCCGGTTTTTCCGGGGACTAACTCCGAATGGGACATGGAGCGGGCTTTCTTGACAGCCGGGGCAAGAACTAGGCCTGTGGTATTCAGGAACCGCAGCGCCGCCGGCATCCGTAGTTCCATCCGGGAACTGGGAGATGCCATTGCCGAGGCCCAGATCATTGCCCTTTCCGGGGGGTTTAGCGCCGGGGACGAGCCGGACGGATCGGGGAAGTTTATCGCCAACGTATTGCGGACCCCGGAGATTGCCGAAAGGGTCCACCGGTTCCTGGACCGGGGCCTTATACTGGGGATCTGTAACGGGTTTCAGGCCCTTATCAAGCTGGGCTTGGTTCCCTATGGCCGCTATACCACGGCGGCGGCCCAATCCCCCACCCTAACATTTAACCGCATAGGCCGTCATGTGTCCCGGATGGTCCGGACCCGCGTGATGCCCTCGGCCTCGCCCTGGCTTGCCCTGGAGGAGCCGGGGACCATCCACGTGTTGCCGGTCAGCCACGGCGAGGGACGGCTTGTGGCAACCGGGGCGGAAGAACTCTTTAAAGCCCGGCAGGTTCCTTTTTGCTATGCCGATGCGAAGGGCCGCCCCGCGACGGAAGAGCCGGATAATCCCAACGGATCGGATTTTGCTATCGAGGGCCTTACCAGTCCCGACGGAAGGATCCTTGGAAAGATGGGACATTCGGAACGGAGGGGTCCCTTGGTATATACCAACATACCGGGAAACAAGAGCCAAAGAATTTTTGAAGCCGGAGTAGGGTACTTTTTGTCATAAGGGAACATCTGAAAACTTGAAATTTGCGGATGTTTCCTTACCCGTAGTTTAGCGTCCAAAGATGCCGAATTTACCGTGTCGGTGCCACTTACCGGAATTCCGCCTTCCCTCTTCCAGGATTTTAAACACATAGGCGGCAAAGGCGGTTTCTTCCCCCGGCTCGGAGGACGAAAACCCCATAACATCGCAGGATTCGTTCAGGGAGGAATTCAAAACTCCCTGGGCAAAGCTGCGAAAGGCCGCAGCGGCGGAAGGACCAAGAAGGTCCGGGGTCTCGTCCCGGGAACCGGCCTGTACCTCGGACAGGACAAAAGACAGGGAGCCGAATCCACGGGCCGTAAAAAGCGCCGCCAGTTCTCGTACTAAAAAAAACCACCCCTTAATGTTATTATCGGTGAACCTGTCCAGTTCCGCCGGAGAAAAACCCTCTACCGTTCTTCTGTACACGGGGGGAACGCAGGCCAGGATCACCTTATCGACAGGTTCCATTTTGTTCGCCGCCGAGAGAATTATGGTCCGGGCGGAAATAGGGTTCGCAGGATTCCAGTCCAGGTTTATTTGTTTGGCCGGAGTGTCAAGCAAAGTCGCTTCCCCGCCCCGGGGAATGCAGGCCGCCGCATATTTTTCTGTCCGTTTGGCCGCTTCCGTACACAGGGCGGAAAAAAGTAAAGACGGATTTCCGGCGATTAGGAGGCCCTTAATCATAGAGTTAAGTATACAGGAAGAAACCCCTGCGCGGGAAGCGTCCTATAAAAAGGGCCGGTAAAGCCGAAGGAGGCTATGCTTCTACCACAAGACCCTCCCGGGCCATCATTACCTGCATGGAGGTTTTTCCGGCGATACGCGTTTTGTACGCCGCTTCAAGTTTTTCCATCTGGGCATCGGTGCGGTTGGGATCGTGGTGAAAGAGGATAAGCTTTTTAACCTCCGCCTTGTTTGCCGCGTTAATGGCGTGTTCAAATGAAGAATGTCCCCAGCCCAGGTGGTTTTTGTATTCCTCCGCAGTGTACTGGCTGTCGTGGATTAGCACGTCGGCTCCCTGGAAAAACCGGAGCAGTTTTTCATTTTCTTCTTTTACCACCGTTTCCCCCTCCCTGGCCGCATCTTCATCGTAGCTGGGATCGGCCGGATCCGTGGGGAACAGGTTGCGGAAGGGCTCGTTATCGTATGCCGTTACAATACTTTTTCCCCTGTACTCAAAACGGTATCCAAGACAGAGTATGGGATGGTTTAGGTACTTAGTTGTAACCCAAAGACCGTTCCCCAGATCCAGGGAGGTTTCTTTGATTTGGGCGTATTCAATATGGGCGGACAGTTCACTGATCCGTATCGGCCAATACCGGTATGTAAGCTGGGCCCCTATGATCTGTTCCAGAGTTTCGTCTTCATAGGAGACCGGCCCCCGGATGCGAAGTTTGGTGGTGGGTAAAAAAAGGGGGGTAAACATGGGAAAACCCATGATATGATCCCAATGGGTATGGGAAATAAAAATATCCGCATCGATGGGCCCTTTTTTAAAGTCGTTTGCCATAAGCCAGTCACCCAGGGGTTTTATTCCCGTACCAAAGTCTATAATGATAAGTTTTTCGTCCGCCCGGATTTCCACACACGAAGTATTGCCGCCGTATATAACCGTATCCTTGCCAGGACAAGGAATGGATCCTCTGTCACCCCATATACGTACCTTTAGCATGTATTTACCACATAAGTCCTTGACTTTTTTAAGCTGCCATATTTTACTTTAAAAGTGAACAACAATCTACTGGAAATTCTTCGTATTGGCATTTTTTACGATGGGTACTGGTTTTACAAAGTAAGCAATTACTATAAATATGAGCACGAAAAAAAAGCCAGAATAAGTATTTCGGGGCTCCACGAGTTTATACGGAATGAAGTGGCAAAACTTACCTCCACCGATATACGGCAATGTCAAATTATCGACGCCCATTATTTTAAGGGCCGTTCGTCCGCAAAAGAAATGGGCGAAAAGGTCCAGAGTGAACGGGTTTTTGAAGACATTCTGATGCGGGAAAATATTGTTACCCATTATCTGCCCCTGCGGTATAACGAAAACAATGTGGCCCGGGAAAAGGGAATTGACGTATGGCTTGCCTTGGAAGCCTATGAGCTTGCCATTTACAAGCATTTTGACATTCTGGTACTGGTCGGCGGGGATGGTGATTATGTTCCCCTGGTTCGTAAGCTTCACACCCTGGGAACCCAAGTGCTGCTTATAAGCTGGGATTTTTCCTATCATAACGAAAGCGGCGAAATGGTAGAAACCAAGACATCCCGGCAGTTACAGGACGAGGTGTTTTATTCTGTTCCCATGCACCAAAGGATAGAGCAGGACAGCGATGAATATGTAAAAAATCTGTTTGTGCCCGATCAGAATTTTGAGCGGGCACAGGCCCAGGCAAACTTTAAACTTAACAACGCCGAATTCTTAGAAACCATACAGGAATATACGTCCACTATTTTTAGCCTTAATGCCAACGGATTCGGCTTTATTAGGGACGAAGAACAGAATAATATTTTTTTCCATTACAGTACCCTTACCAACAAGGATTTTTCCGAGCTCCAGGCGGGTATGCGAGTCCGTTACCAGGTGGAAGAAGATCCGGAACGATCAAGGCGGGAGGGGGAACGCCGTTACCGGGCCTGCCGGGTTACGGTGATAGACTAGGGGCCGGTTACGGTGATTAGAACGGGTTGCGATCCCGGCCTTTTGCAGGTCTACAGGCGCCGGAAAACAAGGGATGTGTTAATTCCGCCAAAGGCAAAGTTGTTGGACATTACATGGCGAGTATTAATATACCTTCCCTCGCCGGTGATATAATCCAATTCTGCGCACTGGGGATCCAATTCCCGCAGGTTAATGTTTGGGGCAAACCAGCCTTCGTTCATCATATTAATGGTGATCCATGCTTCCAGGGCGCCGCAGGCTCCTAGGGTATGGCCCAGGTAGTTTTTGATTGTGCTTACCGGCACGGGGCGCCCAAAAATATCCAGGGTGGCCCGGCTTTCGGCAATGTCGCCTAATCCGGTGGCGGTTCCGTGGGTGTTAACATAGCCTATGTCGCCGGGAGAAATTTTACCATCCTCCAGGGCCAGCGCAATGGCGTCCCCCATGGTTTTTTGGTTTGGCTGGGTAATGTGGGTGCCGTCTGTATTGGTGCCGAATCCGGCCACCTCGGCGTAGATCCGGGCTCCCCGGCTGAGCGCATGCTCGTATTCTTCCAGGATCAAAGTCGCGGCCCCCTCCCCGATAACCAGGCCGTCTCTGTTTTTATCGTATGCGGCGGGGGTTAATTCGGGGGTATCGTTTTTTGTGCTGGTTGCAAAAAGGGTATCAAATACCGCGGAATCCGCGGGGCTTAGCTCTTCCGCCCCTCCGGCAATCATAATGTCCTGGACCCCCCGTTGTATGGTTTCATAGGCGTATCCTATGGCCATGCTTCCGGATGTGCAGGCGGTATTGGTGGTGATAAGCCTGCCGGTAAGGCCGTAAAATACTTCTATATTAGCGGCGCAGGTTTGGGGCATGGCTTTTACATAGGTGGTGGCGTTCATGTTTTTTAAATCGCCGTACACCAGCATGCTAAAAAAATCCAGCAGGGGATTAACGCTGCCCATGGATGAACCATAGGCTACTCCGCAGCGGCCCCGGACAAGTTCCTCCGATGTATCCAGCCCCGCGATTTGCAGGGCCCCGTCGGTGGCCGCCAGGGCAAGATGGGCAACCCGGCCCATACTGCGAATTTTTTTACGGGGATATTCGGGAAGCGCAAATTTCACCGGGGCTCCCAGGCGGGTGTTTAGTTTTTCGTATTTGTCCCATTCGTCCATACGGCAAACGCAGTTTTTGTATGTCCTAAGACCCTTAAGAATCTCCGGCCATTGGCAGCCCAGGGCACTTACCGCCCCCCCGCCGGTAACCACTACCCGCCTCATATTAAGCCGCCATTTACCGAGATAACCTGTCTGGTAATATACGAAGCCCCGCCGGAAAGCAAAAAAACCGCCAGGGCGGCCACTTCTTCGCTCTTTCCCGTCCGTCCCATGGGAATGGAAGGAAGGATCATATCCATGGGGGCGTCCTTTATCATATCGGTTTCGATAATTCCCGGGGCAATGCAGTTTACCGTAATGGAGCGGCTGGCTAGTTCTACCGCCAAAGCCTTGGTGGCCCCGATAATTCCCGCTTTTGACGCGCTGTAATTTACCTGCCCCCGGTTGCCAATGATTCCCGATACGGAAGCGATGGTGATAATCCGGCCCTGTTTTTTCCGGCAAAGCGGCATAACCAGCGGATGAAGAACATTAAAGAACCCATCCAGATTGGTATGGATTACCCGGTCCCAGTTTTCGCCGTTTAGGGCGGGAAATGCATTATCGTCGCAGATCCCCGCGTTGCAGATAATTCCCCAAAGGGCGCCTCTTTTTTCGGTATAACCGTCCAGGACCCGGCGCGCTTCTTCCCTGTTGGAAATATCAAAGTTAAGAAGTTCTATCTTTGCTCCCCGTTCTTTTATGTCCCGTTCCAGGGATAGGGCCGCTTCTTCGTTCCGGTGATAATGGGCAATTACTTCGTAGCCGGCCGTAGAAGCCGCCAGGGCAATTGCCCTGCCAATGCCCCGGCTTGCGCCGGTAACAAGTACCTGTTTTGTTTCCATATCGGATTCATTTCTCCACGGTAATTTATTGTTCCTGCATATCCGGTATGCTCGAGATATTGCGTGTTTCCATGACGGTTAATTTTGCCGCTACAATTTTTTCCGTTCCCGGGATGTTAAAAATGGCGCCGCGGAACGAATAAATAGTATCTACTATTGTTTCTTCTTTTACCTCAATGCGGACCGTGGTTTTTTCTTTAAATACCGGAACATACATCTGAAATTCCGAAACACTAAGAATAAACCCAAACCGAGGGGGCTTTCCCCAATTCCGGTTCTTTATCCCCGAAAGGGCAGAAATACTCTGGGCCATGAATTCAAACCCTGCCCAGGAAGGAACGCCCCCCAGTTCTTCCCGGTAAAACAAACAATCCCTGGTAATATCATATTCCGAAACCAGCAGGTGATCCTCTAAATCAAAGTCTGTAATTCTGCTTAAAAGAAACATCTTTCCCCTGTGGGGCACCAGCGTATACAGTTCTTCTCCGCTAATAGCGGCCTTCGTTATTCTATTCATGTAGCGCTGTTTTCTCCCGGCCCAGGATAAGGCTGACATTACAGCCCCCAAAGGCAAAAGAGTTACTCATACAGTAATGAATTTTCTCCGGTGCCGCTAGGGGTTGCCGCTCCGGAGTTGCCGTTCCGCTTGTTTTTTCAGGAGCCGCCGGAATTCCGGCAGGACCGGTTAAGCGCAGTACCGGAAGCTCAGGATCCTGCACACCGTCCCAGCAATGGGGGGGTAAGGCTTCCGGAGTGTTTAGTACACCCCAGCACAGGGCCAGTTCCAGGGCCCCCGCCGCTCCCAGGGTATGGCCCGTTATGGGTTTGGAGGAACCCGCCGGCGGCTGTTTATCCCCAAAGATTCTCCGCATGGCCAGTGCCTCGGCCCTGTCGTTTAAGGCCGTACCGGTTCCATGGAGGTTTACGTAGGAAATATCCCCCGGTTTAAGGGAACCCTGGGCCAATGCCTCTTCCATGGCTTTGGCCGCCCCGGTCCCTTCCGGGTGGGGCGCTGTAAGGTGATGCCCGTCGGCGCTCTCGCCGTACCCCGCCAGTACTATGCCCGGCTCCTCAAGCTTTTCCCGGGAAAGTACAAAAAATGCCGCACCCTCGCCCAGGTTGATCCCCCGCCTATTTTTGCTGAAGGGATTACAAGGTTCCGGAGAAACCGCCTCCAGGGCCGTAAAACCCAGCAAAACCATATCGGAGGCTATGTCCGCGCCGCCGGCTATGACGGCGTCGCAGATTCTTGAACGGATCAATTCCGCCCCCCGGATAATTGCCGTGGCGCTGGATGCACAGGCGGTGGCCAGGGCCAGAACAGGACCCCGAAGGCCAAAGAAGGCGGCGCTGTATTCGGCGGGCGCGGCGGCGCCCTGGGCGTGGAGATCGTAGGTTCCGGGGAAGGCTCCGGTTTCAAGAAAAATCCGGTGGGCGGGAAGAGACCATTCGGTTCCATTATCGCAGGAGCCGGTACAGACCCCTATCCGTTCCGGGCCCCAGCGGCCCAGGGCCCGTTCTACTGCGGGCCGTATCTGTTCCAGGGCCGCCGCGCAAAGCCCCGGCAGCCGGGTCCCCCGGGGACTTTCCGCCGATACCGGTTCCGCCAGGCCCACAAGAAAATTCCGGTCCGTTCCGGCGGTCCGCAGGGTAAGGGGTATAATGCCCCTCCGGTCTCCTCGCAGGGCCGCGGCAAAAAAATCCTCCCGGTTCTTTCCTGCGCAGCATACAAGTCCCGGATTTGAAAGGTAGATAGCAGGACCTTTCATAAAAAGTTCCCCAGGATGGTGTATGAATAAGCCCGTAGATGATTGGTATAGCGCAGCGATCCGGGTTCTTTTTCTATTTCGATGATCAGCGCATCCCCGTCGTACACAAGCCGCCGTTCCAGGGAATCGCCGGTTTTTGTTTCCAGCCGCAGCCTTCCCAGGGCCCCCTGCAGCGCCGGGATCCGGTAAAAACACAGTTGAAAATCTGCGACCGCATATTCCACGGGAAGTGTCCCGGGAAAATAAGAAGAAGTAAACCGCAGTCCCTTTTCCGTAAAGGCAAGTTCCCCCAGGGAACTTCCCATATCGTTAAGCAGTTCCATCGTAATGCCTGTTCCGTCCGCCCGGACCCATGCGTTTAATTCAAAATGCCGTTCCCGGTAAACGCCGCTAATCCGCTGGAACATGTCAATGTTTTTTTCGATGTGTTCCGGTAAAAGAAGGGGAAATCCCGCCCCCTCGCTTAAATACACGGGACCGTAGCTTCGGCAGCCCAGGATCAAAACAAGGACTGGAAAAAATATAGGGAAAAGCCGGAAAAAACCGGGGTGCGGCGGCATGCCCTTAGTGTACCGCGTATCAAAGAAAAACGCTACTGGACTTGTTCAATAACCCGGTTGGTTATTGAAAGTCTTGCAAAATGCTCCGCATTTTGCTGTTTTTAAGCAACTCTACTACTCTTTCAAGGTCATGGCGCAGATAAAGGCGGCGCTAAGGCCGGGAAAAACCGCCAGGGCAAGCAGCTTAACGGGCATAAAGGAACTAAAAAGGAGTGCCCCAAACGAAACCGCGGTGGTTACATACGAAAGGATAACCCCCTGTTTTGCCGCGGATTTGCCGGATCCGTCTTTGTTTTCTGTAAGGTAGAATATGTAATCCAATCCCAGCCCCAGATCAAGAATAAATCCGGCCACGGAAAAAAACGAAAGGTGAATGCCAAACAATCCGTGAACCCCCAGGCTTACCAGGGCAAGCAGAAGGGGCACCGGAATGATCCGAAGGGCCTTGGTCATATTGCGGTAGTATACGCAAATTCCCAGGACAATGATCCCATAGGCCGCCGCCAGCAGCTTTAGCATGCTTACGGTTACGGCATCCAGTTCCATGGAAATATCTTCGGTCTTATTAACAAAGGCCGCCCATTCGTATTCTTCCGCCAGGGCGGAAGACGCTGCCTGATCCACCCTGCCTAGGGGCATGATTACCGAGTACCAGTTTTCTCCGGCCTTTCCGATAAAAAGGTTTGAAAGAGCCTGGGACAGGTATTCCGGGGCGGTCCAGGGCAGGGCGTAGTGTCCCCCCAGGGCCCGGTACTCCTCTTCCAGGAGCCCCGCGTTTTCTTCCGGCAAACCCAAAGCCCGGAACTGCTCGTTCCCCAGGGAAAGCAGTTCCGCCGCCGCCCGGTAGTTTTCTTCCTGGGTTTTTACAGAAGGAACAAAACGGCTGGAGCCCAGAAAAGTCCCCCTCCCCGTTTTTTCCAAACGGGCCAGGAATATCTCTTCATGTTCCAGCGTTTCCTGGGCGCTTGTTCCCGCAATTAAAAAATAGGCCCCCCCCGACGAGTAGTTTAGGACCGATCCGGCTGTCCGCTCCCAGGCCAGCAGCCGGGCCGGAACGGAATGCAAATTCCGGATATTGTTTTGAACCGTCAACGTTTGCCATTTAAGGGCGATGATTCCCAGAGACACAAGGACCAGGGCTCCGGGCAGGGCCTTTGTAACGAAGGTGGATTTCCCAAAAAACGGCGGTAGTTTTTCCGGTCTGGATTTTTTCGGTTCCCCCGGGAGGGCCACGCCGGGGGAGGGTACGGGGGAAAGGCCGGGAAAAAGACAGAGGACACTTACAAAGGAGCTTAGAAGGCCCGCGGCGGAAAAGACCGCAAACTGTCTAAGTATGCCGAAGGGGGCAAAAAGAAATATCAGAAAACAGACCAGGGAAGAGGCAAAGCTAAGGGATATTCCCCGCAGAAGGGTCCGGCGTATTTCCTTTCCGTCCTGACCCCATTGCCGATGAATAAAATAATGGATCGAATAGTCCACCGACAGGCCTATGATGGAAACGCCAAAAACAAGGGTAAGGATATGGATGGTCCTAAACATCAGAAAGGCCGCGGCAAGACCTAGGACTATGGACGAAAGGGCCGCAAAGATTATCAGCAGGGCCGGCAGGGGAGATCGGAAAACCCGTAGAAACAACAGGATCAGTACCGCCACCGTTAGGAAACTTATAAGGCTTATTTCCCGTTGGGCTTCGGAGGAACTTTCATAACTATGAAAAGGGAACCCGGAAAAAATAAACCGTAGCTCCGCCGGGCCGGATTCGGCGGCCTTCGCGTTTTCTGTGGTTAAATCCTCGCAGATCCGGTAGATTTCCCCTATTCCGTTGCGGGACTTGTCCATGGAAGCCCCCGTGTCGCTAAGCATCCCCCGGAGCAGCACATAGTGCTTTCCGTCAAATTCCGCGCTCAGTACCCCCTCCCGAAGCGAAACGCCGGAACCGGATAAAAGGGGGGATCCTAAAACATACCGCAGTTCCCTTTCGGCAAGCAAAAAGGGATCGCTGTCCAGGGTGTCCAGGCCTCCAAAGGTAAAGGCGCCGTATGCCTGGGCCAGGGCATCCGCGGCCAGTTCCCGGGCCCCGCCGTTTTTAAGAAGGGCGGCGCTGGACGGATCCAGCAGCACATACCGGTATTGGTGAAGGTAGGCAGAAAAACCGGCCAGGGCATGTTCATCAATAAAAAATGTAAGGTCCCTAAAGGGACGATCCGGTCCGGGGCCTGTTTTTTCCTTCAGGGCCCGGTAAAGCCCTTCGGCCCCCTCCCTGGCCCGGTAAAAATCGGCGCTTTCCACCAGGATTAAAAAATTCCGGGAACTGCGTTGCCCCAGGAGCCTGTCTGCCTGTGCATACGGTTTGGTGGATTGGGGAAGCAAATCCAGCAGGTCCGTATCCAGCGCGGGACGGGGAAGACCCAGAATAAACGACAGGGCCAGGGCAATAAGCGTTCCCCCATGGAGGAGCAGCCACAGCGCCGGGGGCGAGACCTTACGGAACAGAAAAATAGGCCCTTTCATTGGAGCTTAATGCGGAGGGATAGGAATGATCCGAAAGTTCGTATACTACGGTATCGCCGTTTTGTTCGTAGAGGGTCACCGTCCTGACGGCGGAATCGCCGGTTATAACAATGGCCCTGGCAAAGGATCGGATAACACTATCCTTGGGAACAAGGCCCAGTGCCCAGTTTTTTTGCTGTCCGGTAAAAAACACCTCAAAATTACCGGTTAGTTTTTGTATATCCCCGGTAAAAACCGCGCCCATGGTTTCGGAGATCCGTACAAAGGCTGCATTATCTGCGGTGTCCAGCCTGGTTGTCCGGCCGCCGCTGCTTTGTACCACAAAGTCCCGGCCCACCGCCATCACCGACGGGTAGGGGCTGCGGGTGTCCCAGATTATCCCCAGGCCGGCGTCCACCACAAAATTACCCTGGGAAACCAGGGACCGGCCCAGACGCTTTAGAGTTTTTGTTTGGACAAAATTGCCCCGCATAAGCCGGTGTTCCGCCATGGCCGCACAGATAGCGGTAAAGTGCGGCCGCGTTTCCCCGTTTAGGGGATGATTAAACACATCGTCGCGTGCCGTCTGGGTCCACAGAAGGGCCGGAATAAGGGTAAGAATACCGCAGAGCAGGATCCGCTTGCAAAGGGCAGGGCAAGGCAGGATCATATGCGGACTTCTTCCGGCAGGGGTTTTGCGTCGGGGCCTGCGGGGTTTTGTTTTTCCGGATCGGATTTTAAAAACTCCTCCACCTTTTTAATAAAAACCGGCGGGCAGACAAAACAGGAATCGTTCTTTGCAATGTCAAAGGCCATTTGGGTGCTTATGCCCTTGGTAGTCAACTCTCCGGTACCGGCATTAAAAAGTTCGTATTTGATCCGCAGCCTGTTTTCATACTCGTCCAGGATTGCCCTGGCCCGGACCCGGTCTCCAAAGCGGAGGGGCCGGATAAATTTCAACGATACATCTGTGACGGGAAATGCAAAACCCGACTCTTTCATAGACCGGTATCCGTACCCTATGAGGTTAAGCAGAGCGCACCGGGCCCGTTCCATATAGTTTATGTAGTTTCCGTGCCAAACTATTTCCATGGAATCCACTTCGTAAAATTCTACGGAAAATTCAAGCTCCGCGCTAATGTTGTCCATCTGCATCTCCATTCCGGGATCCTTCGGCGGCCCAAAAATTGTAAAAATTATACCATTGATATGGATGCTGTAAACAGTAGCCTTCAAGAAGGGCGGCAAATTGCCGGGCCCGGCCTTCCATCAGCCGGGTCCGTTCTTTCCGGGAGGGGCCGGAATATTCTGCGCCGGACCCCGCCGCCGCTTTTTCCCGGTCCTCGGCGAAAGCCCCGCCGTCCTGGGGCCCTTGGCTGTTCCGGGGTGGCTCTTGCGGGGCGGGGTCCTGGAGTCTGTGTACATGCATGTCATAGTCCGGCGCCGGGGAAAGATCCTTCCGGCGCAGGGCAAAGACCGCATAGACCGGCGCTTCCAACAACGCCCCCAGGAGCCAGGGTCCCTGGGGAAAGGGAGCTTCTGCCCCTAAAAAGGGGATAGAAAAAAAACGGCCCCGGGTATGAGCGGGGGTTCTGTCCCCGGCAATAACCGCCAGCCCTCCCCGGTCCGTTTCTTCCTGAAGGGCCACGATCGAATCCGGCCCTATGGAATTGGCGCTGATGATTTTAAGCAATGCCCGGTGGTTAAGCTTGGCCATCATACGGTTAAAAAAAGGGGTTACCTCAAAGTCGACGATGGACGTAACAGGAATGTCCCGGGATACCCCGGTACGGTGGTAATCCGCCAGGGCCCGGAGCAGTTCCGTATTGCCCAGGTGGGAACAGAGGAGTACCGCCCCCCGTCCCTGTTCCAGCCCGTTTATAAGGGATTTGATGTCGTCGTCCTGAAAATGGATCCGTTTAAAAGGAATGTTACCCCTCCAGGCTTGGGCTTTTTCCACCACCGTCAGGGCAAAGGCGCTAATATGTCCCAGGGCGGAAAGTCTTTTGCGCCCCGGCCTGCCCGCGGCCCATGCGGTTCCGGTATGTTTGCGAAAAGCGGCAAGCCGGTCCAGAAAACGCCGGGATTCTACCCGGCTCTTTTTTGAAAAAAGAAAGTAGCCAAGGCCCACCGGGTACGCCAGCAGGCTTAATAGCGGCGGCGGCAAAAGGCGAAACAAAAAAAAGAGCAGTTCCATCTGCCAGAACCGGGCTTTTTCTTTCTGTTTTGACCAGTGTTCGCCGGAAGCGCCCTCCGGTCCGGCCCGTTTCATTTTCCGCGGCTCCGTATGGTCCTAAGCGTAAGGGGGAAAATTCGCAGGAGCATGCCAAAAAAAAGCCGGGTAAAGGTACAACTGATCCTGATATTATCCCGGACCATGTGAAAGTGAGAAATCCCGTCCTGGGGATAGCGGACTTTAACAGGATAATATACCAAGGGGACGGCGGCCCAGTACAGGCGGATCAGTACTTCGGGATCAAAGCCCATACGCCGGTCATAAACGCAGCGGCCCATTACCGCCAGGGTTTTTTCCACCGGATACACCCGGAAGCCGCAAAGCACGTCTTTAAGTTTTCCCGACAGGGTAACAATCTGTGCCCAGGTATTGGACACGGCTCTGCCCCCGGTACGAAGCGCCGGGGCGGAGGCGTCGTATTCGGGGTACCCGCAGATCGCCGCTTCCGGCTGTTGTACCGATGCGGCTAGAAAAAAATCCGCCCGTCCCGCGTCATGCTGGCCGTCGGCATCGATCTGCAGCACATGGGAAAGGCCCTGTTCCCGGGCCTTTCCCAGGCCGGTCATAACCGCGGCGCCCTTGCCGCTGTTTTTTTTTAGCCGCACCCCCGTGGCCAAAGGAAATGCCCTTAGAGTTGCCGCCAGGGCTTGTTTTGTCGCTTCGTCGCTTCCGTCATCGACGATTATGATGGGAAGTCCATGAAGGGCCAGGGCGGATGTTACCGAATAAATGGTACTGCCGTGGTTATACAGAGGAATAAGAAAACCCTGCTTCACCGTTCCACCTCAAAGTTTATGGTTCCCGTAGAACAGGGCTTATTATCCTCAGGCGAGATAAGAAGAAACCGCAGCGATTTTTTTAGGCGATCCAGCTTAAGTTCAAGCCGCAATTTTGTGCCGGGAGTAATGATACGGCTGAATTTGATCCGCCGTACATCGCCGGGAAAGAAATCCGGCTTGTTAGGATCTTTCCCGGCAGGATCTTCATGGTTCTGCCGGAAAGATCCTTCCACCAGATCCATCCCGCAGGTCCAGATTAGATCAACCTGGGCCACCGCGGGAAGGACCCTGTACTCAGGAAAATGGCCGTCAAAGTAAGGGCAGGATTCGGGAACGGTAAATTCATACACCCCCGAATCCTTCGTTTTTTCGAGTACCTGTGCCCTAAGACCCAGAGGCAGCGCTAGAGTTCCGGGGATATTTTTTTCTGAGCCCATTCATCCTCCGGGGTTTCTTCCTGGGGAGAAGTACTAAAAATCTCTTCCAGTTGCTGCTTCTTAATCTTTCCCTGGGCGTCCCGGGGCAGCGTATCCAGGTAGCGCCACTGTTTGGGGATCACGGTAGTTTCAAAAAAACCGGACAGGTATTCCCGAAAGTATTTGTTGATAAAAAATCTTCCGGTTTCCGCAAACCGGGCTTTTCCCGCCTCGTTAAATACTAAGGCCGCGGCCAGGTATTGCCTCTTTTTTTGCAGGGCAATTACCGCCGTATCCGATACCAGGCCGGACTGCATAATGCGGCTTTCAAGTTCGGGCAAAGAAATGCGCTTTTCTTCGATCTTAACGATTGAGTCGGCCCGGCCTTTAAGAATAAAACGGCCGCCGGGAAGCAGCTCCGTCAGATCTCCGGTGGTAAAGCTTTCTTTACTTCTAAGGTAGGGGGACCTGACCACCAGGCAGCCTTCGCTGTTTTTCCAAATTTCCGCATTGTCAAAGGGCGTCCATTCCGGGCCGTTCTTGGACTGCCGCCAGGCGATACCGCTGGTTTCTGTACTTCCATATACTTCCAGGGGCCAGAAGCCGAAGATCCGTTCCGTTTTTTCCGCCAGCTCCGGGGGAACCGCTCCTCCGGAGGTAAATATCCACGGATCCCGAAGGCCAAAGGGTTTATCGCCGGTAATTTCTACGGCCCGCTTTAACAGGGCGGGCACGGTAACAATAAGGTACGAATCATCCTGAAGCTGTTCAAAGGTTTCCGGGTACTCAATCCGCTCCCGGCGAAAGGGAACCCCCGCGGTAAAAGGAAGCATCACCGAAAAAAGAAGGCCGTAAATGTGATGGGGGTTTACGGTGGAACAAACCTTGCGGGTAAGAAATTCGTCCCCCCATTTGGAGAGGATAAAAGCATTGTCGGTTTCAAATTCCGTAAGCCGCTGCTCTATGGCCTTAGGCGTACCGGTGGTGCCGGAGGTATACATGACTATCGACGTTTCGCTGGGATCGATGGCGGGAAAGGTGTGGACCCCGGCCTCCGTCCCGGCGCCGCCGGCCAGAGCGGGGACAAAAAAATTTTTTTCCAGTAATTCCAAGGCGGCTTTTTCATCGGTAATTAATGCGGCCCTCCCTTCGGCGGCGCCGGCAATTTCTTTAATATAGGCCGGGGAAATATTGGCGGTTAAAAGCACCTCTTTTTTGCATTGAAGCAGGGCGGTGTAGGCCAAAAGAAAATACCAGTAATCGTTACAGTGGAGGATCCACCGCCGCTGGTGTTCCCCCGCCAGGACCTTCCGTAACGCCGCGGTTTCCGCAAGAAAATCCTCCCAGGTTTTATGGATCCCCCTGCTGTAGTTGCCCGAATAGGATACCACCGCGCTGCCCTTCCGGGATACCGCGGTAAAGGCGGAAAGAGGTATGGCCTGGGGAATAGTTTTGTTCACCATTTTACGTACCAGCAATTCACTTCCCAACAGAATGCCTATAAGTATATAAGAAATTCCGCCATTGTAAACCGTCCACGCGGCCTGGGATCCCCAAAAAGCCGTAAGGGCCGCAATGGTTCCGTTGGCGGCAAAAAAAAGGCACCACACTGCCGTAACCTTTTGGCAGTAGGCGGCAATGTACGTTTTGCCCAGGGAGCCGCGGATATTGTTTCGCCGCTCCAACAGCAGGGCAAATCTAAAAATCATAGAGGGGGGAGAAAACAGTGTGGCCCCAAAGGCCGCTAAAAGCAGGCCGCTTACCAGAACCGGGTAAAGCTTTAAGATCAAAAATTCGTTGGTAAGGGCCCCAAGAATTCCAATTAGGGGAAGAAGCAGGGCTTGCAGGGGGATTTTTTTTTTGGTTCCCGTGGCGGCAATAAAAAAGAAGAACCCGAACGCCGCCAAGGTTAGGGAAAATATCCGCAGGGGCAGCCTAAAAACCACCAACGCGCAGAACACCACCAGCGGATATAAAGCCGCGATAAAGTAAAAAATATTTTTTACTTTCACCTGCCGTTTACAAGGGGATGCAGGACATCCACCACATCCTGAACGGTCTTAACCTGCTTAAACTGTTCCGGCTCAAGTTTCCCCTGTAAGAGGGGTTTCATTTTGACAATTAAATCCACCGCGTCAATTGAATCCAGATCCAGGTCCGTTACCAGATTGGCACCGGGGGTAACCAGCGGATCTTCCAGTTCAAACTCTTGGATTAGCACTTCCTTAAGTTTGGTAAAGACATCTTCTTTTGTCATCCTATACCCTTATCCCGCTTGTTTCCGCATTAATATATGCTGCCAAGGCATTTACCGAAGCAAAATGAATCTTATTGTCCGCGCTTTCAGCCGAAAATTTTACCCCGAATTTTTTCTTAAGCGCTATCCCAAGCTCCAGAGCGTCAATGGAATCCAAGCCCAATCCTGCGCCGAAGATCGGCTGGGAGTCGGAAATATTTTCCGGCTCCAGATCCTCAAGCTCCAGGGCGCTGATGATAAGCTTTTTTATCTCCAGATTTAAGTTATCCATTGCAAGGTAGTGTACACTACGCAGAACAAAGTGTCAATTCTTTTGTTGACCCGCGGGCCGGTCGGCTTTTGCATTCCTTGCCGCGGCAAAAAACCCATTGGACTTGCTCAATAACCCAGTTGGTTATTGAGCAAGTCTTGCAAAATGCTCCGCATTTTGCTGTTTTTAAACAACTCTATTTACATTTTTTATGCTACCGGTACTATTATAGGAATGGCAGGCTTTCGTATTTCTTCTATAGGTATCCCCCGGGCTTTTTACTATTATCAATATCCGGGTTTATGGGAAACATATTTTACCGCCCTGGGAATCGAGCCCGTCCTTTCCCCTCCATCTTCCGTTTCTACCATTGCCGGCGCCGCCCCCTTTACCGAAACGGAACATTGCCTGGCCCACAAAATTTTTGACGGCCATCTGGTGTACCTTGCATCCCGTTCAGAGGCCCTGTTTATTCCCCGGCTTATCTCCATGATCCGCCGCCACATTTGCTGTGCAAAATTCGGCGCCCTTCCGGAGGCCAGCCGGGCCTTGTTAAAAATCTCCACCCTGCCAGGCCTTAAGGACCCGTTGGTACTGGGGCCTGAGATAAACGAAAACAAAAAGAGCCTGTATACAACCCTGGCGGACTTTGCCATGGAACTGGGGGCGGACAAAAAAACCGCCCGGAATGCCGCCGGGGCCGCCCTGGAAGCCATGAAGAACGCATGGCAAAACCGGTTGGAAAAAACCGGGGCCCTGCCTGCGAAGGGACGGTTTTTGCTCCTGGGGCATCCCTATACGGTGGATGATCCTTTT
>JAISOA010000103.1 GCA_031275945.1 Spirochaetaceae bacterium
CTGATCATGCAGTCCTTTACCATATGTCTGTTTCTTTCCCTTTCCTATTGTTTCAAAATTTTTGACGTTAATCTGTCCCTTACCGGAGGGGGGCCCTATAATTCAACCGAACTTTTTGCCATGAATATTTACCATGAAATTTTCTTTTTAAATAATTATGGATACGGCCAGGCCAAGGCCATTGTGTTTTTTATTATAGTTGCCGTAATTACCACTATTCAAGTAAGCATTACCAAAAAACAGGAGGTGGAGATAAAATGAAAAATCCCGCCAAGTCCCTGGTCTTAAATACGGCGTGCCTTGTTTTTTGCCTGCTGTACCTGTTTCCAGCGTATATAGTCCTGGTTAATTCGTTTAAAAACCGGGCGGAATTGTATGAAAATATCCTGGCCCTTCCCAAAACATTCAGCTTCCAGTACTATACCGCCGCCATGGGCAGGATGAATTTTCTGCCGGCCCTGGGCAATTCCTTTCTTGTAACCGTAATTTCGATATGCTTTATTGTGGTGTTTTCTTCTATGTGCGCCTGGATGCTGGTGCGGAGGAATAACAGGATTTCCAAAATTATCTTTATGGTCTTTGTAACCACCATGCTCATACCCTTTCAAACCCTTATGATGCCCCTGATGCAGGTAATGGGGGGAATCAGGGATAAACTGGGAATTCCCCTGGTGGACACCCTGGGGGCCCTTATCTACATGAACATAGGCTTTGGGGCCAGCATGGCGGTGTTCCTGTACCATGGATTTATCAAATCCGTACCGGTCTCCCTGGAAGAGGCGGCGATCATCGACGGCTGCAATAATTTTCAGGTGTTTTGGCGCGTTGTTTTTCCTATCCTTAAGCCGGTTACCGTTACCGTCATGGTGCTGGATGTAATCTGGATCTGGAACGATTACCTTCTTCCGTCGCTGGTACTCACCAGCAGGGCCAATAGAACCATCCCCCTTTCAACGGCATCGTTCTTTGGCGAATTTTCGATCCAGTGGAACATGGCCATGGCGGGGCTGATGCTTACGATTATCCCGGTAATAGTGTTTTATCTTTTCTCCCAGAAGTACATCATTAAGGGAGTGGCCGCCGGTGCGGTAAAGTAGGCTCCCCGTGCAGTACCGGAAAGAAATACGGCTGGAGGATCCCGGCGCCCTGCTTCTGGATGAAACGCTCTTTCATAACGCCAACGGGTATCTGGGGGTGCGTTCCAATTTTGAAGAAGGATACGCCCCGGGAGTAGAGAGCATCCGGGGTTCCTACATAAATGGCGTCTATGACTTTGCCGAAATGAAACAGGCGGAAAAACTCTACGGCCTGGCGGAAGAAAAGCAGACCATACTGAATGTGGCCGACACCCAGGGAATTAAACTTTTTCTTGGAGGCGAAGAATTCAGCCTTTTTACCGGCCAGGTGTATAGGGCCGAACGAATTCTGGATATGAAAAAAGGCCGCACCGAACGCCATATACACTGGTGTTCCCCCCAGGGAAAGGAAGTGGAAATCCGTATCCGCCGGCTTGCCTCTTTTACCCAGCTTCCTCTTTTTCTTATTGACTATTCCGTTACCGCTTTGAATTTTCAAGGAAACCTTCGTTTTGTTTCTACCCACCGGGGGGACGTAAAAAACTACAGTAATCCCGGCGATCCCCGGGTGGCCGCCGAAAGTTTCCGGCACCTGCTTCCGGTTCGCAGCAAAGCAGAGGGGACCGCTTCGTTTATTGTCAGCGAAACCTCAACATCGGGGATCCTGATTTGTACCGCGGTAGATCATGCCATAGAAGGGGGTAGGGGCATCACCCTTAGTACCGAAGTTTCTCCGGAGGGGGCAAAGACACAAATCGGCGGTGTGCTGGGAGCGGGCAAAACCCTGCGGCTTTTAAAGTATGCTATTTTTACCGACAGCCTTCGCCGGGAGGACTGCGAAGAAGCTGCGGGGGAAGAGCTGCGCCGGGCAATCGAAACCGGCCCCGGCAGCATATATTCGAGCCAGGAAGAATACCTTAAAAAATTCTGGGAAAGCGCCTTTCTTGAAATAGACGGCGATGAAAAACTTTCCGATGCGGTAAAGTATAATATGTACCAGCTGCTTCAATCTGCGGGCAGGGATGACAAGGGTAGTATGGCCGCCAAAGGCTTAAGCGGCGAGGGCTATGAGGGGCATTTTTTTTGGGATACAGAAATGTACATAGAGCCCTTTTTTATCCTAACCCAAAGCAGTATCGGCAGGGATCTTATTTCGTACCGCTATGCCATCCTGGACGAGGCCAGAAAAAACGCCCGGCTTCTGGGGCATCAAAAGGGCGCCCTGTTCCCCTGGCGTACCATCATGGGCCGGGAATGTTCCGGCTATTTTCCCGCGGGAACCGCCCAGTACCACATTAACGGCGACGTAGCCTGGTCGGTGGTTTCCTATTATCTTGCCACCGGTGATTTTGAATTTATCGCCGAAAAGGGCGCGGAGATAATTTTTGAATGTGCCCGGCTCTGGATCGATACGGGCTCATGGTACGGGGGAACCTTTCAGCTTCACGGCGTAACGGGCCCCGATGAATATACCTGCATGGTAAACAACAACTATTTTACCAATCTTTCGGCTAAGTTTAACCTCCAATGGGCGGTACGGTTTTATAAAATGCTTACAGATTTAGGAAGGATTAATCACCTGGCGGTCCGGTTAGACCTTATTCCGGAGGAGATAGAGGTTTTTTCCCGGGCAGAAAAGGCCATGTACATTCCCTACGATGCGGAGCTGGGAATTAACCCCCAGGACGATTCGTTCCTTTCCAAGAAAAAGTGGGATTTGTCCAATACGCCTAAGGAAAATTTTCCGTTGCTGCTTCATTATCATCCCCTGCATCTGTACCGCCACCAGGTATGCAAGCAGGCCGATACGGTGCTGGCCCATTTTATTTTTGAAGACGAACAGGATAAGGAGACCATACGAAGATCCTTTTTATACTACGAAAAAATCACCACCCACGATTCCTCCCTTTCCACCTGTATATTCAGCATCGCCGCCTCTAAACTTGGGTACCGTGAAAAGGCCTACCGTTACTTTGGCGATTCGGCCATGCTGGATCTGGACAATACCCACGGCAATACCAAGGACGGCATTCATACCGCCAATATGGGAGGGGTTTGGATGGCCATTGTTTACGGCTTTGCAGGATTGCGGATCAAGGAACAGGGCCTTTCGTTTGATCCGGATATTCCCGATCCATGGAAGGGGTACCGCTTTCGCATCTGTTACCGGGACAGCAGGATCCAGATTACCATTACCCCCTCTGTCGCAACCTTTACCCTGCTTTCCGGTACGGAAAAGAAAATAAGTGTATATGGCAAGTCCTATACGTTGGCGGATCCGCTAAGCATAGCTTTAAAGCGCCGGCCGGAATAGGTCGCGCAGTTCCGTGTACCCCCGCATACAATTCCTTTCCGGCTTATTCGTGCCCTCTCTAAACCATGCGAAAGGCGCATCGTCTTTTTTTACCGTATTTCTGAGCGGGAAGTGTTTTCTATTGTCATGGCTGTTCCGGTGTGATATACTATGTAGTATTGTGAAATTCCGTTTTTTTCTAATTTTGTTCCTCCTTGTAATTTTCCCTGGTTTTTCCCAATCCCAGGCAGGACTTTCTATAACCCTGGAAGAAGACAACGGAACGCTTACCATTGTCCGGTCTAAGGGTTTTGTTAAAGAAGTGGTCATTCCCGAAACCATTAACGATATGCCCGTAACTGCCATCGGCGACTATGCCTTTGCCGGAAAGGAACTTACCAAGATTACCATACCGGACAGCGTAACCGTCATAGGAAAGGGGGCCTTTGCGGAAAACAAACTTACGGAACTGGTGATTGGGGATAATGTTAGCTCTCTGGGAGTGGGGGCCTTTGCCAATAATCAGCTGGTCAAGGTAACCATAGGCAGGGGGCTTACGGTTATTCCCCGGGGCTGTTTTCAGGTTAACCTTCTCCGGTCCGTGGAACTTCCCGATACCCTTACGGTTATAGAAGATTATGCATTTTTTGGGAACCGGCTTACGGGAATAACCATCCCCGCAAGCATTACCGCCATAGGAGAGGGGGCCTTTGCCGGCAACCGGATTACCGTATTAACCATCGGGGAGGGGGTCGAAGCGATAGGGGACGGGGCCTTTTTTAATAACGAGCTTAACCGTATCACTATCCCTGCGGGATTGGAAGAGGTGGGCAAACGGGCTTTTAATAACAGGCCTAAGGGCAACAGTTTTAGCGCCAGGGTTAACTATTACGACACCCATGAAAACCTGCTTTTTTCTACCGATTCAAGCTTTGATACCTACTACAACTCCCAGGGAAGAAAAAGCGGAACCTATGTCTATACTGAAGGGGCATGGTCGATTGGCGGATAGCAGGGTCCTCCATGCAAGGTAAGGATTTTTGATGATAGTCATGAAATTCGGCGGCAGTTCGCTTGCCAACGCCGAACGGATACGGAATGTGGCGGAAATTGTTAAGGCCAGGGTTAAATACAAACCCGTGCTGGTTCTTTCTGCCATGGGAAATACAACGGACTACCTGTTGGATGCCGCCGGCGGGGCCCTGCGCAAGGGCTTTGTGACCATAGAGAAAATAGAAGAACTGTACCTTTCCACGATTGCCGAACTTAAGCTGGGTTCGCCGCTGCAGCGGGAAGTCAAGAACCTCATTTGGGAACTGGGGAGTCTTCTTACGGGAGTGTCCCTTACCAGGGAACTAACCGGTAGAACCCGGGATTGTTTATTGTCTTTCGGGGAGCGGATCACCATCCGTATTGTTGCCGCGTACCTGCATACAGTAAAGTTAAATGCCCGGGCCATTGACGCCTGGGATGCGGGGTTCCTTTCGGATTCCGCGTTTAGCCAGGCGGAACTGCGCAGGGAAAGCTGGATCCGCATTTCTTCCTTTTTCCCCACCCTTATTGCAGAGGGGGTGCTGCCGGTAATTACGGGCTTTATTGCCAAGGATGAAAACGGAAACATCACCACCCTTGGCCGGGGGGGGTCGGATCTTTCCGCCACCATAATTGCCGCGGCCTGCAAGGCGGAGGAAGTACAAATATGGAAGGATGTGGACGGCATCCTTACGGCGGATCCTAACCTGGTAAAAGACGCCCGGCCGGTGGAAACCGTTACCTATGAAGAAGCGGCGGAACTTGCCTATTTTGGTGCCCAGGTACTGCATCCCCGGGCCATGCAGCCCTGCATGAAAACCAAGACTCCGGTGCTGGTGAAAAATTCCTATAATCCCGTAGCCCCCGGTACCCGCATCGAGGCGGGGCCGGTTAAAAACGCTCCCCGGATCCGGGCCATAACCAGCAAGAAAAAGGTTACCCTGGTGGACATTGTTTCTACCCGCATGCTTGGGCAGCCGGGTTTTTTAGCCCGGGTTTTTTCCGAATTTTCAAAGAACGGCGTCTCCATCGACATGGTGGCCACCAGTGAAGTTTCCGTTTCCCTTACCTTGGACGGGGAAGAGGATTTAACGCCGGTAATCCGGGAGCTTTCCCAATACGCCGGGGTGGAGGTAAAGACAGATAAGGCTATTGTAACGATCATAGGGAATGTACGGCATTCTTCGGAAATACTGCATGAGGCCTTTGGGCTCTGTAAAAAAGCAGGTGTCCAGGTACAGATGGTTTCTCATGGGGCAAGCAAGGTAAACACCAGTTTTATCGTGAACGATGCAGAAGCTCCGGGCCTGGTTAAAGATTTGCACCGCTTTTTTTTCGACGAAGCCGCGGGCAAAGAAAGCCCCGGCAAAAAAAAACCGGACCCCAAAAAGAGGGAGCCGCGGTGAATATAGGCTTAATCGGCTACGGAAAAATGGGGCGGCTGCTTGAAACGGTCTCCGGCTCCAGGGGGCACCGCGTTGTTACGGTGCTGGATCCGGTAAACAGACCCGGCGAACGCTATGACCCTTCTAAGGCGGATGTGCTTCTGGAATTTACCGGCCCGGAGACCGCAGCGGAAAACATTACGGCTACGGCGGGGGCGGGAATGGCGGTGGTTTCGGGATCCACGGGTTGGTACCACAAGCTGCCCGAAGTTGCCGCCGCGGTGGAAGCGGGGGGAGGCGCCCTTCTGTGGTCCGCAAATTTTTCCCTGGGGGTGAACATTTTTTTTCGCCTTTGCTCCTATGCGGCGGCTCTGGTGGATCCCTTTGAAGAATACGATGTGGGGGGCCTGGAAGCCCATCACAATAAAAAAGCAGACAGCCCTTCGGGAACAGCGAAGATTCTTATGGAACGGGTCCTGTCTGCCATGACCCGGAAAACAAAGGTGCTTTGGGAGCGGGACGGGGACAGGCCGGAAAAAGCCGCTGTTCATTTTAGCAGCCTGCGGGTGGGCTCTCTGCCCGGAGTACATTCCCTGGTTTTTGACTCTCCTGCGGATACCATAGAAATAACCCATACCGCCCGCGGCCGGGAGGGGTTTGCCCTGGGGGCGGTAATTGCCGCAGAATGGCTTGCCGGATCCCCGGCGCCGGATGGCTCCGGGGGCGCTGGCCCCGGCCGGCGCCGGGGGGTTTTTACCATGAATGATGTTTTAAAGGATATACTGCCATGAGCAAAGAATTTAAGGGCGCCTATACGGCCCTGATTACTCCGATGAAGGACGACGGAACAGTTGATTACGACGGCTTTCGCCGGCTTATTGCCTTCCAGATAGAAGAGGGCATTAACGGCCTGGTGCCCCTGGGTACCACCGGCGAGACCCCGACCTTGGATGATGACGAAGAAGAAAATCTGATCAAGATAGCGGTGGAAGAAACCGCAGGCCGGGTACCCTTGATTATCGGGGCCGGATCTAATTCCACCAGGCACATGGAGGGCTATGTAAAACGGGCCCAGGATCTGGGGGCCGATGCGGTTTTGGTGGTAAGCCCTTACTACAATAAACCCAACGATTCCGGCATGATACGGCACTTTGAAATTGCCGCTGCGGCAGGACTGCCGGTGATTATCTATAACATTGCCTCCCGGACCGGGCGAAACATTCCGGTATCTCTTATGGAAAAACTTGCCTGCATTCCGGGCATTGTGGGGGTTAAAGAATCTTCCGGTGATATTATCCAAATGATGGAAATAATTGAACGGATAGCCCTGCCCCGAAAAGGCAGCGCCAATCCCTTTTGGGTTCTTTCCGGGGACGACAACTTTACCCTGCCTCTTCTGGCCCTGGGAGGCGATGGGCTTGTGTCGGTTATTTCAAATTTGATCCCCGGAAAAATTGCGGCCCTTGTAAAGGCCTGCCTGAACGGCGGCTTTGCAGAAGCCCGCCGCCTCCATTATGAACTGCTTCCGCTGATGAGGCATGCCTTTATCGAAACCAATCCGGTTCCGGTAAAGGCCGCCATGAACTGGGCGGCCCTGCCTTCCGGCCCCGTACGCCTTCCCCTGGGCCCTCTTTCCGCGGCCAATGAAAAAGTATTACGCCAAACTATACTGGATGCGGGGTTTACCATAAAACAGTAAAGGTAGAGGAGGATTATTCCCTGACAAACTCAAATCTATGGGGTATACAATGAAAGAGCCTTCTGAAAAATTTTCTCTTAAACGGCGGTTTACCTTTTTCTTTATCCTTTTTATCGCCGCCATTTACGCTGGGGTCCTTGTTACGTCTTACCGGCAGCTCATGGGACTAACGGAAACAATCAGCGCTGAATTGGGCATACCCATTATAAAAGAAGCGCTGGAAATTATCGATGGAGATTCCTTTGAACGGCTAAGTAAAAATCCCAGCCTGGAGGATCCCTATTTTAAGGAACTCCATGTAAAGCTTTTAGCCCTTAAAATGGAAACCAACGCTATTTATCTTTATACCATGGCGCCGGTGGAAGGTACGGTTTTCCGCTATATCGTAGACGGCAGTTCAACGCCGGATGATACCGAAAGTTTTTCTCTTCCCGGTACAGAAGAAGATATTAAAAGTTACAGTAAACCGATTTTGCGGACCCTGGAGACGGTGACCATACAAACCAGTAGTATTGAATATGAAAATGAATGGGGCTGGACCATTTCTACCTATGGGCCCATTCTTAATTCCGCAGGGGAACCGGTGGGCTTTGTCGGCTGCGATTTCCCGACTAATATAGTACAGCGGTTTTTTTCCCATATTTTACAGGAATTAATAGTGTCCGCCTTCTTTGTACTTGCCGGTCTTATTGCATACCTGTATATGATGAACGGTGTTAACCGGCAGAATCAGCATCTGCGGGAACTAAAAGATGCCGCCGAAACTGCCCGGGCCGCGGCAGAAGCGGTTTCCCGGGATTTAAAAGACGAGCGGGATACAATCAACGCCATGAAGGATGCCCTTAGGGTGGGGCTTTTTTTCATGGATAAAAACTTTGTTATTCAAGGCAATTATTCCCGGGCCCTGGAAAGCATTTTGGATATAGACAATCTGGAGGGGGAAAAGTTTACGGATCTCTTAAGCCCCCAAATGAAAGAGCATCTGCTTAAAAACCTTATAGAATACTTTGTGCTTATCTTTAGCCGTGCCCAGGCGGCCAGCCATAAACTTGACGGAAAGATGCTGGAAAGCCTAAACCCTGTTCAAGAGATGGTGTATGTGAGCCCCAAAGACAGAACAGAGAAGATTCTGCGCTGTACATTCGTTCCGGTGGACCGGGGTCAAGGCAGGCTTTTTATCCTGGGGAACCTCCAGGACATTACCGGCGAAAGACGGCTGGAACAGGAACTGGCGAAAAAGGCCGCCACGAACAGGGAAGGGACGCCCCCGGAACGCTTCGGGTAAAGACGCCTTGTCTTTCCTATATCATTTAGTATATAGTGACCCTATTCGATACTGGAACCTTCGGTTCCCTGGGGGCGTGGTTTTTGGGCGATTAACTCGGCGGTGAGAATGTGCGTGTCCGGGCGTTTCCGGACATGACCGGTTGGTGGGCGATTAACTCAGTGGTGAGAGTGCTACCTTCACACGGTAGAAGTCACTGGTTCAAATCCAGTATCGCCCACCAACCGGTTTTTGTTTACGGGCCGGATACGGCTTCACACGGTAGAAGTTACCGGTTCAAATTCAGTATCGTCCAGTCTTCTATGGTATGTGGCGCTATGGCGGCTTCCCCATTAGTACGGAATATGCCATACTCAATTTCATGGATAATCCGGCGCCTTTTGCCGAACCAAAGGATCGGAGTTCTTTGCCGGTTCCCGACAGGCGGCGTACGGAACTGGTGCGAAAGGCCCTTCATTTTCTTATTGCCCTTTCTCCGCCAATGGCAGGATGTAACCGGGCATATACGCTGATTTTTCTTGGGGCGGGAACCCTGGCCTATGTGGGTATGGAGGCCCTGCGGTGCAGGGGGCTGCGAATCCCCCTAATTTCTTTCCTTACGGTTTTTGCCTCCCGCAGGCGGGATAGGGGGCGTTTTGTTTTGGGGCCCGTAACCCTTGGGGTGGGGGCTTTTTTATCCCTGCTGCTCTTTCCCCCCCAGGTGGCGGCTATAGCCATTTATGCCCTGGCCTTTGGCGACGGGACCGCAAGTTTGGCGGGAAAATTTTTTGGCCGTATCCGGCCCCCCTTCTTGTTCCATAAAAGCCTGGAGGGATCTGTGGCCTGCTTTCTGGGGGCCTTTGTCAGTGCGTGGCTGGTTTCGGGGGATTTACGTACCGCCCTTACCGCCGCCGGGGCCGCCACGGCGGCGGAACTGCTTCCCATACGGGACTGGGACAATATCATCGTCCCCTTGGTTACGGGTGCGGCGGTACGGTTTCTTTTATAAGCGCGGCTATTGAACTTGTTCAATAACCCGCTTGGTTATTCGTGTTGAGGGTTTAATACCCAAGAGCCTGCTTGTGCTGGGGAGCCTCTGGGCTAAACTTGACCCACAGATATGAAGATAAAAAACCACCGCGTAATCATCTTTCTTTCCCTTTGTGCGCCTTCTGCATCTTAGTGGTTCCTGCTTCTTGGTTATTAGAGTTGTTTAAAAACTTCAGTTTTTAAACAACAACCACTTAAAAACAGCAAAATGCGGAGCATTTTGCAAGACCTGTTCAATAACCAACCGGGTTATTGAACAAGTCCATGGTACTCAGGTCTTAACTGGGGGGTCAAGTTTAGCCCTCTGGGGCGGGGTTGTTGATTTCACAAGTCTTGCAAGAAACCCTGCGGGTTTCAATGCTCCGCATTTTGCTGTTTTTAAGCAACTCTATTATAACCATAAATAGACCTGGTGGAGCCGCCCGGTAATAAACCATGTTCCGGCAATGAGCATGAGTAAGCCCGGCAGGGGGGGGAGCCAAGTGTCGGCGTTGATAAGCAGACTTCGCCCCAGGGAAACCAGAAAGGTTCCCAGGGCAATAAAAAGGTATTCCCCAGTTCCCTTGGTATAGGCCGCCAGTAGAAAACTTATCACCGCCATGGCCATTAACACGTATTCCACCAGCCGGAACATGGATGAATAGGCGCAGACCATGGTAAGGCTCGAATCCCAGGCCAGCCCGTTAATGGGGACCCTGCTGGAAATTACCAGGATGGCAATGACAATGGTAAGGATAACCTTCCCCTGTTTTTGCATTTCCAGCCCCGCCGCATGGAGGCTGGACGCGAAAAGGGAAAGGACCCCGAAAAGCCTGCCGGAGAACAAGAGCCGGGTTCCCATAACCAATAGGACCGAAGGAAAATTATAGATTTCCTGCAGGGGCAGCAAAATCCTAAGGATCTCAAAGGCAAAGGATAGGCCAAAAAGGCCAAAAAACAGTATTTCCGGCGATTGGGTCTTTTCAAAAAAGACAAATACCAAAATAGATGCCCCAAGGGCATACGTTACCGCGGCCGCAACGCTTGCAAAGGATGCCTGGGGTGCGGTGTTGAAAAACCGGACAACCAGGTTCTGAAAAAGCCCTTCGGAACGGTACAGGGCCGCCTTAGACAGCACCGGGTACAGGGGGAGCAGTTTTCCCGCCAGCGCTATAAGGCACAAAAAGCAAAGCGCAGAAAGGACAATGCCCCCCTTAAAGTAATAGTTTCGTTGAGCCAGAGTCATAGGATAAGCATAGTATTTAAGAGATATTCTGAAAAGACCGACATTTAAATAAGGAGACCGGTATGAATAAACAACTCGTGCTTCTGGCCCTATTACTTCCAATGGCATGTATTCTCTGGGGAGGGGATACGGCGGTTTTTGTGGATCTGGGATTTTCCGCCGATGGCAGAACCTACATGTTTGGCCAATATGGGGTCCGGTCGGGGACCCTTGTGCCCTGGGCGGATTTATATGCGGTTGATGTTTCCTCCAACAACTATGTTCCCGGGGGGAAAATTTCGTATGTCCATGATAGTCCCGTGTCGGCGGGCCATGACGGTTCCGGAGCCTTGTACCGGCTTATTACCCGGAACGCAGCCCTGGCGGACCGGTATAATGTCAGCTATCTTCGGCAAGGACAGATACTGTATGTTTCCATGGAAAACGGCGACCTATACGGCGCCGAAACCATTGAATTCCGGGATTTTGAAAAGGCCGTTTCTTTTCGGGCGGTTCTGATAAAACCGGGCCCTGAAACAGGGGAGGGTTCTTCCTTTTTTATCAGCCTTGAGCGGATAAACAGGGACGGATCCCTTAAGACCTATACGGTGGGCAATGCGGGAATACGGCGCCCCGGGGTTGTTTCTTACCGGATCCGCCGGGTTCTTGCTACTCCCCGGAACGGATCTCTTATCTTTGTGATCGAAATGAAAAAGCAGAATTCCGACGGCAGTACGGACATCCGGTACATGGTGGAGGCCCTGCGGCTTTAAGGGGGCTATACCCGGAACCGCCGCAGGCCCGGCCCGGCATAGTCCTCCGGCTACATCCAGGGCCGCAGGTACCCGATTTTTTTTGTCTGCCAGATTTGCCGGCCCTCGTATTCCCCCGCAGAGACAAACCAGTCTTCCAGAGCTTTGGGAATGGTGTTATCGGGAATTTCGCCGGAGATAGTAAGCCGTCCCGATTCGGCCTGTTTTGTCCCTAGATGAAAAATAAAATTCACCGCATCGGAAACCACGGTTCCGGTTTTCCCCGGCGGTTTGTATTTTACCGCTCCGTAGTGAAGGGCAAAGATAAAATTTACCGGTACATTTAGGTTTAGGGTTTCTATGGTTATAATGGGCACCGAAAGGAGCAGCCTAATGCAGGCCACCACCGCCTCTTCGGCGTTCTTTGTCTTGGGGGGAATAAGCATTAGGCAGTCTTTGCCGGAATCCATCCAGACAAGCCCCTCTGCTTTTTGAAAGCTCTGGGACAGATGCGCTAAAAAGCGTTTGTGCAGTTGGGAGTATGCTTCTTCCCCAAACCGGGTGGTCAGGTTGTTTTTTCCCTGGAGGGAGCAGTACAGCAGATAGAAGGGCATAAGCTTCCCGGTGGGTATTTCTTTCCACCCGGGGATTCTCCCCCCGGGTAGTTTAATGCCCGTTTTAGGCAGCCCTATCCCTGCCCCGGGCCGTTTTTCCCGGGCGGAATCTTCCTGGGGCCCCTGGCGCCACAGGGCGGCGGCGCTAAGCCGTTTTGGGTCAACTCCGGCCAGAGCGCCGGGGCCCAGATAATCGGAGGCCCCCGCGAAAAACCACAGTGCGGGATCCTTGCTGCTTCCCCGGGGATCGATAATGCCCCAGGGCGTATCTTTGCAGCGTTTTTTAAGCTGGGTTGCCGTTTTTTTTGCATCCGCAGCGGTAAGACCGGAAAGGTCTAGGTACGAAATATCCCCCTCCTGGGCCTTATGCTTGGACAGGTCTTTGAGGCCGGAAAAAACAGGAGAGGCCTTTTTAAAAAGTCCCTTTAGGGCGGCCTCTTTTTTGGAAAAAATATACAGGCTCATAGTTTCTCCTGGCATATCTGGTATGACCGGTATTTGCCGCTGGGGGAATTCTTTTCGGTACTAAAAATGTTAAGCAGGATCTGTTCACAGGTTACCGCCAGGCTTTCGGAAATAACCAGAGAATTGGGAACCGCCGCTTTCGATTCCAGAGTTACGGCCTTTTTAATCGTATCGGCCTTTAGACATTCTGCTTCGTTGTTGTAGTATACCACCGGCCCCGAATGGGCAGAGAGCCGTATTTTAAGCTCCGAATTAAGGGGATTGGCGGTCCTGTTGTATAAGAACATTTCGTTTAGTATTTCCATCCCCGCAAGCACCGTCATACGGTTGTAATTTCCCAGCATAAAGGCCCCCAACGCGCCGTCTCCCTCCCAGGACCAAAGTCTGCCCAGCCGCGATACCACAGCCTTGGTAACGATGGTCCGCAGATCCCCATAGGCTTTTTCGATGCAGTTCCGGGGGTTTTCTTTAACCAGAATGGAATTACCGGCAATGTCCAGCCGCAGCACCGCCATTTGCCGTTCATTCCCGTCCACCAGACGGCCCCAATTACGGCTTATCCTTTCCCGTTGATTTTCAAAAAACTGCTTTGTGGTCTTGTCATAGCTGAACCCCGCCTGAATAATGTCGCCCACCACGTCGTCCAGGCCCCGAAGTTCATACCGGCGTCCCATATAGCCGGATCTATCCACCTCGATTAAAAGCTCCACAAAGTCTATATAATAGCCGTCATGTATTATATCGGAAACGATCCGGGTGGCCGCATCTTGGTTGGGAATAGGGTGATCCTGGGGATACCCGCTCCTTTTATATATGTCGTAATCCGGGTCCACCATTTTGACAAACCGGATCATATCCTTTACCGAAAGGGAACTGTAAAGGCATTTACGGCAAAATCTGCCGGCAAATTGTGCATGTCCCATGGGAATTGAGTTTACCATGTACGTAATAAAATTTATAGTGGCAGTATGAGTATACGAGGTTTTTGGCTGACTTTTATTCCCGTGCTGGCTTCTTGTGCCGTTTTATCGGGGGCGCTGGTTTTTTCCGGCTGCTATACCCTTAAACAGGGAGCCATCATGCTGGGGTATCTGGGGAAGGCCGTGGCCCTGGAAGATCTGGAGGATACGGCGGATCCGGAAACCAGAGCATTTATAAGCCGGGTAGAAGATATACGCCGTTTTGCCATGAACGAATTGGGCCTTCGGGAAAGTAAGAACTATACCCGGTATGTGGAAATTGACCGGGATTATCTGGCGGCGGTGGTTTCCGCCTGCGCGGCCGATTCCTTTACCCGCCATGAATGGACCTTTCCGGTGGTGGGGACTGTTCCCTACAAGGGTTTTTTTGATACCGCCGGAGCCAGAAAAGAGGCCTTGTCGCTAAGGGCAGAGGGCCTGGATGTATGGGTCCGGGGCGTAGACGCCTTTAGCACCCTGGGGTGGTTCAGGGATCCCCTGTATTCATATATGAAAAAGTACAGCGAATACCATTTGGCGGATCTAATTATCCACGAGCTGGTCCATGCCACAGTATTTCTCCGGGGCCAGGCCCAGTTTAATGAACAACTGGCGGAATTTATAGGAACCACGGGGGCACGGCTTTATATCGCAGGCCGTTTTGGCCTCCAATCCCCGGAATACCTGGCCATTGACCGGGAGGCCGCGGATGCCGGGGTTTTTAGGGAATACATCCGGGGTCTTATACAAGAATTAGAGGCGGTCTACGGTGATTCTTCCCTGAACCGGGAAGTAAAACTGCAGCGAAAGGCCGGGATAATTGCCGGGGCCCAGAAACGCTTTGCCGGTGAATACGAAAGCCGCTTTACGGGAGAAGACTACCGGGGTTTTGCGACCCTTTCGGTAAACAACGCCTACCTGGACCTTTTTCGGCTCTATCATGAAGAAGACTCCTTTTTAAAAAGCCTGTACCGGCAGATCTGTGAAACCCTGCCGGATTCGGGGGACCCGCCGGGCCTGGCCGGACTGCGCCGCTTAATTGAGGCCGCCAAATCCCTTCCCAAGGGCGATCCCCGGGAGGGGCTGCGGGCCGCAGTCCTGCGTACCCCCGGGACGTAAATTTGTCCGGGGCGGATGGCCGTTCCCTGCCTTAAACGCAAGCGCCCCGGCGGTCCCGGGTCTTTCCCCTGGGGCCGTGAAATTCCCCTAAAGCATTTTTCGTAAAAACCGACACTTATAATGAACTGGACTAAAAGCCCTGTGCCCGTCGGGCCTCCATGGCCGTAGGTCTGGAATATCCTCACCCTTCCGGGGACGGGTGGGTCGAGGGTTCTTTCCCGGTAAAATTTGTTTTATTGGGACGGCACGTGGAACGTTCAAACGAACGATCCAAAGAGCAAATGTTTGTGGAGTTTTGGATAACAGAATTCCAAGGTATATTGTCGAGCATCAGCAAAACAATATGCAATGGCACGGATGCCACGGCGGAACTTCGTCATAGGGACGGGGACCGCCGAAAACAGCCAAAGGAGTGTATTGTATGATCATTAACCACAACCTCAGTGCAATGTTTGCCGACAGGTCCCTTAAAGTTACCCAGGTGTCTCTGGATAAAAACATGGAAAAACTGTCGAGCGGCATGCGTATTAACCGCGCCGGTGATGATGCTTCTGGACTCGCTGTTTCCGAAAAGTTACGAAGCCAAATTCGCGGCTTGAATCAGGCGTCTACCAACGCCCAGAACGGTATTTCGTTCATTCAGGTTACGGAAGGCTACCTTCAGGAAACCCAGGACATTATGCAGCGTATGCGTGAGCTGGCAGTACAGGCTTCTAACGGTATTTATTCCGCAGAAGACAGAATGTACATTCAGGTCGAAGTTTCAGCTTTAATTGATGAAGTAGACCGGATTGCATCCCACGCCCAGTTCAACGGTATGAATGTGTTAACCGGTCGCTTTGGCCGGCTTATCGGCGAAAATGTGGTTACCGCATCTATGTGGCTTCATATCGGCGCCAACATGGATCAGCGGGAACAGGTGTTTATCGGCACCATGACTGCCAAGGGCCTTGGGGTCCGGAACGTCGGTGACGAGTCGATTCTTTCATTGTCCAGCCCGGACAGTGCCAACCGTGCCATTGGAACCCTTGACGAAGCGCTTAAAAAGATCAATAAACAAAGGGCAGATCTTGGCGCCTATCAGAACCGTCTGGAACACGCTGTGCGCGGCCTTGACATCGGAGCCGAAAATATGCAGGCTTCCGAATCCCGCATTCGCGATACCAACATGGCCAACGAGACTGTGTCGTATACTACGCACCAGATCCTCAATCAGGCCGGTACCGCCATGCTTGCTCAGGCCAATCAAAAGGCACAGACGGTTCTCCAGCTTCTGCAGTAACAGGGCCGAAGGGCCGCGGTTTTTCAGCGGCCGCCGGCCTCCTGGATCCGGTTGTCCGGATTGGCGGAGGTTCCGGGGGCCAAAGCTTGGCATCGGTACTACAGAAAACGTACTCGGAAAGGCGCCTGACCACTTTAGCGTGGTCAGGCGCCTTTTTTATAGGCTGGGTTTTTTTTGTCATCCGGTACAACCTGGCGCTGAAAACCTGAATTTTCGGAGGCTCTCTTGTTATTTTTGCCCAGGTAGAGTATATTACTTTCACGGTATGGCCAAGAAGAAAAAACCGGTGGGACTGTTTGTTGCCTGCATGGTTGTTTTTATAAGCTGCGTTTTACTCTGTGTTGTAGGGCGGGACTTTTTAAGGCGACCGGTTCTTCAGACCACCATGGTCCTTGACGCCGCCTTTTCCGCCAAATACGAAAGAGACGGGAATCTCTACATTATTGACAATGGCACCTTCCGGCTTATCTGCATGGACCCGGCGGGGCAGATAAAATACACGGTTAATATTGATAAATGGAAGGAGTATGTTAGGATTTATGACAGCGTCATAGACGAAAATGACAATCTGTATATTTACGGGATGGAAATGGCCTACGATGCCTACATGACCACCCGGGATATAATTAGGCAATATGACGCCAACGGTAATTATGTAAAAGATATTTTTATTGCCAACTATGATACTTCCAAAGACAATCCCCATTCTTTTCCCCAGTTTGGATCGATGAACTGCGAGGGGGGGATCCTTACATTTTCACGGGCAACCCGGGATAGGGTGTATTTGTATCAATACAATACCTTTCTGGATACGATGGCGACATCTATTTTTTCAGAGGGGGTTTCGGATTTTTCCGTTGCCCAGTTGGCATTAAAGGATTTTAATAATTTTATCTACACCACCCGGGATGGGAACATTTACGAAGTTAAAGACGGCAGCCTGTCTTTGCGGGCTTCCTTTGATTTTTCCCAGGATGCCGGGGGGATTATTCCCTGGTATCTTAATTATGATTCCGCAGGAAACATCGTTTTTTTTGACATGATTTCCGCATTTGTTTACCGGATCCGGGGGGATGAACTGGAAGAGGTGGTTCCCCGGACTTTTTTTGAAAGCCTAACCGGTCATGGGGAAATGCCGGGGCTTGGGCTTGCAAAATTCGGCTTTTTTAACCAGCATTTTGCCGGCGTATACGGCGAAAAAGTTTGGTACTACAACGGCAATGATTTTAGAACCTACGACGGCGAAATAACCCTTCCGGAACGGGAGCGGTACGAGATACTAATAGTTCAATGCGCCTTTGTCCTGGGAATATTTAGCTTCTTGATGGGACTGTATATCTTAATTGTCCATATTTTAGACCGTTATATTTCCCTGTTCATTAAACAGACGATCCTGATTATCCCCATAATCATTATCGCCTTTATTGTATTCTATACTATTATGTTTGAATTTATGGAAGAGCAATTGTATCAAGAAATACACAATAAACTGAATATTGCATCGACCATATCGGCCAAGCTTATTAACGGCGACGAGGTTGACAGCCTTAGGACCATAAGGGACTTTAAAACCGCCACATACCGGAGCTTATCCCAGACCCTAAGAGATATTTGCGGGGACAATCAGGACGAATGGAACAAAGCCTATTATGCGGCGATCTACAAAATAGTAGAGAACCGCTTGTTTTGGCTGGCCCAGTCAAACGATGAAATTAACATGTTCCGCCCCTATGCCTACATAGAAGAAGGTACCGGCGAATACGAACTTGCAAGCCAGGGGAAGCCCTTTGTAAATATCGTTCCCTATATTTACGGTACCTGGGCATATTCAAACGCCCCCATTCGCAACACCGCGGGGAAAATTATCGGTATTATTGAAATCGGTATGGATATGACCAGCTATGAAATTTCCCTTTTTAAACAGCAGCGGGAATTAATCGTCGTTGGAACGTTTATTTGTCTTGTCATTTTGTTTGTTTTGGCGGTTATTATCTTTATTATCATTAAGTACCTGTCGAATATTTCCAAGGTGCTGGAGGATATAGGAAAGGGGAAGCACGATTCCCGGGTTACTTACCGGGCCCGGGACGAGATTGGAAACCTAAGCAGCGGCCTTAACTTTATGGCCGAAGAACTGCAGAAACAGTTTTCTCAGATTTCCAGTTTAAATGCATCGACCATCCGTTTTGTTCCCCTCCAGTTTATGAAGCAGTTGGGGGTTTCGGATATTACAAAAATGAAACTGGGCGATCATGTCCAACGGAACTTGACGGTGCTTTTTTTTGATATCCGGGCTTTTTCAATAAATTCGGAAATGATGTCCGCAAACGAAAATTTTGTCTTTATTAATACCGTCCTGGGCATTGCAGGCCCCATTATCCGCAAGCATAACGGTTTTGTTGACAAGTACCTTGGCGATGCGGTTATGGCGCTTTTTATTAACGCCAAAGATGCCATGCGGGCGGGAATAGAACTGTACCAGGATTTGGTATTAAATAACGAAACTAAGGTTAAAATCGGGGGCGACGGCATTAACATTGGCGTAGGCATTCACAGCGGATCGGTAATGATGGGAATTGTGGGTGAAAATGAGCGGCTTTCCAGTACGGTTATTTCAAAGAATGTTAACTTGGCTTCCAGATTGGAATCCCTTACCAAACAGGTGCGTTCAGGTATGCTTGTTTCCATGGATACCCTGAATGCGGTTTCTGGTAGTGAAAAGGAATTTCAATACCGCTTTATCGGTATGATCCGGGCGGCGGGGGTTAACGAAGTGGTGGGGGTGTTTGATGTGCTGGACGCTCTGCCGCCCCTTGTTCGTAAACGGAGGATTGCCACCCGGCGGGTATTTGAATCGGGGGTTCGAAAGTACCATACAAAAGATTATAGGGCTGCCCTGCAGCGATTTAAGAAGGTTGTGGAAGCGGATCCTGAAGATGCCTGTGCAAGAATTTGCCTGGAAGAGACCAAGCGGCGTCTGCAGGATCCAAATTTACCCAGCATATTTATGTTTGAAAAAAAGTAGGGAAACATGGAACCCATAACCGACCCCGTGAATGCCCAACTGTGGGCATTTGTACCGGTTATTATTGCTATTGGTACTATCTTTTTGCTGCGGAATGTAATTGCCTCTCTTTTTATTGGCATTGCGGCGGGGGCGGCAATCTGGGCGCTTATGCTAAAGGCGGGGGTTCTGGACTTTTTGCATTTACTGTTTTCTACTATTTTTAACAGCGCAGTGGAGAATATTGCCCTTATCGGATTTATTTACATGCTTGGGGCCCTGGTATACATTATTAGCCGTTCCGGGGGACATCATGCCTACGGACGCTGGATTGCCCGCAAAATAAAAACTTCCCGGGGAGTTTCCCTGGCCACCATGGCCCTGGGGGTTCTTATCTTTATCGACGATTATTTTAGCTGCCTGGTGGTGGGATCGGTAATGGATCGTCCCGTGGATGACTATAAAATTTCCCGGGAAAAACTGGCCTACTTTATTGATACCACCGCGGGGCCGGTTTGCATTTTGGCCCCCCTTTCAAGCTGGTCTCCGACTATTACCCAAACGGTAGAAAGCGCCGGAATCGACAAGGGCCTGTTTGTATTTATTAAATCTATTCCTTATAATTATTACGGAATTTTTGCCCTGGTTTTGGGCTTTTATATTGCCTTTACCGGAAAAGATTTTTTTGCCATGCGAAGACGCCAGGCGGGCATGCAAAAAGGGCGCCCCCCTGTTTCTGTGGAGGGAAAAAGCAAGGGCAAAATAATTGACCTTGTCCTGCCCAATGTCATGGTAGTTCTTTTTACCCTTATGGCTATTGCATGGCTTGGGGGCTACTTTGGGCCGGAAAAAGTATCCATCATTGACGCCTATGCTGCGGCGGATACCACCATGGCGATTAGCTTTGCCTGTTTGGCTGCTATTGTTCTTTGTTTTATACTGTATATTCCCCGCCGGCTGCTTTCGGTACACCAATTCTTTACCGGAGTCCTGGACGGCATGAAATCGATGTTTGAAGTGAACCTGATCCTTATTCTGGCATGGTCCTTAAGCGTAATTACTACGGAATTCCTGGGGGCAGGAAATTTTGTTGAATCCCTTATGCGGTTCCACAGGGATTCCGTAAACGTCTCGTTCCTGCCCGTGGCAATTTTTGCCATCTCTGCTTTAATAGCCCCCGGGCTTGGGTCCTGGGGAACCTTCTTGATGATCATACCCTTTGTGGCAATTATTGCCCGGGCCACGGATCCGTCGATGTTTCCTGTATTTCTTGGGGCAATCCTGGCGGGTTCGGTTTTTGGCGATCATGCCTCACCTATTACAGATACCACGGTACTGTCTTCTGCCAGCGCCCGGTGTGATCACATCAGTCATGTAAAAACCCAGCTACCCTATGCGCTGGTAATTTGTTTTAGCAGTATCGTATCCTTTGTGTGCGCGGGGATATTCCGGCAGTCCCTGCCGGGTTATGCTGCCGGTATTATAGTGGCGGGGGCATTACTCTTTGGCGCATACCAGTGGGAGAAACGCCGTGGACATTCAAACTCGTAGAGTTTATGATTTCTTTTGTCAAAGAGGTTTCTTGCCAGCCAATAAGGCCAGTTACAGTGTTTTTAAGACCCGTGAAGGCTGCAGTATGTTCCAGGAAATGTCTGCGACGATTATTGTCAGCTGGTCTTTTGTTTATAACGGGCTGTACAAGATTATACAGGGATACCTATGCAGTGTATATTTTTATGAAGGAAAACCCGTGTATTTTGCCCTGCACCGGCCGGAACAAACCCCCGCATATCCCCTGGACCAGATCATAGATATTTTGTACGATCTGTCCATGGAAGCGGGGCTTTCTTTTCTGCAGATAAAATTTATCGCAGATAGTTTTATTGCGGATTATCAAAACCTGTCCGGATATACTATTAAGATTGAATCCTTCGAGGCCGACAGTGAATATGTTTACCGGACGGCGGATCTGGCAAATCTGTTGGGCAGGGATAATTATAAAAAGCGAAGCAGGATAAAAAAATTTCTGGCCCGGGAGGATGATATTACGCTAATTCCCATCACACGGGAAAATATACACATTTGCCTTGAAATAGAACACCGGTGGTGCCGGGACAAGGATTGTACCTACTGCGCCTCCTTTAGCGGATGCGAAAAAAAGGCCATGGAAATTATGGCCGATATTTTTGATGAACAAATTTATTACGGCCTTATCGGTTTTTACGAAGGTGCGGCTTCGGGATATGTGATCTGTGAAAAAAGAGATCCTCAGCTTTCCTGCATGTATTTTGGGAAGGCTACGGTTAGCGACTTTTTTATGTATCTTATCTATAAACTAGCAACGGGTTATCTTGCGGACTGTACCTATATGAATATGAACGAAGATATGGGAAATTTGGGACTGCGTTCTTTTAAAAGAGAATTAAGCGCCTATGAACTGTGGCGAAAAAATAGCTGTATACTCCATAGAATTGAAAAACAAGACCCGGCAAAAGGATGCCGGCAAAGGGAAGGGCAGTGACGGAAGGGACCAGTAAATTATACAATTTTTTACTTCTGCGGGGGTTTCTTCCCGTTACCGGGGAAAGCATGGCGGTTTTTCGATCTTTCCAGTACGACTGCGTGTTAATGGATCTAAACGCCACCATGGCCGCAAGCTGGGGAATAGAATTTAACTGTGTATATAAAATTATCCGGGATTGCCTTTGCAACGTTTGGTTTTGCGGCGACAATCCGTTTTATGGCGGAATTCCCCTTTATTTTGCTCTGCACCGTTCGGGGGACATTCCCGCAGATTCCCTCCGGCAGATTATTGATCTGCTCTACGGCCTGTCCAGGGAGGCGAATATTCCGCAGCTGTCCATCGGCGCGATTGATCAGAGGCTGCTTAAGGATTTCGAGACCCTTGAAGGTTATACGGTAAAGACGGAATACAGCGATGATCACAGCGAATATGTTTACCGGACGGCGGATATTTTGGAGCTGTCCGGGGGAATTAATCTTAACAAACGAAACCGGATTAAAAAATTTCTTGATAAACCTTTGGTTTTGCTGCATCCGGTAACGGATGATAATCTGCATCTGTGCCTTGAAATTGAAAACCAATGGTGCAAGGGCAGGAATTGTGATTATTGCCGATCCTTTGCGGGGTGTGAAAAAAAGGCCCTGGAATATATGGTAAAAATATTCAACCATAGAATACACCGGGGCCTGATTGGGTTTATCGATGGATCCCCCGTTGGTTTTACCATCTGCGAAAAGATAAGCAGTCAAAGCGCTTCTTTATTTTTTGGCAAGTCAACGGTAAATGATTTTTTTGTCTATCTTATTTATATGTCGGCAAAACATTTTTTTTCCGATGTTTTTTATTTTAATATAAACGAAGATATGGGTAACCCGGGCCTGCGGACATTTAAAAAACATTTGGGGGCCCATACAATGTGGCGGAAGTATTTTTGTATTTTTACCAAAACAGGGGAGTGTCTATGAAACGTAAAGTAGCCGGAAGAGCATTTTTTATTTGCCTTCTTAGTTTTATAATCCTTTCCGGTGTTTTGTTTTTAAACAAGACGGAATTAAGCCCTTCGCTTTGGAAACGAACCGGTGAATTGATACTTCCTGTGTGGGCCGGGAGCAATGGAACAAGAACCGCGATTATAGAAAATTCAACAGAGGCTGTATCGGTAATTGATTCCCAGGGAACGCTGGTATACCGTTTAACCGCACGACGAGGGAGCAAAAAATCTTTTACCACCGCGCAGTTCGCGGAACTTGATGAAATGAATAATCTGTATATTCTGGATGCGAATTTCCGGGGCACGGAAAAAAATAATACCGAACGGGTTTTAAAATATTCTGCGAATGGCGCCTTCCAGGGAGAGCTGTATTCATATATATATAAAAACGACAATTTTATTATTACCCGGGGAAGAATAAGCGGCATGACATATTATGGCGGACTAATTTATCTGGTTAAACTTGAGGATGACGGGTTCCGTCTTGAAAAAATTCCTACGACACCTGAAGGGGACGCTGAAACCGTTACCATTGTTTCGTACCCCAACGCGTTTCGGGATCTGGGGTGCTTTAGCATAAATGTCCGGAACAGAATGTTTGCGGTGGCTACGAAGGCCGGGCATATTAAACAGTACAGCTTTGACGGAATTCTTGCCTATGAATGGGCCTTGCCGGAAAAAGAAGACGGCCTTCCCTGGACCGTAGTGTCGGACAACGACAACAACCTTATCTTTATGGATATTTTAAAAAACAAAATTGTATCCGTCGATGTTTCTACCGGAAGCCGCAGCACCCTTGCTGTGGCCCCCGGGGAATTTCCCTATTACCGGATTAATTATAACGGCACTTCAATTTTTGCCGCCTCGGACACCGGTATTTTTATTAAAGATCTGGGTGGCGATGGCCGGATATTTAGATCCTATTTCTATTCAAATTTTTTATGGGGCATGCGGATATTTCTGCTTGCCACCATGGTTCTGGAGGGAGGTCTTTTTCTTGTACTGATTTTTATGATATTCCGGTTTCTTTCTTCCCGTCAATCACATAAAACCATGTACACCCTTGTGCAGGTTAGCGTGTTTATTTTATTCGGAGCCATCATATCCACCATCCTGATTATTAATGAAATGAGCAGCCGGTATGAAGAAAATGCCTTTGCCGGTCTTGAAAATATTTCCCGCCTTATCTCCAACAAGGTTGATACGGATATACTCTCCTCACTTTCTTCGCCGGATCAATACGATACCGATGCATACCTGACCCTGAAAGAATCCCTTAAATCCCTTTTTAAGCGGGAAAAATTTAACGGAGAGCGGATATACCAGGTTATTTGGATGGTTCGGGACGATAAGGTATATGCCATGTACGATCTGGAAGATTCCGTGGGCATTTTTATGCCCATGGACAACTATACCGGCGGCAGTTATTACCACGAGGTTTTTGATACGGAATCCTACGTGTACAAAAAGGATGTGGCCACCAGCAGTGGTAGCTGGCTTTTTGTGTGCGGCCCCGTATTTGATAAAGGGGGGAAGATTGTAGCCCTGATTGAAACAGGATACAATATGTTCACGGTTCAGGAAGACCTGCAACGAAATGTTCTTGTAATCTTAACGATTATTCTTATCATATCCACAGCCCTGTTCTTAATAGTAATAGTGGGTTTATATTACCGCGAAAGGCGGGCAAGGAGAGTCCCGGCGAATAAAGAAAGCTATTCTGGAATATCTTCAAATGAAAAAAGATTACTTCTGGTTTTTCTTGCCGCCTTTGCGGGTCTTTCGCTTGTGTTGGTATTCCATAAACACATGATAAGCTTTTCTCCCTGGAGGAATTCCGGCGTGTTTGAACTGCCCTATCATGCGATTGGCAATGGAGAAAAAATAGCGGTGGTTGAAAATTCAAAACAAACCGTGTTTGTTTTGAATGCCGGGGGCGAACTAATATACCGGCTGGATGCGGGGAATAGCCGGAAATCTTTTTCTGCGGCTGAACAGGTGGAGCTTGATGAAGAAGATAATCTATACATCCTGGATATTAATTTTGGAGGAGTTCAAGAAGAAAGCGTTGAAAAAATCATAAAATACTCAGAACGGGGCGTGTTTTTGGGAGAGGTGTAC